>JBKJJS010000210.1:0-4835 GCA_046597895.1 Ilumatobacteraceae bacterium
TCGCCGACGAGGTCATGCCAGCGTTCGCTGGCTGAGTGAAATCAGGCGACGGGCTTCGACGATCGCCGCGTCGTGGTCCTCCACGTGAACGACGACCATGCCGAGAGCCCGGGCGGCATCCACCATGGCGGGAAAGTCGTCGAGAAAGAGCGTCTCCTGCGGCTCGACGCCGAGGCACTCCATGGCAAGCCGGTAGATCGCCGGGTTGGGTTTACGGAGGCCGACCTGGCACGAGTACACGACCGCGTCGAAGAGTTCCAGCGGCGGTACGACCGCATCCCAGCACGGCTCCCACTCGTCCACGACGTTCGAAATGAGCGCCGTCATCAAGCCCATCTCGCTGACCTCGCGGGCGAAGTCGTGCATGCCCTCGTGGGGTTCGAACGCCGCCGGGACGAAGTAGTCCGACGCCGGATCCATCAGCACACGAGCCGTCGGTTCGAGCGGCCCGAGCAGCGCGAAGAACTCGTCGAGGGTGATCTCACCGCGCTCGAGGCGATGAGCAGGCTCGTCGCTGTCGCCCTCCGACGCAAACGTCGCCCACATCGCCGCCTTGACGGTGGATGGCTCCAGCCCGGCGGCCGCCGCCTGCCGCACAAAGACGGCACCGACCGAACGGGTCATCACGCCGCCCACATCGAAACACACGGCCCGAATTGCCGTCACCCGCGCACCCTTGCGACTCGAGATCGCGACATGGCCCGGTCCCGCCTACGCCACGGCGACGACTGCCGTGCCCGTGACGACCTTTTCGCCGTCGCGATCGAGCCAGATCTCACACGTCGCGTGGCGCTCGCCTCCGACATCGGCCAGTGCGAGGACGGTGCCCCTGGCGGTGACACAGTCCTCGTCGAGCACCGGGCGGGCGAAGGCCACGGTGAGCCGGCGCACGCTCCCCGGTCCGGCCCACGCGTGGATCATGTTCACGAGGTAGCTGAGGTTCAGCGGACCCTGGTTGATGACGCGCGCGCCGAAGCCCAGACGCTCGTTGCCCGCTCGGTCCCAGTGGACCGGGTACGGGTCGCGCAGGATCGCGGCCATGGTCCGCATACGGCCAGCCTCGACGCTCGCCATCGTCCACGGGGGAAGATCATCTCTGACTTGAACGTTCATGCGGTCGGCCTCCTGAAGCGCCAGCGGTTCGTCACTCGGGCGACAACCGCGTTGTCGTCGTCGAACAGTTCGATCGTGAAGGCCACCGCGTCATAGATCTGACCCTCGGGCGTGGTGCGCCGCTCGACCTCGGTGATGCCGCCCTCGACGCGGTAGTCGACCTCCTCCTTCAACGGCTGGAGGTACTCCCAGTCGTAGCTCTCGAGGCCGACGGAACCGGCACCCGTGGCGTGGCCCAGCTCGAACAACTCCGTGATCGAGGTTCGGGCACCCAGGATCGGGGCGTGGAAGAGAGCGATGGGATGCACGAGACCGTCGGGCAGTTGTTCGGAACCCGTGCAGTCCGTGAGCAACCAGTTCTCCCAGTGCTGGACCCGGTACCGGCCACCGGGGAAGCGGTGACCGATCAAGGCGAGCATCTCGCTCTCGGTGACCGTCATGAGCAGACCAGGGCAGGCGATCGGCAAGGCATCAAGGAAGTATGGCCACCCGACCACGCTGGCAGGAAGTGCGCCCCGAGTTGTCGACCTAGTGGACCGACACCGTGGCATGCTGCATCGATGGTCGGGCCGAACGAGCGGTGGGCGACGAGCGTGGTGTTGGCCAGCGGCGAGACCGCCTACATACGGCCGATCACCCCTGGGGACGCACCGCTCCTGCTGGCTTTCCACGAGCGTCAGCCGAGCGAGAACCGTTACCGACGCTTTTTCTCGCCCAAACCGAGCCTCACAGAGGCGGAACTGCGAAGGTTCACCACGGTCGACTTCCGGGATCGCGTGGCCTTGGTCATGGAAGTACACGGCGAGTTCGCGGCGTGGGCGAGCTACGAGCGCTGGCGGGGACGTGACGACGCCGAGGTGGCCTTCATGGTCGACGACGCCCATCAGCGCCAAGGCATCGCCACCCTCCTCCTCGAACACCTGGCCGCGGTGGCCCAGCACAACGGCATTGCCCGCTTCACCGCCGAGGTGCTCGCCGACAACCGGGCGATGCTCGGCGTCTTCGCCCGTGCCGGCTGGCCAGTGCAACGGCGGTTCGAGAGCGGGGTCGTGGAGTTGGCATTCCCGCTCGGCTCGAACGCCACGTTCGTCGAGTCGGTCGAAGAGCGTGAGCACCGAGCCGACAGCCGCGCCGTCGCCCGGTTGCTCCTGCCCCGATCGATCGCCGTGATCGGGGCATCAGATCGCCCGGGATCGGTGGGCTGGGAAGTGTGGCGCAACGCCCGCCGTGGTTTTGACGGCCCGTTGTATGCGGTGAACCCCGCTCACGCGATCGTCGACGGTTGTCGCTCGTACCCGAGCGTGAGCGACATCGAGGACGACGTGTGGCTTGCGGTCATCGCCGTGCCCGCCAACATCCTGGCCGAGGTCGTCGACCAGTGTCTCGCCAGGCGAGTTCGCGGGGCGGTGATTCTCACGGCGGTCGACACCTCGAGCGTCGAGATCGAGGCGCTCGTGCAGCGGGCCCGCCGGTACGGCATGAGGATCATCGGTCCGGCCAGCATGGGCGTCGCCATGGGCCGAGGGCCCGGCGTGTCCGGCGTGCAGCCCACGCTAGCCCCGGTCGAACTGCCCGCCGGCGGAGTGGCGATCTCGCTGCAGTCCGGTTCCCTCGGAGCGTCGGTGCTGCAGTTGGCGTCGCGACTGTCGATGGGGGTGTCATGGTTCGTGTCGCTCGGCGACAAGAGCGACGTGTCCGGCAACGACCTGCTCCAATTCTGGGAGGACGACGAGAACACGACGGTCATCGCCATGTACACCGAGACGTTTGGCAATCCGCGCAAGTTCGCCCGACTCGCCCGCCGGGTGTCGCGCCGGCGGCCGATCGTCACGGTGCGGACGGGTCCGGCGGCGGCCAGCATCGGTGCGGACGCCCTGTACGAGCAGGCCGGCTTGATCCAGGTGCCGACGGTGCGGGACTTGCTCGATACTGCACGCGTGCTCGCCACGCAGCCGGTGCCCCGCGGGCCGCGGGTGGCCGTGCTCACGAACTCACGGAGCCCAGGGGTGTTGGCCGACGCGGCACTCGTCGCCGAGGGCCTCACGGTCGTCGCCGCGCCGCATCCGCTTTCATGGCGGTCGGCGGATGCGGACTACGCCACCGCGCTGCGCGCCGCTCTCGACGACGACACCATCGATGCCGTGCTCGTCATCCACGCCCCGCCCGTGCTTGCGGCATCCACACCGGCCGGAGTCATCGACACAGTCGTCGGCGATACGGCGAGCGCCGACGTCCCCAAGCCGGTCCTGGCCGTGCTGCTCGGTCACGACGATGGCCCGATCCTCCCGGGCTCCCCCGTGGCGTCCTTCGCCTTTCCCGAACAGGCGGCGGCGGTCCTCGGACACATGTACCGGTATCGACGTTGGCTGGAGTCGGAAGCGGCGGAGATCCCGGCACCACCCGTCGATGTCGACTCGACGGCGGTGACTGCCATCATCGAGGATGCGCTGCTGCGGGGCCGTCGCACGTTGCCGTGGGAGGCCGCCCAGCGTGTCCTGGAGGCGTACGGCATCTCGATTGCCCCTGGCATCGAGGTAGAGCCCGCCGACGACCGTTCGGTCATCGCGACAGCCGACCACCTCGGCTATCCCGTCGCGGTGAAGGCCATGGTGCGGGGTATCGGACGATCTGCTGAGGCGGGCATCGCCCTCGACCTCGCGAATGCCGCGGCCGTGGCCGAGGCGATGAGTGTGATGCGGACGAACCGGGGCCGCGACGCCGACCACGTGCTCGTGCAGAAGATGGTCCACCCCGGGGTCGAGATCCGGGCCCATTGCACGACCGATGACCAGATGGGCCCGGTGCTCACCGTCGGACTCGGCGGCGCGAGCGCCGAGGCCATCGGCGACCACGTCGGGCGGTTGCCACCGCTGTCGGCAGCCGGCGCGGACCGCCTGATTCACGCCACTCGAGCCGGCGCGGCCCTGACCGCGGCCGGGATCGCCCTGGACGACCTCGCCAACACGTTGGTCCGCATCGGCCAATTGATGACCGATCACCCTGAGATCAAAGAACTCGATGCCAATCCGCTGGTCGTCGGCCGCGACGGATGTGCTGTCACCGATCTGACCATCGTCGTCGCGCCCGCCAACTCATCGCCCGACGCCATGCGCCGCCTGACCTGACGTCGGCCTGCGACGCTCGGCTAGCTCCCGGCCTTCTTCGCCTTCTTCACCTCGCGCTTCTCCTTCAACGTCTTTCCCTGCTTCTTCGGGGAGGCCTTCTGCGGTGTCTTCCCAGCCATGTCTGACTCCTCTGTCGGTGGGTACTTCCAGATCATGCCGCGTTTGGAGGGATGTTCGCGGCAGGTCGTCCGCCGAGGATCACGGGATGCTCCGAGATGGACACCGTGACCAGCGGCGATCGGATGGACGGCATCGCGTTCGACTGTCAGGCTGTTTCGTCGTGGCGCTCCAGCCGATCCCGATGTTCCTCACCGAACGACTCGTGTTGGCACCGTTGACCGTCGCTGACTCGGCGGGCATGTTGGCGGTGTACGCCGACGAGGGGATGTGCACCTTCACCGGAGGCGCTCCGCTGAGTGCCGCTGATCTGCGTCGACGCTACGAGCATTTGGTCGAGGGCTGGAACCACGATCGAAGCGAACAGTGGTGCAATTGGATCGTGCGCTCCCAGGGCTCCGCGGACCCCAGGTGTTCGTCAAGTTTGTCAACGGTCTGTCGGAGTAAGGGACAGACGGCAAGCACAGAAGGCGACCAGCT
>JBKJJS010000278.1:0-4294 GCA_046597895.1 Ilumatobacteraceae bacterium
CATCTCGCAGCGCTTCCGGAGGCTGTCGTTCTCGACGTACTGGAAGCCCGGCAGGCGATCCGGCAGCGCGCCCATGTCGCCGCCGCCCTGCACGTTGTTCTGGCCCCGCAGCGGAACCAGACCACTTCCCCACCGGCCGACGTGCCCCGTCAGCAGGGCAAGGTTGCACAGGGCAACGACGTTGTCGACCGCGTTGTGGTGCTCGGTGATGCCCAGAGTCCAGAGGATCTGGGCCGAGCCGGCGGTGGCGTAGGCCTCGGCCATCTCGGCGATGACCGATGCCGGCAGCCCGGTGAGCTGGGCGCCCCGCTCGAGCGTGTAGTCGGCAACTGCCACCTTGAACGCCTCGTAGCCCGTCGTCGAGTGCTCGATGAACGCCTGGTTCACCAACCCCTGATCGATGATGTGGTTGGCAACGGTATTGGCCAACGCGACATCGGCCCCGAGATTCAGGCCCAACCAGACGTCGGCGAACTTGGCCGACGAGGTGCGGCGCGGGTCGACCGCGAACAGGCGTCCGCCCCTGTCCAGCGCTTTCAGGACATGGTGGAAATAGATGGGGTGGGCTTCGCGGGCGTTGGATCCCCACAGCAGGATGACATCGGCCTCCTCCACCTCCTCATAGGAGCAGGTGCCACCACCGGCACCGAACACTGTCGCCAGACCGACGACACTGGGAGCGTGTCAAGTGCGGTTGCAGGAGTCGATGTTGTTGGTACCGAGGACCGTACGGGCGAACTTCTGGACGAGGAAGTTCACCTCGTTGGTCGCCTTGGAGCACGAAAACACCCCGACGCTGCGGGTCGGGTCGGCCCCCGGCGCGCCGAGTACCCGCTGGAAGCCGGCGGCCGCCCGTTCGAGTGCTTCGTCCCACGAGGCCGGACGTAACCCGCCGCCGTCGCGGACCATGGGCGTGGTGAGTCGGGGGTAGGAAGCGGTGCGCTGCTTGGGGGGCATATCGGACCTCTCGGACTCTCGGACTCTCGGATCGATCGACGGTGGCGCGCCCCGACTAGCGGGGGAACGCTCCCAGCATTCTGGCAGCCGCAAGCGTGTTCTCGAGGAGGCAGGCGATGGTCATGGGCCCGGTGCCGCCCGGCATGGGCGTGATGGCCCCGGCCGCGGCCTGGACAGCGTCGAAGTCGACGTCTCCGACGATGCCGGCTTCGGTGCGCGAGACACCGACGTCGATGACGGCGGCGCCCGGCTTCACGTGGGCGGCGGTGATCATGCGGGCCGAGCCGGCGGCCGCCACGATGATGTCCGCCTCCTGGCACACGGCCACAAGGTCAGGGGTTCGGGAGTGGGCCAGCGTGACCGTGGCGTCGGTGCCCTTGCGGCCCAGCAGCAGGACCATCGGCAGACCAACCAGCGTGGACCGCCCGACCACGACAGCCCGCTGTCCGGCTGTCGCCACGCCGTAGCGGGCCAGCAGGCGCATCACGCCGAGTGGGGTACACCCGACGTGGCCGGGCTGACCGCGCACGAGCCGGCCCATCGAGGCCTCGGTCAGCCCGTCGACGTCCTTCTCCACCGGAACCAACCCGAGCACGCTCTCGGCATCGAGCCCGCCTGGGAGTGGCAACTGGCACAGGATCCCGTGCACGCTCGTGTCAGCCGCCAGGGCGCCCACCGCGTCCTCGACCTGGGCCTGCGATGCGGTCGGCGGCAGTTCAACGCCGCGTGACACCATGCCGGCCTCAGCCGCCTTCTTGTGCTTGTTGCGCACGTAGATCTGGCTCGGGCGGTCGTCGCCGACGAGCACGGTGGCAAGGCACACGGGCGGGGAACCGGCGGCATCGATGGTGGCCCTCAACTGGGCGACGATCTCATCGCGCAGCCGGTTGCCGTCCATGAGCACGGCCCCTCCAGGAGTGCGCTCGACGGAACTCACGACAACCCGACGATCTCGCCGTTCTCCAACAGGTCGATGATTGCCGCGGCGGGCTGCGTACCCAACCCGGGCATGGTGCGCATGTCGCCGCAGATCGGATACACGAAGCCGGCGCCGACCGATGCCCGCACCTCCCGCACGTTCAGCGTGTGCCCGGTGGGGGCACCCTTCAGCGAAGCGTCGGCCGAGATGGAGAGGTGCGTCTTGGCGATGCACACCGGTAGGTGACCGAAGCCGTTGCGCTCGTACGTGTCGAGTTGCTTGTTGGCGGCGCTCGAGTACTCGACCCTGGCCGCGCCGTAGATCGCGGTGGCCACCCGCTCGATCTTCTGCTTCAGCGTGAACTCGTCCGGGTAGAGGAACTGGAACGTCGATGGCTCGTCACACGCCTCCACGATGGCTTCCGCCAACTCGGTGGCGCCGCGACCGCCGTCGGCGAAGTGGGTGCACACGGCGACCCGCGCGCCCATGGACTCGGCGATCTCGCGGATGGCCTGATGCTCGCTGGCGTGGTCAGTCGGGAAGGCGTTGATGGCCACCACCGGCGACACGCCGTGGATCTTGACGTTCTCGATCTGCTTCACGAGGTTGGCGGCGCCCGCCCGCACGTCGTCGGGGTTCTCGACCAGCAGATCAGCGGGGAGCGGCTTGCCGGCCACGATCTTGTACTTGCCGGAGTGGGCCTTGAGGGCGCGCACCGTTGCCACCAGCACGGCGGCATCGGGGATGAGCCCGGAATTGCGGCACTTGATGTTGAAGAAGCGTTCGGCGCCCATGTCGGCCCCGAAGCCAGCCTCGGTGATGAGGTACTCGCCAGTGCGGATGCCGATGAGGTCGCCGACGATGGACGAGTTGCCGTGGGCGATGTTGCCGAACGGCCCGGCGTGCACGATCACCGGCGTGTTCTCGAGCGTCTGCAGGAGGTTCGGCTTCAGGGCGTCGCGCATCATCACGGCCATGGAGCCGGCGCCGTGCAACTGCTCGGCCGTGACCGGTTCACCGGCCTTCGTGTAGCCCACCACGATGCGCCCGAGGCGCGCCCGCATGTCGACGAGCGATGTGGCCAGGGCGAGGACCGCCATCACTTCGGACGCCGCGGTGATGTCGAAGCCGCTCTGGCGGACCACGCCGTCTTCCTTGGTGCCCATCCCGATCACGATGTTGCGCAGCGCCCGGTCGTTCACGTCGAGCACCCGGCGCCACGTGATGTTGTGGAGGTCGAGGCCGAGTTCGTTGCCCTGGTGCAGGTGGTTGTCGACCATGGCGGCCAGCAGGTTGTGGGCGGCCGTCACGGCGTGGAAATCACCGGTGAGATGCAAATTGAGCAGGTCCATGGGGATGACCTGGCTGTACCCGCCGCCTGCCGCTCCGCCCTTGATGCCGAAGGTCGGGCCCATGGACGGCTGGCGCAAGCTGATAGTGGCCCGCTTGCCGATCAGGCTCATGGCCTGGCCGAGGCCGACCGTCGTCGTGGTCTTACCCTCACCGAGGGGGGTGGGCGTGATCGCCGTGACAACGACGTACTTGGCCTTGGGCCGATCCGCGAGATCGTCGATGGCGGCAAGCTTGATCTTGGCCACGCTGTCGCCGTACGGCTCGAGGAGGTGAGCGCCGAGACCCATCTGGTCGGCAATCTCAGGCATCGGCTTCAGCGACGCGGCACTGGCGATCTCTAGGTCAGACGGAAACCCCATGCTGCCGAGTCTATTCCATCAGGAGGAACCGGTCCACAGTGTGGAACACAGGTGTCCGGTCCCTCCGCCACCGAAATTCGGGGACAACTGTCGCTTTCGTGGGTCATGGGGTGGCCCAGGGGAGGTTGGGGTGTGGCCTCCTCGGTCGAGGAGGATCATGGTGATGAAGGCTTTGGGGTCGTGGAACCCGCGTGCGTTGGCACGGAGTCGGCCGATGCCGGCGTTGACGGGTTCGGCGAGGCCGTTGGTGAGTCGCCATTCGATGGTGTTCTCGATCGATGCCCGGTAGTGGCGGATGCTGCGGGCGAGTTTCACGAAGGCGGGGAGTTGTGAGCGTGAGGCGTAGTGCAGCCAGTCGTCCAGCGCTCGCCGGGCTTGCGCGAGGGGCAGTTTGAACAGCTCTCGAAGTTCTTCTTTCAGTTGCCATCCTCGGAACATGCGCCCGTTGGCGCGGGCGAGTTCACGGATCACGTTCTTCTGTTTCGTGCCGAGGTTCTCCCAGTTGCGTAGCAGCACCCAGCGCAGGCCCTTGACCGTCTTGGCTGCGTTGGCCCCGCCGGTGGCACGAAGCCGGTTCCATTCGTCGCGGCGTACCTGATCGAGCGCGTCGGTGGCCCAGGAGATCACGTGGAACGTGTCGATGCAGATCACCGCGTCGGGGGCCCGTTCGGTGACGACAGCACGGATCCATTCGGCTCCGTCGCAG
>JBKJJS010000322.1:0-6371 GCA_046597895.1 Ilumatobacteraceae bacterium
TGCAGCACGGCCATGATCGCTGCATTGGGTCACCAGCGACGTGTAGAGGATGTCGGTGACGGCAAGGTCGGTGTCGAACCCGAAGACGGTGTGGGCCAAGGAGTTGGGCTTTTCCACCGTCTTCGGGTTCGACACCGACCTTGCCGTCACCGACATCCTCTACACGTCGCTGGTGACCCAATGCAGCACGGCCATGATCGCTGCCAGTCGCACCGTGGCCAACCCCCGCAGCTTCCGCGAGTCGTTCGTGTTGTCGTTCGCCATCCACATCGGCGAGCGCCTGGCGGCGGCGACCGCCGCCACCGTCGAGGCCGCCCGAGCCGAACTCGGCGACGCCCTCCTGCCCGTGCTCGCCTCCCGCGACGTGCAGGTCGAGGCCGCCCGCGACGAGGCCTTCCCCCGGCTCCGCTCGAACTCCATCCGGGTCACCGACTCCCGAGGCTGGGCCGCCGGCCAGGCTGCTGCCGAACTCGCTCGCCTCGACGTCGGCAAGGCCGTCGGCTCTTAGCGAAGGCGGACGCTCACGGCCACCAGGTCGTGATCCGACAACGCCGAGCCATCGGCCGCCAGCGCCGGCACCACGGTCGCTCGTCGAGCCTCCAGCCCCCGCACCAACAACCAGTCGAGCTTCAACGGGATGTGGTCGGGGAGTCCGCCGGCCCCGTGGCGGGTCGTCGGTGCGGTCACGTTGGCGTCCACCCACTCGAAGCCGTGCACCGCAGCGACGTCGCCGAACAGCGGCTCGTGAGGCACCGGCCACGAGAACCGCGTCGGCGACTCGGCCCGCATCCGCCGGCCCGCGTCGCGATCCAGAAGCTCGACGATCGGCGCGCCGAAGGTGTTGAAGTCGCCCCCGATCACCGCCGGACCCTTGCCGAACCGCTCGTCCACCAGCCCGAGCAGCACCTCCATCTGCGCCGCCCGCCCCGCCGCCGTCGACGAGCTCTCGAGGTGCACACTCACCACCGTCACGTCGACACCCGCCCCGCCTCCGCCGCCGCCCGCCTCGCCTCCTCCCGCCAGCGCCACCCGACCGGCCACCGCCATCCGTCCACCGATCCGTGGCTGCCCCCGGTCGGCGCCGAACCAGTCGCCCCCGGCGTCGAGGCGCAACACCACCGCCTCCCGCACCCCGCCCCGGGCCAGCACCGCGTTGCCATGGAGCCCCCGCTCGTTCACCGCGCCACCCCCACTCGACCCGCCCGACTCGGACAGCATCCGCGCCTCCTCGGCGGCGTCCCCGAGCCCGAGTTCGATGAACTCGACCCCGAAGGCCCCGCCGTAGCCCAGCGTCTCGGCCAGCCGGCGGGGCACGTCGGCGTTGCCGCTGCGGGCCATCCCCGAATCGAGTTCGGAGAGCAACACCACGTCGGCATCGACCCGCGCCAACAGCTCGATCGACCCCTCGAGGAACCGCCCCCGCTCCGCATTCCACGCCGCCACCCGCAACCACCCGGACGCGGCCGTCCCTGCACGTGCCCCCGGGTCGGCCGACCCGACCTCGTCCACGTCGCTCAGACACGCCAGCCCCGAGGCGATGGCATCGTGGGCGCCGGCCTCGTCGAGTCGGCGCAGCCACTCCGCCCGTTCCTCGGTGGTGGGCGGGGTGAAGGTCATGCCGAGGGTTCTAGCGGGAGTGGAGGAAGCGGCGCCGGCGGGGCCGACCCGCCACCATCGCCAGCGCGCCGAAGGCCACCAGCCCGAGTCCCGCCTCGACCAACCCGTCGCCCACCGGACCCGTCCTCGGCAACGTCGGCGGCCGGGCGATCGGCGGGCCCACTGCGCCCCCGGTCGGATTCCCCGGCGGCGCCACCGAACCGCCGCTGCCCGTCGTGCCTCCGGTGGTCGTGCCGCTTGCCGGGTTTCCGCTCGCCGCGCCACTCGGCCCCGCCGTCACCGTCGTCGTCGCCGTCGTTCCGCCCCCGCCGCCGGCCGCAGTCACGCATCCACCCCGGTCGACGGTGTTGGTGTCGAGGGTGACCGCACCGTTGCGGGCCAACAGGCGACCCCGGAACGTCGCCCCCGTACCCGCCGAGATGGAGGTGAGGGCCAGGGTGTCACCGGCGAACTGGGTGCCGGTGCCGAAGGTCGCCGAACTCCCGACCTGCCAGTAGATGTTGCACGGATCGGCCCCATTGACGAGCACGACCCGACTGTCGGTCGCCGTGATCAGCGTCGACTCGGCCTGGAAGATGAACACGGCGTCGGTGCGTCCCTCGGCGTCGAGGGTCAGCGTCCCGGTGAGCCCGAGCGTCGGCGAGGCATACACGCCCTCGAGCAGCCGCGACCCGCCCAACTCGGTGGCCACGTTCGTCCGGGGCAACCGGCCGGCGGCGTCGTTGTAGGCGGTGACGAGGTCGTCCTTGGCCCCGGCGGTCACCGCGTTCCCGCCGTGGTTCGCGCCGTTCAGCGTCACCGATTGGAACCCTGTCTGCGACGGAGTCGGGAACGAACCGACGTCGCCGGTGATCGTCGTCGGGCCGGTGTTGGTGATCCCCGACCCCGCCAGCACGGCGAAACTCGTGGCCCGTCCGAGCCCGACCGGCGCCTGCGCCGCCGCCACCGGAGCCGCCCCGACCAACCCGACGGCGAGCGCAACCGCCCCCGCCGACAGGACCCAACGACCGATGAAGCGAGACCCGGACATGACGCTCCTCTGATGAAAACCTCGTTGTACCCACCCGGGCCGTTTGTCACAACCCCCACTTCTTCGCACCCGACCCCGGCCATCGCCGCAGCCGCGGTGGAACTTCCCGATTCGTTTCCTGGCGATCCCGCCGACCGCTCGATCGAGCGCACGCCGAAAACAGACTACGATTCTAGTCCATGGAGACCATCCCGCTTTCCGATGCGAAGGCTCGGTTGTCGGAGATCGCTGACGATGTCGACCGTACGCACCAGCGTGTGCAGATCACCAAGAACGGTCGTTCCTACGTCGTGCTGATCTCCGCCGAAGATCTCGATTCCATGGAGGCGACGCTCGAGTTGCTGGCTGATCCGGCGGCCATGGAACGCGTCCGTCAGGCGCAGGTTGATCTCGTCGCCGGCGCTGGAACTTCCGGTCAGCAGATGCGCGAGCTGATGGAGCAGCGACGCCGTGGCCGCGAAGGGCAATGAGGGTCCGTACCTCCTCGTCCTAGCCCCGGGAGTTCGGCGGGCCCTGACCGATCAGCTGCCGGAGACCGCAGCGTTCGCAGCCTGGGAGTTCATCTCCGGTGCTCTGTCCGAGGCGCCCCATCGGGTTGGAGCGCCGCTGCGAGCGCCGTTCCTCGGACAGTGGCGTGCGCGTCGGGGCGAGTACCGCGTTCGCTACGAGATCGATGAGGGAACTCGGACCGTGAGAATCCTGGATATCGACCACCGCCGCGACGCGTATCGCACATAAGCCGACCCCTCAGGGGTGACTCACGACGGAACGTCGGCCAGGGAGAAGTCCTGACCGTGCTCGCCCGAACCGAACAGCCGCTCACGGGACGTCGCGTCGCCGACCTCACCGACGGCCGCCTCAGCCAGAAGGGAACCAACTTGGCGTTGCGGGCGCTGGTTCGAGCAGGACTCGTCCTCGTCGAAGCGCATCCCCCGGCCAACCTGTACCGATTGAACCGTCAACATCTGGCCGCCCCAAGCATCGACGAACTCGTCACCCTCAGAGCCCGGCTGATCGACGCCATGCGAGGAGATATCGGCAGTTGGACGATCCCCGCGTGGGGTGCGTGGCTCTTCGGCTCCGCCGCTCGAGGCGACGGTGACGATGCCAGTGACATCGACGTGCTGGTCGTCCGACCCGACCCCGCCGACGCCCCCGACACCGCCCCCGACACCGTCGCCACCGCCCCCGACTCCGCCGCCGTCTGGGACAACCAGGTCGACCTCTTTTCGGCCGCCGTCCTTGCCTGGACGGGCAACCGCTGCGAGATCGTCGAGTACCGGCCGGGCGAGTTCGCCGACTTGCTGGCCGGCGAAGAACGGCTGGCGATCGATCTCCAGGCCGACGGAGTCGCGCTCACGCCAAGGCCGCTTCCCCGCCGCTCCGCGAGAGTTCACCGCAGTCGATGAGCGCGCTCACCGACGCTCGGGCGCACCTCCGCAAGGCTCGGGAATTTCGCGATGCCGCCGACCTCAGTCTCGACGGCAATTTGTACAACGCAGCAACGTCGAGTGCCGTGACCAGCGGGATCAATGCGAAAGATGCCATCTGCCTGGCGTTGACGGGGACGACGGCAAAGTCGGATACCCGCACGGACGCCGTTGGCGAGCTACGGGCCGCGGGCCCGGCCACGAAGTCTTTGGCAACAACGCTGGGCCGGCTCCTCAGCTGAAGAACAAGTCGCAATATCTGACGCTCGACGTGGTTCGCACCGATGCGATGAAGGCAGTGGAATGGGCGACGACCCTCGTCGAGGGAGCAACCGAGATCGTGCCGAGGTAGCCACCCGGATCTGTGCGGGGTTCTCGGTCCTCCATACCCTGTCCTCCAGACCCACAACTCCGCACAGAAGCCCTCGACGCCGACCAGGTTCACTCTCCGACGCGGAGCTTTCGCACGACCTCGTCGTCCTCGAGGTCGGCCGCCACCTGCACGGCGCGGTCGAGGTTCAGCGCCTGCTTGAACGACACCCCCGCTCGCGCATCCGCCGTCGCAGCAGCGCCTCGGTATCCCCATCCAGGGTGACAGTGGTGCGCATGACCACATCATGGCGTCACCAACACGACAGCATGATGCTCGGCGTGCCCGCCAAACGCTCCTCGTGCGAACGACGGTGGAGTTCGATGACGACGCCGCGAAGGGAATGGGCGGGGCGCATCGTCGCGTCAGCTCCCAGGGCGTCCGACGACAGGAGCTGGCGGCTGGGGAGCATGTACCCAGAACCCTGCTTCTGCGACGGCGTCCGCGATGCTGACGCGCCACATGTATCGGCGACGAGGTGCAGAAATCCGCAAGGCGCCCGGGCCCAGTTCCATCATGAACGTCGCCGTGCCCGGTGTTCCGTTCGGCGCCCCCGCCACAGACGGGATCGTCATCTCCTGCACGATGTGCGCCGGTCGCACCTGACCGGGACCGACGGCCAGGAACGCGGGGTTTCCCTCGTCGTCGACCAACTCGATTGTCATTGGCATCGGGCGGTTGAGCTGATCCCAGCTGCCCTCGAGGAAGATCGCTACAGCCTGCGGCGGCAGTGCATACCCTGCGCCCTCGGCAGCGTCGGGCTCCGGTACGGGTTGGGCGACGGTGACGTTCCACCCCCCGTTGAGCAGGTTGAGCGTGACCGCGCCGGGACCATTAGGTCGAACGACGTCGGCGAGCACGATGCTGATGTTCACCCTTGGATGAGCTCGGGGCTCCGGTCGTGGGTGCCGCTGGCGGAGAAGGTCGGCGTGCCGAAGACGACCATGTTGACCCCTTCGACAACCTGCGCGCTCACCATGGGGGCCTCCGTGACGACGTCCTCGCTGCTCGCGTCATAGCTTGCAAGCAAGTTGTCGAGGTTCTCGTCGTTCTCGAAGAAGCTTTCGGGATCGTCGGCCATGCCTCTCATCATGCACGACAGCGACGGGCTTGGCGAGGTCGGCTTGGTATGGCATCTACGTGATTTCGTATGCGCTGCCGAGGTTCCATTCGTCATGTGCCCACGATGCCCGGTAGAGAATAATGAGCGCTGGTCGACCGGCGACGAGACTCTTGACCATCAAGCGCCGTCCGCGGGCGTCGTCGACAACCCACTTCCCGCGAATGCCGACGACGCATTCGATGGCCTGACGTACGTCGTCGGGCTCGAAGGCATGAATCGCCCTCAGTTTCGTCGCCGTACGCCAGCTGATGTGGAGCCGAGCGACCCATACCTTCTCCAAGGCGATCGATTGTATGAGCGGAGGGCTGTTCCGAAATCGAGTCATCACCCGTAGCTCAAGGTGTCCCTAGTCGGGAGCCCTTCCTCCAGGGACTCGGCAAGGGCTCGCGTTCAAGCAGTACCCCTCGTGACAGCCCTCTGACTCCACCGAGCACCAACCACCCACCGACACCGCGGATGCGAGCGAGGCCCCGCCTCGAGCAACGAAGTTGCCTACCCAGCGCGCACCACGTCGAAGTCGGTGATCGTGAGGCCTGCCACCCGGACGACGTCGACGACGACGGTCGGACCCCCGTTTCTCGTACACGAGGACGAGCGACATCACCTGGGCGTTCCACGCCGACCGAGCGGATCGTCAGGTCGAGCACCTCGCCGGCGTCGACAGCGTCGCGAGCACGAGCTGGAGGCGGCGAAGCGCCCCGCCGGTCCCGCGGAACCGCCCCCGGGTGAGAACGCCGGCCTCAGCCGGCCACCGCCACCCATCCCGCCGGTCCGGTCACCACCGGTGGCCTGTCGGCCACC
>JBKJJS010000394.1:0-7266 GCA_046597895.1 Ilumatobacteraceae bacterium
AAGACGGTGTCGACGCCCTCGGCCGCCAGCATTGCTGCAACCTGCTCCCCACCCGTCACTTCAGTCCTCCTCGGCTGCCAGGGCCCCTCAGCCCACTCGGATCAGCGTCGGCCACGCCGCCGTAGGTTGCCGCGACGCCGCGGCTGGCGCCTCTGTTTGCCACGGCGTCGCGGAGGTCGTCGGTGAATGCACGGGTGACCGGAAGGTGGCCGGGTGAGACCATCAGGTGGAGATCGCCCTGCTGGCGGTGGAGGCGACATCCCCGATCTTCCATCAGATCGCCGATCGCCCCGGTGGCTTCGGAACCCGCTTTCGATGAGAACTCGAACAGCGACATGTCGGGCCGTCCCGTCACAGCCAACTCATCGATCGAGCTGATACCAGCGAGGAACGCACGGGTGGCGTCACGGACCGTGCGCGCCTTGGCGAGGTAGCCGTCGCGGCCGAGGTGCTGAATCGTTGCCCACGCCGCAGCGATCGGCGCGCCGGGACGGGTACCCGCCGTGGTGGCCGAGCCGTAGATGCCACCGGGCCACCCGTCGAAGATGAAGTGCTGGCGGCGCTTCATCGCCGGATCGCGATACATGATCGTGGAGGCGCCCTTGAAGCAGTACCCGTACTTGTGGATGTCGGCAGAGATCGAGGTCACCCCCGGAACCGAGAAGTTCCACGGCGACACCGGCTCGCCGATCTCCTCCCAGAACGGCAGCAGCCAGCCACCGAGACACGCGTCAACATGGCACAGCGTGTCGTTGGCGAGAGCCACCTGAGCCAGCTCGGTAATCGGATCGATCACGCCGTACGGGTAGCACGGCGACGACCCGACCAGCAGGGCCGTGTTCTTACCGACCTCAGCTGCCATCGCATCGACGTCGGCGCGCAGATCGGCACCGACGGGAACCCTGACCTCCTCGACATCGAGGTAGTGCGCAGCCTTGGTGAACGCCGGGTGGGCGGTACTCGCAAGCACGAGTCGGGGTCGGCTGATTCCGCGCTCGCGGGCATGCTCGCGAGCCGTGTAGACGGCGAGGAAGATGCTCTCGGTGCCACCCGAGGTCATCGTTCCCGCCTGCGGCTCGGTGCCGAACAACTCGGCCGCCACTGCGACGACTTCCTGCTCCATCCGGAGCAGGCTCGGATATGCGAACGGGTTCAACGCATTCTCGTGGAGGAACCGATCGGCGACGCGGTGTTGCAGGTCTTCGAGCACCGGGTCGTCGGCGTTGTACACGAGGCTGAACGCCCGACCCCCCTTCCAGTCGATGTCGCCGGTCTGCCATTCGGCCAACAACTGCTGGAGCTCGGCGGAGGCTCGGCCCTGCTGGGGGAACACGTTGCTCATGGCGTCATGGTAGGCGGCGGCGGCACACTCACTCGGCCCGCGCTGGTCGTAGAGACCGAAGTCGGCGATCATCGGCATGACGTCGAAGAACTCCATGTACTGGGCATGCATGTTGTGCTGGCGCGTAGCTCATCAGGCGGGTGCCGTCCTGCTGTTGGCAGCGACGCAAGAACGCGCCGCGCTCCGGGCTGCCCTTGGGCAACGCGTCGTACGCGTCCAAGTACGCAACCTTCTCGCCCGCGGTGAAGGTCCGCCGACGCGCTCGAGCTGACGGGTTGATCTCATCCATCCCGCCAGTGTGGGCGCGGAGCGTCAGTGTGGCGCCCCTACGCTCCCGTGCGTTGCGGCCGTCCCTGCGAGCCAACGTCCCGGATCACGGCATAGAGGACTCAGCCCTTCAGCTCGAAGATGACCGCAACGATCTCGGTGTCCCCGATGTTCTCGACGGAGTGGGTCCAGGCCTCATGCTGCATCGTCATGCCGTCGGGGATGTCGAGTTCGACGGCGTCACCGTCGACGTGGATCCGAGCCCTGCTGCCTTGGAGGAAGTACACGAACTCGTCCGGGTGGGAGTGCTCGTTGTCCCGAGCCCCGGGCGGCAGGCGCATCTCGATGATCCGCGCCCGCTCTCCGTCCTCGAGGACCCGGTAGTGATCTGACGCTGCCTGGATCGGGTCGATGTACGTGGCCATGGG
The DNA here is from genome assembly GCA_046597895.1 of Ilumatobacteraceae bacterium. GTDB lineage: Bacteria > Actinomycetota > Acidimicrobiia > Acidimicrobiales > Ilumatobacteraceae > WLJO01. The sequence continues at coordinate 2,038 of JBKJJS010000394.1, forward strand.
CTTCGCTCCTCGGTTGACGGGTAGAGTTCACATCGTGCGCGCGAGCGGTTGCGGCGTGGTTTAGGAACGGTGGATGTCGCCGCCGATACTGTTGATCCATGCTGGATGGTTGGACGCTCAACGTTCTCGGTCCCGTGGAGCTCCGTTGTGGCACGACCGTGCTCGCCGTGTCGGGAGGTCGGGCGCGAACCCTCCTGCTCTGCCTGCTCGCCAACGACGGGCGGGTGCCGTCCGAGGCGCTCGTCGAGGCACTCTGGGGGCCGTCGCCTCCGCCGGGGGCGCGGGCGACGTTGAAGAGCCATGCGGCTCACCTGCGGGCGGTGCTGCGGCAGTCAGGCGCCGATCTCCACGGCCACCGCGGCGCCTACGAGCTGGCGCTTGGGCCGGTCAAGCTGGATGTGACCACCTTCGAGCTCCTCTGCGCGGAAGCCCGTCGACTCGAACCCGCAGATGCGCTTCGGCATCTCGAGAGAGCACTCGCACTGTGGCGGGGAGCAGCGTTCGCCGATGCCCGAGATGAGCCGTTCGCCATCGCGACCGTCGCCCGTCTCGACGAGTTGCGGTTGCAGGCCGTCGAGATGGCTTTCGCAGCCAAGCTGGCACTCAGTCGGCACGACGAGGTCATCACCGACATCGGGTCGCTGGTCCGCGATCATCCGTTGCGAGAGACGCTCCGCGGGCAGCTGATGCTCGCGCTCTATCGGAGCGGCCGCCAGGCAGACGCGCTGCGCGCCTACGGCGAGCTACGCACGACGCTTCGCGACGAGCTCGGGGTCGATCCGAGTCCCGAGCTGCAGCAGCTCGAACTCGCGATCCTAAGCCAGCGCGCCGACCTCACGGCCCCTGTGAGGAGCGAGGAGCGGCGCACCGCGGCCCCCCTTCCGGCACCGGTCGGGCCGCTCATCGGTCGCGTCGCCGACATCGCCGACGTCGTGGACTCGCTCGAGGATCGCCGCCTCGTCATCCTGACCGGACCCGGTGGCATCGGCAAGACTCGACTCGCCATCGCCGCAGCCAGCGATGTCACCGGCCGGGATCGGGGAGAGGTGGCCTTCGTCGACCTCGGCGCAGCGCGTTCGGAAGCAGCGGTCGGCCCACTCGTCGCATTTGCCGTCGCCGGTCCCGCAGCCGACGGTCCCGGCGACCCGGTCGAGCGGCTCGCCGCCTGGCTCGGCACCGAAGAGGTGCTGCTGGTCGTCGACGGCTGCGAGCACGTTGCCCGCGCCGCCGGCGAGGTCGTGGAGCGGCTCCTCATCCGCTGCCCTCGCCTGCGGGTGCTCGCCACGAGCCGCGAGCCCCTCGGCGTGCCGGGCGAGATGGCGTGGACGGTGCCACCGCTGCGCGTACGCGCGTCTCACGCCTCCGACGAGGCAGCTCCGCCGGCGTCGTTGCTGTTCGCCGAGCGGGCAACTGCCGTCCGACCCTCCTTCCGATTGCGACCTGACAACGAGCGGGCGGTGCAGCGCATCTGCACGTACCTCGACGGGCTGCCTCTGGCCATCGAGCTCGCCGCGGCGAGCGCGGCTCACCTCGCTCCCGAGCAGATCGCCGACAGACTCGACGAGGAGCTGTTCCTCGCCGACCGGACGCGGCGCCCGGCTCGGCACCGAACACTCGGCGCGACGGTTGCCTGGAGCGTCGATCTCCTGAACGACTGGGAGCGTCGGCTCTTCGAGCGCCTCTCGGTGTTCGCAGGTGAGTTCAGCCTCGACGCTGTCCTAGAGGTGTGCGTCGATGGCCCCGCCGAACACGCCACGGCGCTCGACACGCTGGGGGCGCTGGTGCGCAAGTCCCTGGTGGTGTCGCGCGACCAGGGCACGACCTCGTCCTATCGGCTTCTCCACACGCTGCGAAGGTTCGGTGCCGACGCGCTCGCCAACAACGGCCACACCGAGGTTCGCCGGGCTCGCCACGCCGACTGCTATGTCGCTCTCACCGAGCGGGCGGAGCAGCAGATGAGCGGTGCCGACGAGGCCGTCTGGCTCTCCGAGCTGGAGGACGCGCTCGGGAACCTCAGGACCGCGCTGCGCTGGCTGATCGATGGCGGGCGCGCCGTCGATGCGCTGCGGATGGCAGCGGCGCTCCGCAGGTTCTGGCGCGGTCGCGGCCTGGTCACCGAGGGCCGGCAGTGGTTGCGCGAGGCGCTGGCGGCTACCGGCGACCACGAGGACCGCACCTCGGCAAAGGCCCTGCACGTCGCCGGGTGGCTGGCGCGCGAGCAGGGCGACTACGCGGAGGCGCGTGAGGTCCTGGAGCAGTCCCTCCGGATCTACCGGTCGCTGGATGACCCGGGCGGGACCGGATGGGCACTGGTCGACCTCGCCTTCCTCGCTCGGTACGAGGGTGACTACGAGGAGGCTACGGCGCTGCTTCACGAGAGCCTGCCGCTGCTCGAGCAGGGAGCGCAGACCGAAGGCATGGCGGCGGCCCTGGGCAACCTTGGCCTCATCGCCCGGGACAAGGGCGATGTCGCAACCGCTGAGCAGCAACTCCGGCGCAGCCTCACCCTCTTCGGAGATCTTGGCGACCGAGTCGGTTGGGCGTGGGTGAAGACCGCGCTCGGCATGACCGCACGCGCGGCCGGTCGGGCCCGAGACGCGCGGGCGCACCTCGAGGATGCGCTGTCGACCTGGCAGTACCTGGACGACCGGCAGAACGTGGCGAACGTGACCAGCGTCCTCGCCACCATCGCCCGTGAGCGCGGCGATCTCGACACTGCCGCCGTCCTTCTCCGACAGAGCCTCACGATCCAGCGCGACCTCGGAGACCGGCGCGGCATGGCGTTCACGCTCGAGGGTGCTGCGGCCCTCCTCGTCAGGCAGAACCGCGCCGAAGCGGCGGCAGTGGTCACCGGAGCGGCCGCCGCCCTGCGGGAAGCGATCCGTGCCCCAGCGCCGCCGAGCTGGCGGGCTGAGCTCGAGGCCATTCTCGACGGTGCCGGAACCGGTCTTGACCCTTCCGCTCGCCACATCGCCCTTGCCGCGGGGCGGGCGATGCAGCTCGCAGACGTGATCGCCCTGGCGATGTGCCTGGACGAAGACAGCGTAGGCAACCGCGACGGTCGGGTGTGAGATCTTTGACGGTGACGTCGCCGTCAGCCCGCGGCCTCGGCTTGCGCCATGCGGTCTTCGACCTCCGCCCACACCTCGTCGGGCAGAGGGTGCAGCGCGGCGGCCACGTTCTCCTCGATCTCCCGGGGGGAGCTCGCCCCGACCACCACACTCGACACCCCCGGCTGGCGAAGGGCGAGCTGGAGCGACACGGCTTGCAGTGGGACCTCTGCCCACTGGGCCCACTGCCACCAGTCGTGGGCCTCGATCGCATCTGGATGGGCGGCCATGCGAGGGTCCGCCAAGGGATCGGCGCCGGCCAAGAGGCCGGTCATCAACACTCGTCCGACCAGCACGCCGAGCCCGGCGCTCGCTGCGTCCTCGATCAGTGGCCGGTCGGCCCGCCGCAGCAACGAGAAGTCGTCGTGCACGAGGATCACGTCGAACCGACCGGACGAGATCGCGGCCCGGTGGTACGGGGCGCCCCGGATGCCGAACCCGATGGCGCGCACGATGCCCTCATCGCGCAGACGCTCGAGCTCGGCGACCGCGCCGTCCGGACCGAGGACCACGTCGAGGTCGATGGCGTCGAGGGCATGCACCTGGACCAGGTCGATCGAGTCCAGCCCCAGGGCGGCGAGACTTCGTTCGATCGACCAGCGGGTCGCAGCAGCCGAGTAATCGCCGCTGCGCGCCGGGTGCAGACCGACCTTCGTGCAGACGTGCACATCGGGCGCCCGCTGACCGAGCCGGACGAGCGCCTCTCCCGCCGCTCGCTCGAAGCCGCCGTAGAACGGTGCCGTCTCCACGTAGTTGATGCCGAGCTCGACGGCTCGCAGCATGGTGGCGACACCGGCACCGTCCGCCACCGGGCCGTAGAGACCACCAAGCCCGGCGCCGCCGAGCGACAGCTCACTCACGTCGAATCCGCACCTGCCAAGGGGTCGCCGATGTAACACGACCTCGACGGTACCCGCTCGCACCCCCGCTCGACGGGTCTCTGCAAGGCCACATGTGGATCGTCGTGCCACCGGATCGCAGGGCAGGCAGTCTTCCGCCGACGCTTGACCGCTACGCCTCGTCCGATACCTGTTGAAGAAACGACGACAGGTCGTAGTAGTCGGTGTTCCGGATGATCTTGTCGTCCTCGAACTCGCGCTCAACGACATCCACTTCCGCTGAGCTCGTGGATCAACACCAGCGAATGCTGACCGGTTTTATGCCGAGGTCACGCTCGAATACATGGCAGTGCTGGCCTCCGATCAGGGCGGTCAACCCTTCAGGGTCGAAGCGGTCCGGCCGATCCAAATGTGTACACGCGACGCCCTTGCGACATTCTGAATCCCCCTGGCTTTGGTAGAGGACCAAACAGACGACCACGCTGGGACTCGCGGGTGACAAGACCACTACTAAAACGATTTTCGGCAAGGCAAGGAGGTTTGACAAACGTGTGAGAACATCCGTTTGGTTGAATACCTGCAAGGAGCTCCACGAACAACCCCAGGTCACAGACCTGGGGTTGTTCGTTTCCAGACGCCGCTCGCCATGGGCGAATCATCGGGGTTCGTATCCCGGTACGAGTGTTCCGTCGAAGGAGGGCGCCGCAGTAGCATGCGGACGCGCCGGCACGAACTTGGCCGGCAGAAACGCAACCCTCAGAGAGAGAGCACGAATGACGATCGGAGGCTTCACGATGGACCACTTCGGTCTCGGTGGCAAGAACGCCATCGTGACTGGTGGCAACTCCGGGCTCGGGCAGGCATTCACGCTTGCCCTCGCCAAGGGCGGCGCCAACGTGCTGGTTCCCAGCATCATCGACGACGACGACGCCGACGCCGATGACACCGGCACGACGCGCCAGATGGTCGAGGCCGAGGGTGTCCGCTACGAGTTCATGCTGGCCGACATCACCGAGGCAGGCACCCCGAAGCGGATCGTGGACACGTGCGTGGAGCGGTTCGGCTCCGTCGACATCCTGATCAACAGCGCCGGCGTCTGCCCTCTCGCGCAGGTGCTGGACTTCGGCCGGCCACAGTGGGATGCGACGGTGCAGGTGAACCTGACGGCCGCCTTCGAGATGAGCTACGAGGTCGCGCAGCGGATGGTGCCCCAGCGCAGCGGGAAGATCATCAACATCTGCTCGGTCTTCACCTTCCTCGGCGGTCGGTTGTCGCCGGCG
>JBKJJS010000438.1:0-5144 GCA_046597895.1 Ilumatobacteraceae bacterium
GCACACGCTAGGAACACTCCGACGAGGACGACCATGGCCACTGCGCACCACGTGTACGCCGCCGAGGAGACCGGCGTTGCCCAGGCGAAATGGTCCGACACGCTGCGCTATACGCCCGCCGACGGACCCAAGGAGAATCAACGGCAACGCGAAGAAAGTGATCCCGAGGTTGGCGAGCCAGTCGCCGGCGCCAAGATCGCTCAACACCAGCACCCAGAGCGCGTCGAACGTGCCGATCATGAGGAACACCGCCGCTCCCATGGCAATCGCGGCGACGAACGGTCTCTCCCGCAGGAGATCGAACGCGAGGTGGCTCCGAGGTGCCGCACTCGACTCGGCGACGTGAACCCGGGCGATCACAGGTAGACACGCCACCGTGGCGACGGCGATCACGAGAAACGGCGCGGGGATCCCGAACGGCCCGACGAGGACGGCCGAAATTGCCGGGCCGGCGGCAAAGCCGGTGACGTCCGCCGCCAGGAGCCGGCCCACGGCATCACGGACTTGCCGACGGACATGGCGAACAGGCCAGCCACGTTGAACAGCATCCCAATGAACACCAACCGGCGGGCGCAGCCACGATCGGCCAAGGGAGCGACCAGCACCTCGGCCAGGAGCGACGCGAAGAAGCCCATCGCCACGACGAGACCAAGCGCACTCGCGCTGATGCCGTAACTGTCGCGGAAGTCGAGAGTGCCAAGGGCGCCGAGCCACTCCCTTTCGATTGATGGCGCTACGATCGCGCTCATCCGTCACACGAAGGAAGCGAGTTCACCGTGACCATCGCCACCGCCCGTACGTCGTTCACCAGCTTCGCCGAGTCAACGGCGCAGGACTGGGCCACGATCCTTCCGCAACTCGCAGTCACGCAGAGTCTCGTGCCCGATCACATCATCGAGCAGCTCGGTCATCTCCGTCAGGACCACGGCGGCTTCCCCGTCGATCGACTCGAGCATTCGTTGCAGACCGCCACCCGCGCTGAGCGCGATGGGCGTGACCTGGAGTATGTGATGTGCGCCCTCGTCCACGACATCGGTGACACGCTCACGCCGTACAACCACCCGGCCATCGGCGCGGCCATCGTCAGGCCGTTCGTCTCCCCGGCCAACCACTGGATGGTCGAACATCACGGGATATTCCAGGGGTACTACTTCTGGCACTACATCGGACTGGACCAGAACGCTCGCGAGGCCTACCGCGATTCGCCGTACTTCGACCACACCGAGGAGTTCTGCGCCAAGTACGACCAGACCGCCTTTGACGACGGCTACGGCAGCGAGCCGCTCGAGCACTTCGAGCCCATGATCCGGGCGTTCTTCGGCCGTAGCCCGGGCGGCATGATCACGAACCCCGAGGGCTGACCGTCAGCTCACCAGTCCGAACACCCGGCGGGCGTTGCCGGCCAGGAACGGCTCCCACACATGAGCGCGCAGCGGCAGGTCGTCAAGCTCGCCGAGCACCCGATCCCATGAGAGGCCGGGGAAATACCCGGCAAACATCACCTTGTCGGAGCCCCGCGTGTTCGCGAATTCGATGATCGCTTTCGGATAGTGCTTCGGGGCGAACGCCGTCGTCGAGAAGTAGAGGTTCGGCCACTTGAGCATAAGCTTCACGGCCAGGTCGGCCCACGGCTCGCAACCGTGGCGCATCACCAGTTTCAACTCGGGGAAGTCGTAGCAGACGATGTCCACCCGGTCGACGCGCTGGCAGTCGAACGGCACCCTCGGGCCGGGGACCCCGGCGAGAATGTTCATGGGCACCTCGAGTTCGCAGCAGGCTGCGTAGAACGGGTACATGAGCCCGGCGTCGATGGCGACCTGCGGCGAGTAGAGGCACGGCGCCGCCGATACCGATCGGATGTCGCGATGGCTCTCGACGGCCCGTCTCATCGACCGCAGCGACTTCATGCCGAGGTTCGGGTCGATCCCGACGGAGCCGATGAACCGGCCGGGGAACCGCTCGAAGATTTCGTGCGACTCCTCGAGACGTCTCGGATCGACGTCGATCTGCGCCATGGTGATGCCGTGGTGGTCCATCAGCGCCACGAGTTCGTCGGTGGTCATGGACTGACCCATCCGGTCGCCCGCGTCCTTGAACAGATACTCGGCCGGGTGGTGCGTGAACTCCCCGCTCCCGGCGTCCTTCATGAGGCGACGCGCCTGGCCCATCCCCATGCCAGAGCCACCCTTGGGCAGCTCCACCATCAGGTCGACGATGGGCAGGTCACGCGGTCGGGCCATCCCCCTACCGTGCCCCGTCCCGCCCGGCGTTGTCCAGCGGACCGCTCACCAGTCGGTGGGGCGATAGTCCTTCAGAAACTGGCCCCACACATGCTCGCCGGTGTTGAAGCCGGCGATGATCGGGTCGACGATTCGGGCCGCGCCGTCCACGATGTCGAGCGGTGGATGAAAGTGCTGCTCGGCCGTCTTGCGCTCGGCGAGGTGCAGCGGGTCCTCGTCGCTCACCCAGCCCGTGTCGACGCTGTTCATGTGGATGCCATCAGCGTGGTAGTCCGCTGCCGAGGTCCGCGTCATCATGTTCAACGCCGCCTTGGCCATGTTCGTGTGCGGGTGACGCGTCGTCTTGAGCCGCCGGTAGAACTGGCCTTCGACCGCCGACACGTTGACGATGTGCTTGTCCCGCTCGGGGGTGCGCAGCATCAGCGCCTTGAGGCGGGCGTTCAGCACGAAGGGTGCCACGGCGTTGACGAGTTGCGTCTCCAACAGTTCGACCGATGAGACCTCGGACAGAGTCAACCTCCATGAGTTGCGGCCACGGAGGTCGACCTGTTGGAGATCCTGATCCAGCCGACCGACCGGGAACAGATGCCCCTGCCCTTCCCGCTCTTCGGGTAACAGGACCGCTTGCGAGAGACGAGCGGCGTCGGCGAGGCCGGCGGGAACGGCGGAGGGAAGCGCCGGCGCGGCTGCCCCCACCGCTTCGAGCAAGTCGTAGCCCCGCAGGCCCTCGTAATTCCCGACCAAGCGGCGCACCGAGGCCGGCATCTCGTGGAGCGCCGCCTCCTCCGTCTCCATCATGTGGGCGTAGAAGTCCGGGGGCCGGCGCACGGTCTGGCAGGCGTTGTTGACGATGAAGTCGAGCCGGTCGCGGGTCTCGATGAGATGGCGGCAGAACGCTTCGACGCTCGGCGTGTGCCGGAGGTCGAGCCCGAAGATCTCGAGACGGTGCCCCCAGTCCGAGAAGTCCGACTCTCGGGCGTAGCGCAGCGCGGAGTCACGAGGGAAGCGGGTGGTGACGATGAGGAGGGCGCCGGCCCGCAGCAGCTTGATGCCCGCCTGATACCCGATCTTCACCCGCCCGCCGGTGAGCAACGCCACCCTGCCGCTCAGGTCCGCTGTCTCGCCTCGTTTCGCGTAGTTGAACTCCGCGCACTCCGGGCACATCTGGTCGTAGAACGGATGGATGAGCGAGTAGCGCTGCTTGCAGACGTAGCAGTGCTGAGGTTCATGTGACCGGCGCTCGTCGGGTCCACCCTCGCCGATCTCATCCGCTCCGACATCGAGCGGTGCAAAGACATTCGGGGTAGTAAAGACCGGCCTGGCCCGTAGCGCACGGATCCCCGTATCGGACAACGTGCCCTGGTCGCGCTGTGCCTTGTCCGCCTTGTGCTGCCGGCGCTCTGCCTTGATCTGACGCCGCCGAGTCTCCACATCGGGCGAATAGACGTCGCCCGCCGCGTTGAGGAGCCTGGTGCGATCCGCCAGCGGTAACGCTGCGAGCCGCGACCGATCGGCCACCACGGCCTCGAGAGCCTCGGTGGCGGCCCGCAACCGATCACCAAACTCCTCGGACACGGTGATGGAATGTACTGAGTGATCAGGCCATCTGGCCGCAATCCACACGTCGTTCGTCGGCCGCCGGCTCCGCCCGTCGGTCACCAGTGGCCCAGTCGGTCCGGTTGCGTAGTGTCGGTCCGGACCACGAACCCGGAGGCGCCGCGATGTCCGGCCACGACCACGCAGACGAGAGGCGCTTCGCCGAAGCGGTGGGGCTGGCCAACGTGCCAACGCTGCTGATGGTGCTCGTCCAACTCACGGGCGAGCGGAGATGGCTGGAGCCGCCGTACCGGCCGCGCCGCACCGGTGGCATGGGCGACAACGATGACGGCGGCCTGCCCGAACGCCTTCAGATCGAGGTTCGCGGGGCCGCGCTCGAGGCGATCCTGGCGTGGCGTTCCGGGCGACCCATCGCCCTCGCCGAGCCTTCGCCCGAGCTGCTCGTAGAGATGCTGTCGTGCGCGATGGACGAGGCCGTCCCTCCCGAGTACGGACCGATGATTGCCGCTCAGCTCGCCACCGAGCTTCCCCAGATCGAGCCGTTCGCCGTACCAGCGGGGTTCAGCGTCCTCATCATCGGCGCCGGCGTGTCCGGCATGTGCGCCGCGGTGAGCCTGAAGCGCGCCGGCATCCCGTTCACCATCCTCGAAAAGAACGAGACCGTCGGCGGCACATGGTGGGAGAACCGCTACCCCGGGGCCGGCGTGGACACGCCGAACCACTTGTACTCGTACTCGTTCCTGCCGTACGACTGGACGAAGTACTTCGCATTGCGCGACGAACTGCACTCCTACATGGAGTACGCCGCCGACACGTTCGGGTTGCGACAAAACATCCGGTTCGGCACCGAGGTGCTCTCAGCCGCCTATGACTCCGCTGCCCAGGGCTGGCGGGTCGACATCCGCGCCCCATGCGGCGCGACCGAGATCCTGCGCTCGACCGTGCTCATCAGCGCGACCGGCATCTTCAACCCGCTCAAGTACCCTGCCATCGACGGGTTGGAGTCGTTCGCCGGTCCGTCGTTCCACACCGCGAAGTGGCCGGGCGATGTCGACCTGCACGGCAAGCGGGTGGCGATCATCGGCAACGGAGCAAGCGGCATGCAGGTCGGGCCGGAGATTCAACCGGCGGTCGCCTCCCTCACCGTCTTTCAGCGCTCGCCGCAGTGGGCGGCGCCGTTCGAGCAGTTCCGCGCGGAGGTGCCCGACGCCGTTCGCTTCTTGTTACGCGAAGTTCCCGCCTACCGGTCGTGGTACCGCGTGCGCCTTGGATGGATACGGTCGTTGAACGTCCATCCAAGGCGCACGCGGTACCACGACCGGTAGGCGGGAACTTCGCGTAACAAGA
>JBKJJS010000029.1:0-3982 GCA_046597895.1 Ilumatobacteraceae bacterium
GATTTGAGGTTGCGATCGTGTGCTCGCATGACACCGACCTCGGGCCGGCACTCGATGTCGTGCCGACGGCGTCGACCGCTCGTGTCCACCTTGAGGTCGCATCGTGGTCGTCGCTCAAGCGCATTTCGTTCTCACTCGACTCCAACAAGCCTTGGTGCCATCGGCTCGGTCGGGCAGACTTCGACGCCGTCAGGGACTCGACCAGCTATCCGTAGAGAGTTCGGGATGGGACCGATAGCCCGTCGACTATCAAACTCGGCTGACCACCGCCGTATCGGCGCGACGTTCCTGCGTAACAACCTCGACAAGCGCAGCGTCTGCATGGACCTCAAGCACCCCGCCGCACGCGATCTGGTGCTGCGCCTCACGCCCGCTTCGACGTGATCGCCGAGAAAGCCGTCAACTCTGCCGCAACAGCGTGACCCACTGGGAATGCTCGAGGTCGACCGGTTGGCCGGCAGCGATCCTCAACGCGGCGTGGAACCCCGAGTTGTCACGGTGTGTCCCGGCGACCGACGCAGCAACGTTGCCGTCCGGGGAGATCGTGCTCCAATCCAACCGGACGCCTGCGCTATCGGCCATTCCCTGACGAACCTCGTCCACGGCGACAAACACGTCCAATGCTGCAAGAACGAGGAACCGGGCCAGGCAGAACAGCGTGTCGCCCTTGAACGATCGACCGCTCGTAACTCACCGGCCCACTCGTACACGTCACCAAAGATCCGACGGTGAATCGCTCGTAGATGTTCCAGGTCGAACCGCCCCGGCAGGCCCAGATCTCCAGTTCAGTGATCCGAGGGTCGTCACCGCAACCTCGACCGCTACAAATTCCTCAGCGTCGGTGAGACCGAATCGGTTGCGGAGCGTGCCGTTGTCGTAGCAGTACGGGTCGGTCACCGCGCCGGTGCAACGATGCCCTGGCGGGCCAGCACCTCAGCAACCGCGTCATCACCGCTGATCTCTCCGCGAGCGACCCGATCCGCGAACTCCACCACGTCGGTGGGGGGTTCTCCGCCCTCCAAACGCACCGAACCCAGCGCCGAGAGCGCCGAGGGATGCAGGTCACGAACCACCGCGCGATTCTACCCGTTACGCGCCCGCGCCGCCGTCGCTCCAAGCCAACCATCGTCTCCGCCCCAGCGTCACCAGCGACGATCACCGACTCCATGTGTGGGCTATCGCCCCGACGACACGCGAAGCGACGGCAAGGGCCGAGGGCTCGCCCCCAAAGCCGTAGACAGCATCGCGATGACGACTTCCCTGTCGACCGTCGCGACCTGGCCGGTCGCCACCATCGGCACGCAACAGACCCACGAGCACCTGAAGATCGGCCACATCCGAAATGTCACTCCGTCCTCGTTGCATTTCGTTGCATTCTCGGCGGACCGCGCGTCGATGTCAGCCGATCGCGGGGCGATCGCCTCCGATTCCCATGACATCGACGCGCGCTGACCCTGCGTTTAGGGTGGCGCCGTGCGTGTGGGGGAGGTCGCGAACGCTGCGGCAGCGGGCAATGGCAAGCCGCTCGATGGGATACGGGTCCTGGCCATCGAACAGATGCAGGCCCTGCCGTACGCCACGCAGTTGCTCGCCAGGTTGGGCGCCGATGTCGTGAAGGTCGAGCACCCGAATGGCGGTGATCTCGGGCGTGGCTCGCTCCCCGCCATCGAGGATCCCCAAGGACGCCGCGTCGGCGCCACGTTCCTGCGCAACAACCTCGACAAGCGCAGCATCTGCATCGACCTGAAGCACCCCGCTGGTCGCGATCTCGTACTGCGCCTCGCCCCCCGTTTCGACGTGATCGCCGAGAACTTCAAGGGCGGGGCGCTCACCCGGATGGGTCTCGGCTACGACGACATTCACGCCGTGCATCCCGCCGCGGTCTACCTCAGCGTCTCCGGGTTCGGGAACACCACCGAGTCCCCGTATGCGACATGGCCCGCCTACGCCGCGGTTGCGGAGGCCATGAGTGGGCTCTACGACTGGAAGCGTCCTGCCGACGGCCCGCCGATCGTCTCTCCGGTCGGGGCTCTCGGCGACATCGGATCAGCGTTGTTCGGAGTGATCGGTGTCCTCGCCGCGCTGCGTCATCGGGATCACACGGGCGTCGGCCAATACGTCGACATCGCCATGTTCGATTCGATGTTGGCGTTCGCCGACGTCGTCACGAACTACTGGTCGCTCGGCGAGCGGCCGGCACCGGGTGACGGCCCGAAGATGATCCTCGACGGCTTCCTGGCCAGCGACGGCTGGTTCATCGTGCAGGTCGGACGCGAGCACGAGTTCGAGCGACTCGCCACTGTGGTCGGCCGCTCGGAGTGGCTGAACGACGACCGGTTCTCGACAAGGGCGGGATGGCGGGAGCACATCGAGGTCATCCGCCATGGGGTCGGTGCGTGGGCCGCCAACCGGACCAGCGTGGAGGCGTGCGATGCACTCGCGGCCGCGGGTGTCGCCGCCGGACCATGCCTGACCGCCGCCCAGGTCGTCGCCGATCCCCATGTCGCCGCCCGCCACATGCTGGTGGAGATGCCCCGACCCGACGGAGTGGGTGAGCCGGTCATCGTCCCCGGCAATCCGGTGAAGATGTCGGGCGTGGCCGAGGGCCCCGACACAAGGGTCCCCTGGTTGGGCGAGCACACCGACGCCGTGCTCCACGACGAATTGGGCCTGCCCGCCCAGGAGCTGGCTGCCCTCCGGTCAGCCAACATCGTCGCCTGACCGCCTCCGCTCGACCCGACGGCAAGGTCGACCGGCCACCGTGGCTCCTGCGCGACGCCGCGCCGAACGCACCACGTTGGACCATGGTCGAGCCCCTCACCTGAGCAGAGGCTCGTACGAGCGCCAGCGCCCCATCCACGTCGACAGTTCTGGCATGTCGCCGCCCTGTACTTCTGCCGCGGTCCGACACGCGTGCGTGCTCAGTCGTCGCGGGCGAAAGCTCCTGGGAGATCGCGTCGAGTGTGCAACACACGCCAGATGTCGATGCGGTCGCCGAGCGGCACGTAGAAGATCACGTACGGGAATCGCCTCAGGCCCCACGCCCGGAGCTCGGGGATGCCCAGCTCGAAGGCGAATCGCAGTGATCCCGCATTCGGTGAGCGTGTGATGTGGTTGATCGCGTTCTCAAGTGCGTCGATGAATGCCACCGTCACCGCGCCGCCGGCATCGCGGCCCAGGTACGCGATCGCGTCGTCGATGTCTGCGGCTGCAGCTGAGCGCAGATGCCCCTGGCGTTGCGTCACGCCGCTCAGTCCGTCAGGTTGGCTCGAACTCGCAGCGCCGAGAAGTAGCCCTGGTCCGCGATCGGTCCGGTCGGCGAGGTCGCGCCATCGAGCAGCAGAGCTCGCAGCTGCTGGCGGTCTTGCTCCCGACGAATGAGGTCTCGAACGAACTCGCTCGTCGATCCGTAACCGCCTCGCTCCGCATGCCTGTCAACGAACGCCTTCAGCTCCTCGGGCAGCGACACGTTCATGGTGGTCATGTCCGAGAGCCGAGACCACGTTGGCAAGGTTTGCCATCGTCACCAACCGCCATCCGGTGAACCTCCGCTTCTCAGCGGGGCAGTGATGGCGGTCAGAACAGGGCGAGCTGGTCGGTGCGTACGACCCGCATTCCCGGCCACGGGACGAAGTTGTCCATGAACACCCAGGTACGGCGATGGATAGCCGACGGGCCGTAGCCCTGGAGGGCGGTCTTGTGGAGCGGACACGGATAGCCCTTGTTCGTGTCGAAGTGCCAATGCGGATAGTTCACCGACTGCGCCCGCATGATGCGGTCCCGCGTGACCTTGGCGAGGATGGACGCCGCAGAGACCGGCAGGCAATAGGCGTCGGCCTTCACCCGCATCTCGACATGCTTCACGGCATCGCCGACAAAGTCCCACGAGCCGTCGACGACCGCCGCGTCCGGCGTGATCCCGAGTCCGTCGATCGCCCGCCGGGTGGCCAGGCGCTGCGCCGCCGCCATGCCGAGTTCGTCG
>JBKJJS010000063.1:0-5570 GCA_046597895.1 Ilumatobacteraceae bacterium
GCCACGCCTCGGCGGCGGCGCTGACTGCGGATGCCTCGAGTGAGCGATGGGTGGCCCTCGTGGAGTCGGTGGCGTTCTCTCCAGTTCGTGCCCTCGTCCGGCCCACGGCACCGCCGACCGAGGTGAGCGATGAACTTCGCGCCACCGTGACGCGGCTCGCACCGGCGATCCCTCAGATCGCCGCGCTCTTCGGCATTGAGGTCGCGGAGGGGGCACCCATGCCCAAGCCGCCACGGGTCGCTCGCCGTCCCGAAAAGAAGCCGACTGGCTCCACGAACCCCACGAGTCAGCGCCCACCGTCGAAGTCGTCTGCACCGGCTGACGCTGCGGAGGCGCCGGTGCCGGAAACCGCCGCCGCCGAACCGGAGCCCACCGCACCGGAGCCGGAAACCGCCCCCGCCGCACCGGAGCCCACCGAAGCCGCCGCCGCGCCCACTGACGGGGACGGGCTCAGCGAGGCGTGACGTCGCTCGACGGGCCAGGCGCCAGGATGCCGTGCTCGCCGAGAAAATCAATCAGGCCAGGAACCAGACCGTCGACCGCTGTCAGATCGCCAAGCGGTACCCACCGTGCGCCAGCCGCGTCGTCGCCCGCCCTTGCTTGCTCCGCGTCGTCCACCGTGACGAGGAAGTCATGGATCACGAAGTGCCAACCGTCGCCGATCCGTTCGACATGACCGAGGTGACGTGCGTCGATGGCGCGGAGGCCCACCTCCTCGGTCAACTCTCGCCGAACCGCCGTCTCGAGCGACTCGCCGAGTTCCACCCGCCCGCCCGGAATGCTCCACAGGCCCACACCAGCACCGCGCCCGCGCCGTACGAGCAGGATCTGCCCATGGCGAACGACAACCGCGCCGACGCACACTTCGGCGTACCGACTCGTCATTGCTCCAGCCGCCGGCTCACCACGATGAGGCGGGCGACCAGCCCGAACCGCTCGAACAGGTTCTTGGTCTCCCGGTCGCCCGGTAGCGCGGTGGCGTCGATTTCGCGTGCTCCGGCCGAACCCGCCGTTTCGACCAGGGACGTGAGCAACATCTCTCCCAACCCGACCTCCCGGGCGAGCGGAGTCACGAAGATGCCCTCGACCTCGGCCACCTGGCGCCTCCGTCCGACGGGGAGCCGCATACTCGCCGCGGCAAGCACCACACCGTCCAGACCGGCCACCAACGTCGACCACCCCGGATCGGCGAGCCGGACCTGCCAACCGATCGCCCCGATCCGGCCGTGCGTCTCCAACCACTGCGGACCCCCCCGGGCGACCTCGCCAAGCGCGGCCCGAGCTTCGTCCTCGAGTTCGGTGAGGACGCCCACATCGGTCTCACCGGCGCTACGGACGAACTCGACCATCATCTGAGCAGCTCATCGATCCGATGGAGAATCGTGCGGCGATGGCGGGTGACGGCCTCGTAGGTGCGGATCGCCTCGAGATCTGGCGGCGACAGGGAGCGCAACCGACCGACGACTTGTGACGCCGCCAGACTGTCGTACCCGGGTATCGCCAGATGCTCGCTGGACCGAGGCGATGCGGTCACTTGGGCAAGGGCAACGGCCGGGGCCTGGGCGGGAACCATCGCAGCGGCGTCATCAGCGTCATTCGCCGAGTCGGAACGCTCGAGGTACTTGCCCAGTTCCTGACGGGCGAACCGCACCGCGAACTCGCCCACGACGCGGGCCGCTCCTACCTTGGCTACTGCGTGCTCCCTGGTCTTGTCGACCAGACAGGGGAGTCGTTGCACAGCTACCGCTGCGAGGCCGATCGGAGCAAAAATCAGCAGATCAACCAGCGTCAGCGGACACTGCGCTCGAGCCCCATCAGCGGTCACGAGAACAACGGGCAGGCGTCGTCACCGACAGGGCATCCAGGGGCGTTGCGCCGCACGAGCAGGAAGCAGCGCTGACAGAGCTGCTCATCAGGGCGCTTTGGCTGGAGGCGGTCGCCGTCGCCGGCGCGGTCGTCGACCTCCACCTCTTCGTCCTCGTCGGTCGACTCCTCGACGGTGACGAGTCGATCCTTCAAGATGGTGTCGAGGTCCGCTTCCACGTCATCCGGCGCTACGAGATCGTCGTCCTCGTCCTCGTCCTCGGTCACCCGACGTCGCGGGGCGGCCTCATCGGCCTCGTCCTCATCCTCATCGGCGGCCTCGTCGGCAACTTCGTCGGTGTCGAGGAGGCTGTCGTCGTCCTCCAGCACCTCGAAGTCCTCCTCGAGGGCATCGTCATCCAGGTCTTCGGGGCCGACCTCGTCGATGACGGCTTCTTCTTCGAACTCTTCACCCTGGGGGTTTTCGTCCTCGTCTGCCATGGCCATCCTTCCGCTGGGTGCCGGGCGCGTGGCCGGGGATACTACGGCTCGGTCCAGGGTTACCACGACACGGGTCAGGTGACAGGCGTCACGTATGGTCCCAGCCGCCCCAGGTACCGACTTTGGAAGCGGGTGCGATCAGCCCCGGGAGCGCCGGGCCTCAGCGCGGCGCTCGGCCTCGAGACGCTCGAGTTCGGGCTCGGAATCGGTGATGTGCGACATCGCGGCCGCAATGGCCCGATGGCCCGCCTGCTCCGCAATGAGCCGGTGCATCGTGACCGCGATTCGACGGTATGCCGGGTGACCTTGCGGCGAGGACCGCAATTCCAACATATGGATGGCCTCGCGGGCGTTGAACTGCATGGCGTAGCGCACGCGATAGGCCATCGAGACCGAGTACTGGGCCTGGACGGGGAACTCGGGCACCAACGCATCGAACAAGCCCGCCGAACGCTCCATCGCCTCGTCGAAGACTGGTTGCAGGCCGGACTCATCGACGAGTTCGGGGCGAACGAAGCCATGATGGGGCGTGAGCGGCTGCCACTCGATGGTGAGCAGACGATGCCGCTGCAGGTCCCGGAACGCTCCGTAGTCCGACAGGACATCGAACCGGTAATCCGTGCGCTCGAAGGCCCGTCCGGGCTTGTGACGGCGGTTGGCGCTCCGGTCGCCGACATAGGCCCTGATCAATGCCACCCGCTCGTCCTGGCCGAGGAGTCGGACTCGGTCCAAGATCTGGTGCTCGGGCAGGTTCGTGTGCGGGTAGCAAATGGCGGCGAGCACCTTGTCCTCGCCATCGGGGTCGAAGTCGACAAGTTGGACGCTGGGTGCCGGTTCGACCGGATCGTCGGCGAATAGACGATGCACCACGGCCGCCGTGTCGACGCGCGTGGCGGCCATATAGCTGCTCCACCGACCACCTCGCTCGGGTGCATCAACCCGACGCAGGAAACTCGGGATGACCTTGCGCATCTCGTGCAGCATGAGGTCGGCGTAGTCGCGGGCCTCCGGCAGCGGATGGGACCGCATACGCAACAGCAGCGCTTCGAAGCCTTGACCGGAGCCGTAGATACCCAGGTTCGACAGGCTGGCGGCCGGTAGCACACCCCGTGTGGCATCAAGGGCCTTGGCCCGGGTGGCCTGCCGGTACACGAAGTCGGAGTCCATCGGATCCCGCGGGATCGTGTCACGCACGTGTTCGGTTACCCGGTTGATGAGCAGGCTGTACGAATCGAACATCCGGTCCATGTCGCCCACGTATCGGGTGCCGAAGCGACTTGTCAGCAGGGCCGGGTCTCGATAGAAGCGATACCGACCGCCGAGGCGGGCGTCGTAGGCGATGTAGCGGGTACTTTGCTCGAGGTAGCTCATGAGGCGTCCCCACTCGAGGATCTTCGTCAGCACGTTGGATGCCTGTTCGCACGCCAGGTGCACGCCGCCCAACTGCGCCACCGAGTCGTCGCCGTACTCGAGGAAGATCCGCTCGTACAGGGCTTCGGCCCGCGCCACGCCGACCGTGGCATCAATCGTCTGATCACCAGTGATGTCGAGGTCCCCGAGGAACTCGTCGAGGAACAGCCGGCGCAGGCTCTTCGGGCTCCGCGAGTACCGGGCGAACAGCGCACCCTTCACGACCTCGGGGAGGTTCACGAGCGCGAACACCGGGCCGTCCAGATTCGTGAAGTAGCGCCGCAGGATCTCGGCTTCCTCCGGCGTGTACTCCTCCGGGACGTAGACAGTCACCGGCCGTGGCTCCCTTGGCCTCTCACGGCCGCTCATGGTACGGGGCCGGTCCGTCTCGGACGGGCATACCCCGAGCCGCTGACCAGCAACTCAGTACGACAGTACCGAACGGTCTGGTCCCGCAGTGCCGAATCCGGCCTGCGTCGCCGCCCGCAGCGCCTCATCGCACCACAGGTCGATCGCCGTCATGGCCATGGCTTTGGCCCCATCGAGTACGGCGGCATCGCCCGGTTCGCGTCGCGCCCACTCCGCGAACTCCGGCGTGTGGATCGGCACGCCATCGGGCGCCACCTTGATCATCGGGTGGATCGCCGGGACCAAGTAGCTCACGTTGCCCATATCGGTGGAGCCGACCACCCGCCGTCCGACCTGGTCCGGGTCCATCACCGACCGCCCGAGCAACGCGGCGTTCGCCGCGTAGGAGGCCGCCATGGGGCCGTTGTCGCGCATGTCCGAGTAGGTGTGGGACTCCCACGAGAGCGTGCACGTGCACCCACTCGCCGCCGCGCCCGCCTCAAGGCAGGCCACGAGACGCTGCTTCAACGGTTGGAGCCGCTCGATCGTCGGAGACCGGGCACACCAGAGCATCGCCGTCTCCTTGGGGACGATGTTCGTCTTGTCTCCACCCTTGGTGAAGATGCCGTGGATCCGCTCGGAGGGCAGAATGTGCTGGCGGAGCGCGGCGACGTTCATATAGCCGAGTACGGCCGCATCAAGCGCGTTGCGGCCCTCGTGCGGCGCGGCGGCCGCATGGGCGGCCTTGCCGTGGAACGCCACACCGACTGACTGGAGGGCGATGGTGTCCATGCGGAGAAGATCGGCATCGGCGGGGTGAACCATCATCGCTGCCTCGATGTCGTCGAACGCCCCCGCGCGGGCCATCACGACCTTGCCGCCTCCGCCTTCCTCGGCTGGCGTACCCATGATGACGACGCGCCCACCCGCCAACTCGGCCACGCTGGCGAGGGCAAGACCGGCGCCCAGGCCGGCTGTGGCGATGATGTTGTGCCCGCACGCATGCCCGATCTCAGGCAGAGCGTCGTACTCGCAGAGCACCGCCACGCGGGGACCACTCGATCCAGCCTCGGCGCGGAACGCCGTCGGGAGGCCGTAAGCCCCTCGTTCGGGTGCCAAGCCGGCTCGTTCGATCTCGGCCGTCAGCAGGTCGTGGGCGAAGTGCTCCGCGAAGTTCAACTCCGGGCGAGCATGGATCTCGTGCGAGGCGTGCAACAGGCGATCGGCGAGGCGATCGACTTCATCGCACACCCGCCGCTTCAAGTCGACGGCGTCGATGATGGCCATGGGCGAACACTACTGCGAGCCCTGTCGTGCTACGATTTGTGGCATGACTCGTGCCCGGATTTCTACTACAGTCGATACCGACGTACTGACGGCGGCCCGGCGTCGATTCGGCGGGCGTGACGCCGATCTCTTCGACACGATCCTCGCCAGCTGGCTGCGTGACCAGGACGCCGAGGCCGAGCGGCGGGCGATCGCCGCCGCACCGTATGACCGCGATGCCG
>JBKJJS010000101.1:0-10686 GCA_046597895.1 Ilumatobacteraceae bacterium
GTCTGGCGCCCCGCATCTGAACAGGACGGAGACAGGGCGTAGCGCATGGAGATGCACGAGTTCTTGAAGGCGCTGCCGAAGGTCAGCCTCCACCTCCACCTCCTGGGATCCATCCAGGCGCAGACTGCGGTGGACCTCTGCACGAAGCACGGGGTCCCTCTACCGCCGTACGAGGAGCCGGAGGACCTGTACGACTATCCGGACATCTACAAGTTCCTCCACATGTACGACAACACGGCGCTGGGCATGCAGGACCGTGACGACTTTCGCCGCGTGGCGTACGAGACGCTCTCCGAAGCGGCGGAGCACAACGTGCGGTACCGGGAGATGTTCTTCAACCCGACCACCCACATGGCCGCCGGCGCCAGCTATGAGACCTGCGTCGACGGTTTGATCGACGGCATCAACGAGGCGCGGGCTGACCACGGCATCGAATGTCGGTTGATCGCTGCCATCAACCGCATGGAGTCGCCCGAGTTGGCGGTGAGCATGGTGAACACCCTCGCTGAGCACCCTCGCTCCGAGGTGATCGGCATCGGTCTCGACTACGCGGAGGCTGAGTTCCCACCCGAGCGGTTCTGGAAGGCATACCGCATGGCTGACCGGCTCGGGCTTCGTCTGACCGCACACCAGAGCGAGGACGCGCCTCCCCGCAACATCGAGACTGCGCTCGACCTGCTCGGATGCGAACGGGTGGATCACGGCTATCACGTCATCGAGAGCGACGCCATCGTGGCCCGCTGCCGCGACGAGGGGGTGGTGTTCACCTGCACGCCCGTGTCGACGGCGTGGGTCTACTTCGGGCCGGATTACACGAAGCACCCGATCAAAGAGAAGAAGGAGCGGGGGCTCAAGAACATGATCGATTGTGATGATCCGCCGATGTTCAAGAGTGATCCGACGAAGGACTTCATCGTGTGCGCGGACCACATGGGTTTCACACCGCAGGACTTCAAGCAGTGCATGCTCAACGGCATCGACGGAGCGTGGGTGGACGAACCAACCAAGCGAGATTGGCGCCGGGACTGGGGTGCCGAGGCCGACTCACTGATCGCCCAGATCCAGGCCTGATTTCACACGCCTGAAACACGCGGTCGTTGCATCGAGCGCCGCGTCCGGCAAACATCGACCAGAGTGGAAGTTTCCACACGAGTGCGGCGCCAGCCGCGACAACAAAGGGGAGAACCAATGACAGAGCGGCATCAACCGCGCCAGATCGTGCCGGGTGACCTCGGGACGAACATCAGCCGACGACGGATCCTCCAGTTGGGTGTCGGTCTCATCGGCGGTAGCGCCTTCCTGAACGCCTGCGGCGATGACAAGGGGTCGAGTAGCACTAGCGCGGCGCCGGTCGCTACGACCGGCACGACGGCGGCGCCGGTCACGACGGCTGCCTCGGACACGACCGTGGCGGCCGGAGGACTCGGACGGCCGGTCAAGGTCGGCTTCGCGTACATCGGCCCGGTCAACGACAACGGCTGGACGCAGGAGCACCACCGCGGCCGCCAACTCATGATCGACGCCCTCGGCGCCAACTTCGACCCGTCCTCCAAGTTCGTCGAGAACGTCGGGTTCGACCCCGCGGTGACCGGCCCGATCTTCGAGGATCTCGCCGCCAATCACGACCTCGTGTTCGCCAACACCGAGTACTCCAGCCTGCTCTCGGATGTCGTCGCCAAGCACCCGAACGTCAAGTTCATGGAGTGCGACGGCCACACCCACTCGGCCAACCAAGACTCGTACTACCTGGCCCACGTGAAGCCGACGTACGCACTCGGCGTCGCGGCAGCGATGCTCAACAAGGACAACGACTGCAAGATCGGCTACATCGGCGCCTTCCCCACCGCCACGGCGTACAACGACTGCAACGGACTCCTGCTCGGAGCCCGTAGCGTCAACCCCAAGGCCACCGTCAAAGCGGTGATGATCTCGTCGTTCTTCGATCCGCCGAAGGCCACGGCAGCGGCGAAGGCACTCATCGGGGAGGACATCAACTTCCTCTTCGCCGTCATGGACGAGCCCTCGTTCCTTACTGTGGCCAACGACGCCGGTGTCTGGGCCGGGGCGTGGAACACCGACGTGCGCCAGTTCGGTCCGAAGGTCTACGTCAACACGCTGCAACTCGAGTTCGGCGACTACTACACCGAGGTCGCGAAGTCGGTGCTGGACGGAACATGGCTGGCCGACGGCAAGCCCGAGCTGCTGCCCATCGATCTCGGCGGGTGGGGCGACGCTGTTCCGGCGGAGGTTTCGGCGGTGGTCGATCCGATCCGCGTCCAGTTGCAGTCCGGCGCCCTCAACCCGTACACCGGCCCCATCATCGACAACAAGGGCGTGGAGCGCGTGAAGGCCGGCGAGACGCTCGACGATCAAGCGGCCTACCTGGTCGATTGGGCGGTTGACGGCGTCAGTGGCGTGGACGGCTGACCTCCACTAGCCCCACCAACAGTCCCACCAACAGTCCCACATGATGGATGATCCGGGCGCGACGGCGTACGACTACTCCGCCGCGCCCGGCGTCATCCTTGAAGCAATCGGCGTCTCGAAGAGCTTCGACGGAGTGCCGGCCCTTCGTGGCATCGACTTGGAACTGTATGCCGGCGAGGTACACGCGCTCCTCGGCGAGAACGGTGCCGGCAAGACGACCCTCACCAACATCTTCGCCGGGATCTACCGCGCCGATTCCGGCACCGTCAAGGTCAACGGCGCCGCCCGCGACTTCCGCTCGCCGGCCAACGCCATCGCTGCTGGCGTCGGCATGGTGCACCAGCACTTCAAGCTCGTGGCGCCGATGACCGTCGCCGAGAACATCCACCTCGGATGGGATGAGACACCCCGGCTTGTTACCCGCCGCGAGCTTGTGATGCGGACCGAAAAGCTGATGGACGAGGTCGGGCTGCACGTGGACCCCGCCGCGCTCATCTGGCAGCTCTCGGTCGGTGAACAACAGCGGGTCGAGATCATGCGGGTACTCGCCCGCGGCGCACGGGTCCTCATCCTCGATGAGCCGACGGCGGTCCTCACTGCCCAGGAAGCCCACGAGTTGTTCGGAGTGATGCGCTCGCTCGTCGCCGGCGGCCGCACCGTCGTGTTCATCTCGCACAAGCTCAACGAGGTGCTCGAGGTTTCGGACCGGATCACGGTGTTGCGCCAGGGTGAGCGGGTCATCACCCGTGACAAGGCCGCTGCCACCGCCCGGGAGCTCGCCCGGTTGATGACGGGCGAGGAACGCGAGATATACGTCGAGCATCGGGACACCTCGCAATTCGAGCCCGTGTTGGAACTGCGCAAGGCCTGCTCGCGAGGCGCCAGCGGACTTCCGACCCTGCACGACGTCGACCTCGTCGTGCGCCGCGGCGAGATCCTCGGGGTAGCCGGCGTGTCGGGAAACGGGCAGACGGAATTGGCTGAGGTCGTCACGGGTTTGCGCCGATTGGAGTCGGGCGACGTGTTCGTTTCGGGCCGCCGCCTCACGAACGCCCCGCCCAGGGCCTTCGCCGAATCGGGCGTCGGCCATATCCCTGAAGACCGCATCGGCGTCGGAATGGTTCGAACTGCCAGCGTCAGGGACAACGCCGCCCTGCGCCACTACCGCACCGCCGCGCTCTCCGGTCGGTTCGCGCTCAAGCGGCCGGCCGTCACGGAGTTCGCTGAACGACTCGTGGAACGCGGTCGGGTCCAGACGCCATCCATCCGGTCGCCGATGAGCATCCTGTCGGGCGGCAACCAGCAACGGCTCATCGCCCACCGTGAAGCGCTGCTGGCCGACGTGGCGTTCGTCGCCGCCCATCCCTCCCGCGGCCTCGACGTCAACGCCACCCAAGAGGTTCAGGCCGCGCTCCTGGCCGCCCGCGATGCGGGGTGTGCCGTGCTGATGATCTCCGACGACCTGGACGAAGTGCTGCTGATGAGCGACCGCATCGCCGTGATGTACGAGGGACGGGTGCAGGCGATCATCGACCGCGCCGCCGCCGACCGCGGCCAGATCGGTCTGCTGATGGGCGGACACCCCATGGCCCCGGAATCGCCCGTCCCAGAATCGCCAGCACCATGACTCCCGTGCGGTTCGAGCGACGACTTCATGTCGATCCCCGCCAGGCGACGATGGTGCGGGTGGCCGGCGCGGTTGCCGGTCTCCTCGTCTCCGGCTTCATTTTGCTGCTCACCGGCCGCAACCCGTTCCTCCTGCTCTGGAGGGCGGTCGACGGTACGTTCTTCGAACTCAAGGGCCTCGAAGAGACCGGGGTTCTGCTCACGCCCATTCTGATGAGCGCGTTGGCCGTCCATGTGGCACTACGGATGAAGGCATGGAACATCGGGTCGGAAGGCCAGTTCTACATGGGGGCATGGGCCGCCGCTGGCATCGGAATCCATTGGGACGGCCCCCGGGCCCTCGTGCTCGTCGTGATGGCGTTGGCCGGGTTCGCGGCCGGCGCGGCGTGGATCGCCGTGCCGGCGCTGGCCCGGGCCTACTGGGGTGTCAACGAGATCATCACGACGCTGCTCCTCAACTTCGTGGCCATCCAGATCGTCGCATGGTTCAGCTTCGACATCTGGCGTGACAAGAAGGCCTCCGTCATCCAATCGACGCCGCCAGTCCAGTCCATCCTTCCGCTGTTCTTCGGCAGTAGCACCCTCTACATCGGGGTGTTCGTCCCACTCATCATCGCCGGGGTGTTGTACGCCGTGTTTCGTTCCTCCAAGTGGGGCTTCGAGGTGGACCTGATCGGGGGCAACCCGAGGGCCGCAGCGTTCTCCGGAATCCGGGTGAAGCGACGGATCGTCGTCGTGATGCTGCTGTCGGGAGCGCTCGCCGGGCTGTCAGGGATGTTGCATCTCGCCGGTCCCGCCAAGCGGCTGTCCAGCTCGATCTCCTCGAACTACGGACTCTCGGGGTTCATCGTCGCCGCGCTTGCCGGCGCATCGATCCTCGGCGTCGTCGCAGGAGCGGTGTTCATCGCCACCATGCTCCACGCTGGCATCAAACTCCAGTCCGACGGACTGTCCCTCTACATCGTCACCGCCATCTACGGACTCGTGCTTCTTGGAATCGCTCTCGGCGAGGTCGCGGCGCGATTTCGAGTGGTGCGGCCGAGCGCCGTGCCCATCAGCGCCGGAGCCACCTCATGAGCCTCGTCCTCGACATCGTCCACGACGCCCTGCCGGCCAGCGCTGCGGTCGGTCTGGCGGCGAGCGGCGAGATGATGACGGAGCGCGTCGGGGTCCTCAACCTCGGTCAGGAAGGCCTCATGAGCCTTGGGGCGGTGGCGGCCTTCATGGTCGGCACGAACACCCGCAATCCGTTTCTCGCGCTCGGCGTCGGTGCACTCGTGGGTGCGGCGGCCGGGTTAGTGTTCGCCACCTCGGTCGTCGCCTTACGCGCCAATCAAGTGCTGGCCGGTCTTGCTCTCGCGCTCGGCGGCATCGGCCTTGCCAACCAACTGGGCGACGGTCGCCAAGGGGACCTGCTCATCAGTCGCCTCCGCCCCGTGCAAATCCCCTTGCTGAGTGATATTCCGGGGATCGGTCCTGCGTTGTTCAATCAGAACCCCGTCGTCTACGCCACGTTCGTGTTCGTGCCGCTGGCACTGTGGTTCCTGCTGTTCCGCACGCGCCATGGGATGAATCTGCGAGCCGTTGGCGAGAATCCCGCGGCCGCTGACGCCGTGGGGGTACGGGTCACGGCGATGCGTCTCGGGTACACAACGTTCGGTGCGGCGCTCTCGGGGGCGGGCGGTGCCCACCTCGTTCTCGGCTACACGCAGAACTGGTCCATCGGCATCATCAGCGGAGCGGGGTGGGTGGCTCTGGCCGTCGTGATCTTCGCGGCATGGCGTCCCTTCATGGTGGTGGCGGGCTCGCTGCTGTTCGGAGCCATGATCTCGCTGGGTTTCGTCGCCCAAGCCAAAGACTGGGGGGTATCCAGCTATTTGCTCTCCATGCTCCCGTACCTCGTCACGCTGTTGTTGATCCTCATCCCCGCCGGACTCGTCCACGTCGGGC
Organism: Ilumatobacteraceae bacterium; assembly: GCA_046597895.1. Lineage (GTDB taxonomy): Bacteria > Actinomycetota > Acidimicrobiia > Acidimicrobiales > Ilumatobacteraceae > WLJO01. The sequence goes on from JBKJJS010000101.1 coordinate 6,004, forward strand.
GACGCGTGCGGCCGAGTTCGGCACCTGGTGCCCTCGGCATCCCGTACTTCCGCGAGGAGCGCTGACTACCGGGTTCGGTACCATCGTTCGATGCGTCGTGTGATCGTGCCGGGAACGCGACTTGCGCTCGCTGTGGCACTGGCGGCGAGCATCATCACCGGTGGTCAGGCCGCCGCCGTCGAGCCGATCCCCTGCGAGCACATCGGCGTCATCGGGGACTCGCTCACGGTCGGCGGAGTCACGCAACTCCCCCAAGAACTGATCGAGGCCGGATTCAGCGATGTCCGCATCGACGCCAAGATCGGCCGACGCATCAACGCCCGTTCACCGTGGGGCGCGAGCGGGGTCACCGCGTTGCAGGCCATGCGGGCGGTGGGGTACGAGCCGGATTGCGTCGTCGTTGCCCTCGGCACGAACGACCTCGGAATCTGGAAGGGGGCGACGAAGTTCCGCGCCGCGATCGAGGCCATGCTCACGGAAATCGGCGACGGCCCTCGCGTCCTGTGGGTCAACGTCGTGTGGCGCAAATTCCCCGCGACTGGCGCAGTGTTCAACGGAGTGCTGGCGGAATTGGCCGGTTCCCGTGCCAACCTGTCAGTCGCCGACTGGGCGGGTGAGGTTGCGCAGCATCCGCGGTGGCTCAGTCGCGACGGCGTGCACCAGAGCATCGCCGGCCGGCGCGAATGGGCCAGGTTCGTGGCCCGCATTGCCACCACCACGATCGGAGCCGAGATGACGCTCGGCCCGCCGCCGTCCGCGTGTTCAGTGGCCGCGGTTCCCGTGAAGGTAGGAACGAAGGGGCCTGACGCGCTGTGCTTGGAGACTCGCCTGCATCAACTCCGATACCAACCGGGCACGCCGGATTCCAGCGTTTCGTGGAATACATACCGCGCGCTGATGTCCTGGCAGAGCCTCCATGGGCTACCGGCAAAGGGTCGCCTCGACGCGGTTACCAGGACCGCGTTGGGCCTCGACCCGACCACGTGACACGGGTGAATACGAGCCTGTGAAAGCACGAAGGTGGGCGGGGTGGCTGGCAGTCGCCGGATGTCTCGTCGGCGTCGCCGGGCTGCCCACGCCAGCTCGCGCTGGCGCCGACGAGCCTGTGCCTGTCGGGTGCGAGAGGCTCGGTGTGATCGGAGACTCACTGACGTACCTCGGCGCGTTCAAGACGGCGCAGGAACTCGTAGAGGTCGGGTTCACCGACGTTCGCATCGATGCCAGGATCGCCCGGCGCACGCTCGTCGGGCTCCGGACGGTCAAGAGCGCCGTACTCGTCGACGTGGCATCGCAACGATCGAACCTGTGGATCGCCGACTGGCTCACCTCCGTGCAGAAGCACGGGAACTGGTTGCACCGTGACGGGATCCACGCCACCGGGAGCGGCAGCCGGGGCCGAGCGCGGCTCGTCGCCGCGGCGGCGCACGCGGCGTTCGTCGGTGGGCAACCTGCGTCCCCGCCGGCCGGGTGCTCGGTGTCCACGGTGCCGCTCAAGGTGCGCATGACGGGGATCGATGTGCGCTGCCTCGAATCGAGACTGCACCAACTGCGGTACCAGCGCGCCACGCCCGACGATCGCTTCGGCGCCACCACCCGCGAGGCGCTGCTCGCATGGCAGACACTCCACGGGCTGGCGTCAAGCGGGGCACTCGACACGCCAACGCGGACGGCGCTCGGCCTAACACCACCTGGGTGAGACCGCCTTGCCCGGTGCCTCGGACTGAGCTATGCAATGGAGCCCGTCACCCCTACGAGGAGCACACACATGGCTAGCTTCTTCTCCCAGGTCGAAGCCCGGATCCCGTACGAGGGTCCCGACTCCGACAATCCGCTGGCGTTTCGCTGGTACGACGCCGACCGGATCGTGAGCGGACGGCGCATGGAGGACCACCTCCGGTTTGCCGTCTGCTACTGGCACTCGTTCGCCTGGGACGGCTCGGACGTGTTCGGCGCTGGCACGCTCGACCGGCCGTGGCTCGCCTCCAGCGCACCGCCGCTCGAACCCTTGGAGGCGGCGTGCATGAAGATGGACGCTGCCTTCGAGTTCTTCTTCAAGCTCGGCGTCCCGTTCTATTGCTTCCACGACCGTGACATCGCTCCAGAGGGCTCGTCGTTCGAGGACACTGCCCGCCTGCTCGACGCCGTGAGCGAACGGGCCGCCATCCACCAGGCCGAGACGGGCGTCCAATTGTTGTGGGGCACCGCAAACCTCTTCTCGCACCCTCGCTACCTCGCGGGTGCCGCCACGAATCCCGATCCTGAGGTCTTCTCTTACGCCGCCGCACAGGTGGCGCATGCGCTGGAAGTCACGCATCGCCTTGGCGGCCATAACTACGTGCTGTGGGGCGGGCGCGAGGGCTACGAGACGCTGCTCAACACGGACATCCGTCGTGAACAGGATCAGTTAGGCCGCTTTCTGTCGATGGTGGCCGAGCACAAGCACGCCATCGGATTCACCGGCACATTGCTCCTCGAACCGAAGCCGTTCGAGCCGACAAAGCACCAGTACGACTACGACGTCGCCGCCGTCTACGCGTTCCTCCAGCGCTACGACCTCGTCGGGGAGTTCAAGGTGAATATCGAGGTCAACCACTCGACGCTGGCCGGTCACGACTTCGCCCACGAGATCGCGGTCGCCGTTGCCGCCGGAATCCTCGGCTCGGTCGATGCCAACGCCGGCGACGATCGACTCGGCTGGGATGTCGACCGCTTCCCGGTCTCCGTCGAGCAGATGACACTCGGGATGCTGGAGATCCTGCGCGGCGGCGGACTCACGACCGGCGGCCTCAACTTCGACGCCAAGCTGCGCCGTCCATCCATCGACCGGGTCGATCTGTTTCACGCCCACATCGGAGGGATGGATGCCATGGCACGGGCACTCTTGGCGGCGGCCGCAATTCTCGAAGACGGGTCGCTCGATCGCCTACGTGACGAGCGGTACGCCGGGTGGGACGGTGCACACGGGCAGGCCGTTCTGGGCGGTTCGCTCAGCCTTGCTGATCTGCATTCGAGGGCCCTCGACCACGGACCCGAGCCCCAGCCTTCGTCGGGTGGTCAGGAGCGGCTGGAGAACCTCGTCGCCCGCTTCGTCGAGCGGGCCCGATGACACTCGTGGCCGGCGTGGACTCGTCCACGCAGAGCACGAAGGTAGAGATACGAGACCTCGAAACCGGAGCGGTCGTGGCGAGCGGCCATGCCCCCCACCCGGCGACGACCCCACCGAGGTCGGAACAGGACCCGGGCGCGTGGTGGGAAGCGTTCAATGTGGCGTGGCAACGAGCCGGCAGCCCCACGGTGGCAGCGGTCAGCGTCGCCGCCCAACAACACGGGATGGTGGCCCTCGATGCCCGCCGCCGGGTGCTTCGTCCGGCCAAGCTGTGGAACGACACGGAAGCGGCACCGGACATCGCCGCCCTGATCGACCAACTTCCCGGGGGTCGTGAGCAGTGGGCGAGCGAGATCGGCATGACGCCCGGTCCTGCGTTCACGATCGCCAAGCTCGCCTGGCTGCACCGGTGCGAGCCCGAGATCTGGGCGCGAGTCGCGCACGTGGTCCTCCCCCACGACTGGCTGACGCTGCAACTCACGAGCGAACTGGCGACGGACCGCGGGGACGCCTCCGGAACCGGATACTGGTCGGCGGTTCGCGGCAGCTATCGCACCCGCCTGCTCGAACTCGTCGACGACGATCGCGACTGGTCCGACGTGATGCCGCGTGTCGCCGATCCACTCGACGTCGTCGGGACGTGGAACGGTGCGCTCGTCGCCTGCGGGACCGGCGACAACATGGCAGCGGCCCTCGGGCTCGGGCTCCGCGCCGGGGTTGCCGTGGTCTCGATCGGTACATCGGGGACGGCGTACACGGTCAGCGATTCGCCGACGGCGGACCCGTCCGGCACCGTGGCCGCATTCGCCGACGCCACCGGGCGATTCCTCCCGCTCGTCTGCACGCTCAACGCCACGAAAGTCACCGACGCGTTCAGTCGATTGCTCGGCGTCGACCATGCCGAGTTCGACCGTCTCGCCCTCGCGGCGAGCCCCGGGGCCGGGGGGCTCACGCTACTTCCCTACCTGGACGGCGAGCGGACCCCGAACCTGCCGTACGCGACCGGTGTACTCGCAGGACTGCGGAGCGACGTGACGCGTGAACAGGTTGCCCGAGCCGCCGTCGAGGGCGTCGTGTGCGGCCTGCTCGATGCGCTCGACGCGCTACGCGAACACGCCGACGTCACCGCTGTCGTGCTCACAGGCGGCGGCGCTCGGAGCGAGGCATACCGCCACGTGATGGCGTCACTCTGCCCGCTGCCGATGAAGTGGGCGACCGTCGCCGAGGCGGTGGCCGCCGGTGCGTGCGTACAAGCGGCCGCGGTGGCAAGTGGCGTGAGCCATCAGGACATCATCGGCCGGTGGGGACTCGCCGCCGGTGAACCCATCGTCAACCCGCGAGACAGCGGCGACGAGATTCGTGAGCGCTACACCGCCGCCCGCCTTCGGGCATCCTGACGCCGAGTCGCCCGCCCGGCCGGCGTCCTACGACCGGATGCGGTCCCCATGAATGAGTCGTCGCGGCTGAAGGCCAGGTAGACGATTCTCCCCACCCTGAACTTCACCCGATCACGCACCAGCGCCTCATACGAGCGCTCCAGCCGCAGTGCCAGTTCGCGGACGTCATCGATGGTGACC
>JBKJJS010000119.1:0-3337 GCA_046597895.1 Ilumatobacteraceae bacterium
GGCCGACGCCGGCATCGTGTATGTCACTGATGTGAAGTCCGCTGGCACGAAGGCGCAAGGGGTGGCGATCCCGAACGACATCAACGTGGTGGCGACGTATCCCGCCACCGTCGTGAAGGGCACGGGTCATCCTGCGTCGGCGGCGGCGTTCGTCGACTTCCTGCGCTCGCCGGCGGGCACGGAGATCCTGAAGTCGTTCGGGTTCGGCGCCCCGTGATTGACGGGGCCGTCGCACCAGCACGCACAAGGACCGTGCGCGGCGCCGATCGCCCTCCTGCCGCAGTAATGGCCCTGGCGCTGATCGCCGTCGCGTTCTTCGTGCTTCCCTTCGTTGGGCTGCTCTGGCGGGTGCCGTGGAGCGAGGCCTGGGATGTACTTACGACCGAGTCGGTGCGCACCGCGCTGCGACTGTCGATCCAGTGCTCGCTGTGGGCGAGCCTGTTGTCGGTGGTGTTCGGAGTACCCCTGGCTTGGCTCCTCGCTCGAGTTCAGTTCCCGGGTCGCCGCGTCGTACGGGCGGCCTGCACGTTGTCGATGGTCCTGCCGCCCGTCGTCGGCGGCGTGGCGCTGTTCTTCTCGTTCGGGCGACGCGGGTTGTTCGGCCAGTACCTCGATCGCTGGTTCGGCATCACGCTGCCGTTCTCCACAGCCGGTGTGGTGCTGGCGCAGACGTTCGTGGCCATGCCCTTCCTCGTCCTCACCGTGGAGGCCGCCATCCGTCAGTTGGACCACCGCTATGAGGATGCAGCCCGCACGCTCGGAGGCTCGCGCTGGTACGTGTTCCGCAGGGTCACGTTGCCGGCGATTCGTCCGGCGCTCATCGCCGGAGCGGTGCTGGCGTGGGCGCGGGCGCTCGGTGAGTTCGGCGCCACCATCACGTTTGCCGGCAACTTTCCCGGTACGACGCGCACGATGCCGCTCGCCACGTATCTCGCTCTGGAGTCCAACCCCGAGGAGGCGCTCGTACTCAGCCTCGTCCTCGTGGGTATCTCCTTTGCCGTGCTCATCGGGCTCCGAGATCGGTGGCTCGGTGGGGAGCCACCGCGTCGTACGACCGCCAGCAGGACGGCATGAGTCTCGACGCGTCGTTCAGCGTCGCCCTCGGCTCGCTGCAACTGACCCTCGATCTCACGGTGGCGCCCGGCGAGGTCGTCGCCCTTCTCGGCCCGAATGGCGCCGGTAAATCAACCGCGCTGCGGTGCATCGCCGGCCTCCTCCCTATCGATACCGGCACGATCGCCGTCGACGGTCAACCCCTCGACGATCCCGCCGCGGACATCTTCGTGCCAGCGGAACGTCGCCACGTCGGGGTGGTGTTCCAGGACTACGTGCTCTTCGCCAATCTTGACGCGCTGGAGAACGTGGCCTTCGGCCTGCGGGCTAGGGGCACGGCGAAGGCCGAGGCGAGATTCCGAGCGGGGGAGTGGCTCGAACGGGTCGGCCTGAGTGCTTACGCCAACGCCAAGCCGAGCGAATTGTCCGGCGGCCAGGCACAGCGGGTGGCGCTGGCCAGAGCGTTGGCCACGAACCCGCGCGTCCTCCTGCTCGACGAACCCCTTGCCGCGCTGGACGCTGGCACCCGTGGCGAGTTGCGTCGGGATCTGCGTCGGCATCTCGCCAGCTTCGAGGGAATGCGGGTACTCGTCACTCACGACCCGATCGACGCATTCGCGTTGGCCGACCGCGTGGTGGTGCTCGAGGCCGGTGCTGTGGTGCAGACGGGCACACTGCTCGACGTGACGGCCCACCCGCGCTCGAGGTACGTCGCCGACCTCGTGGGCGTCAACCTCGTCAGCGGCACCGTGGCCAATCATGTCCTCACGACCGCGGCCGGCGGGGTGATCGTCACGGCAGGAGATTCGGCCGACGGTCCGGCGTTCGCGGCGATCCGTCCCCAGGCAATCGCCCTGCACCGACAGGTGCCAGAGGGCAGCCCCCGCAACGTGTGGGTGTCGACGGTTGCCGACATCGACTACCTCGGGGACCGCGTGCGCCTGCGCCTCGGTGGAGTGGTCCCGTTGGTGGCGGAGATCACGCCAGCCGCATTGGCGGCACTCGACTTACGGCCCGGCGATGCGGTGTGGGCCGTGGCGAAGGCCACCGAGGTGACGACGTACCCCGCGTAACGTTCGACCGACGAGAGGGGCGGCGGGTTCATCAGCTAGGAAGGGGCGATGTACCACGTTCTCGCAGTGTCGGGCAGCCTCCGCGGCGGGTCGGCGAACACTGGCCTCGTGAAGATGGCGGCTCGGCTGGCCCCGGCCGAGTTGATGATCCACGTGTACGACGAGATCGAGCACCTTCCCTATTACAACGCTGATCTCGATCAGCCTGAAGTACTACCGGACAGCGCGCGGCGATGGCGCCAGACCGTGACCGAGGCTGACGCGATTCTGCTGGCCGCCCCCGAGTACAACTACGGCCCGACCGCCGTGATGAAGAACGCGCTCGACTGGGCGAGCCGCCCACTCGGGGCTCACTCCATCCAAGGCAAGGTGGTGGCGATCGTCGGCTCCGGGGGTGGTGGCGGCGGCCGGAGAGTGCAGGCGCAGTTCAACGAGATCATCGGGCTCCTCGGCAACACCATGGTCATCGAACCGGAGATCTCCCTCGTGAAAGGCTCGACGTTCGTGAGTGCCGACGGCACGACGACGGACCCGGAGGTTGAGGCGCTCATAGTGGCTCGGCTGGCGAACCTGCTCGTCGCCCTCGCGGCTCGCTGAGGGTCGCTCGCTGAGGGTCGGTTACCGGCTCAGCGACCCTCGAATCGAGGTCGCCGACGCTCGGCCATCGCCCGCACGCCCTCGGCGAAGTCGGCGGTCGAGGCCAGCAGGTCCTGCTCGGAACGCTCCCGATCCGTCGCGAGCCGGATCTGCTCGGCCAAGTCGCCTCGCATCGTGCCTCGGATCGAGCGCACGGCCAACGGGCCGGAGGCGGCGATCTCGCCGGCGAACTGTCGGGCCTCGGTCTCGATCTCGTCACTTGCCACGAGTCGGTCGAGCAGACCGATGCGGTACGCATCTGCCCCGCCCAGCCTGGCGCCGGTGTACAGAAGCTCCAATGCGCGCTGCTGGCCAACGGCTGCCGGAAGCGTGACGGTGAGTCCGAAGCCGTGATGGAATCCGAGTCTGGCGAAGTTCGCGGTGCACCTCGTGTCGGGCGAGCCGATGCGGAAGTCGGCGGACAGCGCCAGCCCGAGCCCACCGCCGACGGCGGCGCCCCGTACAGCGGCGACTACTGGCGTCTTCGCTCCGAAGAGGCGGACGGCCTCGTCGTACAGGCCCCGCCCTGCCGTCGACACCTCCGGTGCGTCCGACCGGCGGCGCCCCAGCGCGGC
>JBKJJS010000127.1:0-3856 GCA_046597895.1 Ilumatobacteraceae bacterium
GCAACGTCACCGTGGCGTTGTCGGTGCCGGCCGCCGGGTAGAAGATCTCGCGCGGCGCCTCAGAAGGATCGGCCGGGTTGGCGATATGCCACCGCCTGACGGGTGAGTTGTCCACGCGGCACGCCGCGATGGACTCACCATCAGGGGCCCACCAGTACCCGCGAGCCCGCCCCATCTCCTCGGCGGCGACGAACTCGGCGAGCCCCCAGGTGACATCCGGATCCGCCGCATTGCCCCCCTCTCCGGCGAGTTCCCACGTGGTCCCGTCCAGTTCGGCGATCCACACGCTGGCGTGACGGGTGTACGCGATCCGGCGCGCCGTCGGATCGGGGCGGGGATCGAACACTGGACCCACCACTGCGACTTCGCGGGCGGCGGCCGTCATGAGCCCGGCCCCGAAGAGTCGTCCACTGAGTGTGAAGGCGGCGACGGTCACGCCCTTGTCCGTGGCGAAGGACACGATCCCGCCCGCTCCCTCGCGTGCCCGCTCTCGGCGGACCCGCTCCTCGCGTGGCAGGTCCTGCTCTGCGGCGCCTCCCAGCAACACATGCGGATCGGCCACGAGACGCTCCTCTCCGGACTCCACATCGAGCACCCAGAGGCAGTTGACGGAGTCGCTCCCTCCCCGCGAACGAAGGAAGGCGATTCGCCGCCCGTCCGGCGACACCACGAGGTTGCGCGGCTCGCCGAGCGTGAGACGCTGGGTTCGGGCGTACTGGCGGGGGAAGGTATCGATCACCTGGGCAATCCTACGAGGGCCGGTCAACCGGCCTGAGCGGCGGCCTCGATGATGAGATCGAAGGCCGCATCGGCGTTGACGCCGGTGACGATCTGCGCGTTCGGCGGGACCGGACGGTGGATGAGGCCGCGTTGGTCGACGACGGTCATACCGCGGGTGTGTGTCCCCGCCGTCTCGATGGCGACATGACCGGGCTGCATCGTGAGCAGATGTGGGTGCGAGAGGGCCAGCACGGCGATGGGGTCGTGTACTGCCGCACCCTCGAACCCCGCCCACAGTTCGAGGTAGTTGCGGCTGAACTCCGTGAGGAGATCGGCGAAGAGTGCGCTGGTGCGGTTGCCGTTCTCTCGTAGTCGCCTGATCCGCGCTGGCGATGCCTGGAACTGGTGGGTGACATCGAGCCCGGACATGATCAGCGGGACACCGGTGTCGACGACGATGGCGGCGGCTTCGGGATCGCACCAGACGTTGAACTCGGCGACGGGGGTCCGGTTCCCGAACGTGGCGCCCCCGCCCATGAAGGAGATGCCGGCGAGCCGACCCGCAAGGTCAGGCGCCGCCCGCAGCGCCAGGGCCACGTTCGTCATTGGGCCGGTGACCACGAGCCACAACCCTTCCTCGGCCCGGATGGTGTCGATCAGGTAGCCGATGGCGTGAGTACTGGTCGCCCCTCGTGAGGGCGCCGGCAGGTCGGCACCGGCCAGGCCGCTCTCACCGTGGATGTACTCCGCCGTGTGAAGTGGCTGAATGAGCGGGTGGGCAGCACCGGCGTGGACGGGGATGTCGGCTCGCCCGACAAGGTCGAGCACGACGAGCGCGTTCCGCGTCGTCTTCTCCAACCCGGCATTGCCCCCCACGGTCGTCACGCCGACCAGATCGAGGTGACGGCACGCCAGCATGATTGCGACGGCATCGTCGTGACCGGGGTCGCAGTCGAGCAGGGCTCGGATCATGGGTCAGCCGACCTCGAGCGAGCCGGCGTCGTTGAGGCGGACGCGCCGCCCCACCCATTCGCCTTCGCACATGGCGACGGCGAGGTCACGGTGCGGCGTCGTGCCCCAGGCCCGGCGGCCATCCGCAGTGCGGCACGCCGCCAGCCCGGTCTCGGGGTTGCCGTCGCGGTCGTGCATGACGGTGTAGGCCTCGATGTCCACCGGCCCGGCGGCCTCGGCACTCTCGGCCAGCTCGCGTCGGGGCATGGCGTCGATCTCGGCCTGCGGGTACGCGTGGCCGAACCGGCCCGCCGGCGGGGTCGTGGAGTACACCCCGAACGCGTGCTTCGTGCAATAGCCACCGTTCGCCCACACCAGGCCCCTGGCGCCGGGCCGCTCGCGCAGTTCGCTGATCACCGTGGCGATGGAGTGCATGACGTAGTTGTTCCATGGCCCGCCGGCGAACGACAGGCCGCCGGTACGAGTGAGCTGGCGGTCAAGCCCGAGCCCGAGTGAGCGGGCGCCGAGCTGCACCGCGGACGGGAAGCACGAGTAGAGATCGACGATGTCGATGTCGTCGATACTGCACCCGGCCAATTCGAGCGCCCGCTGCCCACCGAGCGCGATGGCGGGGGTGTCGGCGAACGTCCAACGATTCGACACGTAGGCGTGCTCATGGCAGTCCGACCCACTGTGGGGGAAGACGAAGCGATCGTCCGAAATCCCGAGTGTCCTCGCCTTGGCGACGGAGCACATGATGATGGCGGCGCCTTGATCGACATCGTTGTTGGAGTTCATGTACTTCGTATAGGGCAGGCCGATCATCCGGTTCGTCGGCCCTGGCGTACGGATCTCCTCTGGCGACCTCGGCGTGCGAATCCAGGCGTACGGATTGTCGGCGGCCACACGGCTGAAGCGGGACCACAACTCGCTGACCTTCACGAGGTGCTCCTCGACCGTCTCACCGGCGGCGGCGCGCACTGCCGACTCGAACATCGGGTACATCTGCACAGGCATGAAGATCCCGTGGGCGCGCTCACTGGGGTGACTCATTTCCAGCTCAGCACCGAAGACTTTGTCCGGGCCTGGCGCGCCCTCGTCCTTGGCCAGCCACGGCAGGTCGACGCCCTCCTTGCGAGCGCGCTGGCGGGTCCGCCATGCTTCGGCGCCGGTGAGGATGACGATGCCCGGTCCGCCGTTCTGGATCTCGAGCGCGGTGGAGTTCACGAGCGACTGCGGGCTGTTGCCGCCCGGGGTGCTCAGCCCCGTCTGCGTCGTGGAGATACCGAGGAGGCTGGCCAATCCGCGTGCTGGATCGGCGACCCGCCAGGACAGCGTGCTGACCACCCGGATCGAGTCGACATCGGGCACCGCGGCCATTCCAGCGTCGGACGCGGCCCGCCGGACGGCCTCGGCCATCAGGTCGCCAGGGGTCAAGGCGTCCTGAAGGCCAGCGGCATGGTGCGACACCTGGCCAACGCCCACGATGACGGCGGTGTTCGGATCGATCGGCATGGACGGCGAGGTTAGGGGCGTCCTGAAAGCCGACCCGCATCCGCGGTGCTCCTACACTCCTGCGTTTGTGACCCGCATCGCCATCGGTTCAGACCACGCCGGCTTCGAGCTGAAGGGCCACCTCGTGCGTTGGCTCGGGGAGCAGGGCCACGAGGTTGCCGATCTCGGCACCCACTCGACCGAGAGCGTCGACTACCCGCCGTTCTGTGCCGCAGTCGGCCGCGCGGTGCGCGACGGCCGGGCGGAAGTGGGGATCGTGCTCGGCGGGTCCGGGCAGGGCGAGCAGTTGGCCGCGAACAAGGTGCGGGGGGTGCGGGCCGCGTTGTGTAACGACCTCTACACCGCCCGCATGGCCCGAGCGCACAACGACGCCAATGTGCTCTCGATCGGTGCCCGGGTCGTGGGGACGGGGCTGGCTGAGGAGATCCTGGCACTGTTCCTGGTGACGCCGTTTGAAGGTGGTCGTCACGCCAACCGGGTCGCCCAGATCATGGCGATCGAGGCCGATGAGTGTGGCGACCGAGGCGCTGGCACGCAGTGACGGATGGCCGTGCGGTCGGCCAGTTCCTCGTCGAGGTCCGAGACTGCGGCGTACGGCCTCGCCCACAGAGACCATCGCGTGAGCATGGGTCTGCTCCGGTCACGTGAGGCGTCCTCTACGCCTGCGCCG
>JBKJJS010000405.1:0-5025 GCA_046597895.1 Ilumatobacteraceae bacterium
TGCCGGGCGTCGGCGACCGAGGCGACGGCGGCGATGAGGCGCCCGTAGCCCGTACACCGACACACATTGCCGGACAACTCCTCGCGTATCTCCGTGTCCGTCGGAGCGGGGATGCGCTCGAGCAGGGCCTGGGCGGCCATGACCAGCCCCGGAGTACAGAATCCGCACTGGACACCGCCGAGGCGGACGAATGCCTCCTGGACGTCGGTGGGGTCGCCCGGGGCCCCCACGCCCTCGATCGTGACGATGTCACGATCAGGGTGGCTGGCGGCGAGTACGAGGCAGGCACACACGAGTTCGCCATCAACGAGCACCGAGCACGAACCGCACTCCCCTTGTTCGCACGCTCCCTTGGTGCCGAGCAGTCCGAGCCGCTCGCGAAGTACGTAGAGGAGGCTCTCCCCCAACCACGCATCGACGACTCCATGGTCCACTCCGTTGACGCGTAGCGAGTAGTGCTCAGCCATGATCATCCTGTCGGTCGGGGAACGCCCGACGGAGCTGACGACGAGTCAGCACCCCGATGGCGTGGCGCCGGTACGCCGCCGTCGAACGGTGGTCATCGATGGGCCGGGCTTCGGATGCGCAGCGTTCCCCGAACTCGGAGATGACAGCGTCGTCGACAAGTCCGTCAGCCCAGTCGACACGATCAGCAACCCACGCCTCGGCCTCGCGGCATCGAATGATGACCGGCCCCACCGAGCCCAGTGCCACCCGTACCGAGTGCCCCGCGAGATCGACGGCAAGCGCGCTGGATGCGACGGCGATGACCATGGCGTTGCGCACGCCCACCTTGGCGTACCCCTGCCAGCCGTCGAGCACTGGCAGCGACACCGCGGTGATCAGTTCGCCCGTTCGTAGCGCGTTGCGCTTCACCCCGACCACGAAGTCGTGCACCGACACATCGCGCATACCGTCTGCGCCAGCGACATGCACGATGGCATCGAGGGCCGACAGCACAGGGAGCCCATCGCCAGCGGGCGAACACGTACCCAGGTTGCCCCCGAGCGTGCCGACGTGGCGGATCTGGGGCGACCCCACCGTGCGGCTGGCCTGTGCGAGCGCCGGTAACAGGTCACACAGCGGAGGGCGCATCAACGAGGCGTATGGCACTCCGGCACCGATGCGCACGCGCTTCGCCGCGGCGTCGTGGCGCCACACCCGCAGTTCTGGAATGCGATCGATCGCCACCACCCATTCGAGAGCGCGGTCGCCGGCGTTGACCTCGACCATCAGATCCGTGCCACCGGCGAGCACAACGGCATCGGGGTGATCAGCGAGCGCCGCGAATGCGGCGTCGATGGTGGTGGGGATGAGCACCGTCATGGCAACAGCGACTGTAGGGAGCGTCGTAACGGTCGGTGCCGCTACGCGACCCGCCCCGGTTCGCGCATCCTTTGGCCGATCAGGGCATCCGCCTCTATCTCCACCTTCCAGGCCGGGTTCATGAGTTGTGAGACGACGAGCGTGGTGTTGGCGGGCCTGACCCGACCGAGCAATTCGCCGTGGACACGACTGATCGGGTCGAAGTCGTTGGAGTCGGTGAGAAAAATGCGGGTGCGCACGATGTCATCGAGCGTCCCACCGGCCTCGGTCAGCGCGGCAGCAATGATCTCGAAGCAGCGCCGTGCCTGCACACCCGGGTCCGGATCGACGGAGCCGTCGGGCCACTGTGGCGCGGTTCCCGATACCCAGACCTGGTTGTCGATCCGAACGGCGCGGCAGTAGCCCACGATGAGCTCCCACGGTCCGCCGGACGAGATGCACTGCCGCTCGTTCACGACCGCCGAGCGTAGACGGCCGGACGCCCACGGTCGCGGCTCACGGGACTTGGAGGCCAACGATGTTCTCCTCGGCCGGCGGGAACTCGGGCGCGATACGCCCGAGAGCGTCGAGCAGGATCTTCGTGACCACGAGGTTACGAACCCACTTGCGGTCGGCTGGAACGATGTACCACGGTGCCTGAGCCGTGCTCGTCTCCACGATGGCGTCCTCATATGCCGTCGTGTAGGCGTCCCACATCTCACGGTCCTCGAGGTCCGCGGCGCGGAACTTCCAGCGCTCATTCGGATCATCGATTCTGTCCTGGAAGCGAGCCCGCTGCTCCTCGGCCGAGATGTTCAGGAAGAGCTTCACGATCGTCGTGCCCTCGTCGCTCAGCAGTCGCTCGAACTCCCGGATGTGCTGGAACCGCTTACGCCAGCGATCCTCGGGTGCCAAGCTGCGTACCCGCACCACGAGCACGTCCTCGTAGTGCGAGCGGTTGAACACGCCGATCTCGCCCTTCCCCGGCGCCGCCATGTGACACCGCCAGAGGTAGTCCTGCGACGCCTCCCGGCCGGCAGGTACTTTGAAGCTCGTGACCTTGACGCTCGACGGGTTGAGGCCGGCGAAGACTGTGCGGATCACGCCGTCCTTGCCGGCGGCATCGCGGGCCTGAAGCACGACGAGCAGCGCGTGCTCGGATTCGGCGTAGAGCTTCGCCTGAAGGAGGTCGAGTTGGCGGGAGAGCTTCACTGTCTCCTCCTGCGCCGTCGCCTTCTTCCACCCGAAGTCCTCGGCGGGGTTCCGCCTCGAGAGGTTCAGGCGGGCGCCTGGCTTGACGAGAACCCGTGACACGATGCGATCAGCCATACGGGCGACGTTACCCGCAGTGGCGACGGCGGCCTCTGGCCCTACTGGCACAGTGCGGTCCTCATCCCCGGCACCGGCAAGGCGCACCTGCACGACCCGGACGATGCGTCACTACGGGTCGAGGACCTTGTTCGGCCACCTGAGCAGTCATCCCCACGTGTAGTGGGGCGGACGCTTCTCCAGGAACGCCCTCGTGGCTTCCCGGAAGTCGGTGGTGTTCGAGGCCATGATCTGCTGACGGTTTTCGATGTCGATCGCCGCCTGCATCCCCGGGATCTCCAGCGCCGTCCACATGCCTTCCTTCGTCAGCGCCACCCCGAATGGGGTGTTCAGCATGATCTGCTGGGCTTTGAGGTAGGCCAACTCCAACAGGGCACCGTCATCCACGACCTCGACCACGAGTCCAATGCGGTAGGCCTCCTCGGCGTCGAAGATGCGTCCCGTGAGCATCAACTCCTGCGAGCGGGCGGCCCCAACGATGCGAGGAAGGATCCAGCTCGTGCCGATGTCGCACGCCGAGAGGCCGATGCGGATGAAGGCCGCGTTGAACTTGGCGCTGCGGGCCGCCAACCGGATGTCCGATCCGAGCACGAGCGCGAAGCCTCCCCCCGCCGCCGGGCCGTTCACCGCGGCGATGACCGGTTGAGGGAGGGACCGCAGGTGCGGGATCAGCGAGGCGATGTGCTTCTGCACGGCGAAGC
This sequence comes from Ilumatobacteraceae bacterium, assembly GCA_046597895.1. Lineage (GTDB taxonomy): Bacteria > Actinomycetota > Acidimicrobiia > Acidimicrobiales > Ilumatobacteraceae > WLJO01. The sequence continues at coordinate 3,336 of JBKJJS010000405.1, forward strand.
CCGCCGGAGTAGGACCCATGTGTTCAGTGTGGGGTGCCGCGCCGTAGCCCGTGAGGTCGAGGCCGGCGCAGAACCCCCGCCCGGCCCCCGTGAGGACGATCACCCGGCACGTCGGGTCCACCGCCAGTTCGTCGAGGCTGCGGTGGAGAGCCTGGACGAGTTCCGTCGTCATGGCGTTCAGCTTGTCCGGGCGATTGAGGGTGATCTGGGCGATCCCCTCATGGGGGCGGGTGATTTCGACGACGGCCATGTCGCGATCCTGCCGGAAACGCGCAGCCATTCCGAATCGGTGCCACACCCACCGGGTACCGTGCGGCGCATGCTGCTCGCGGTGCCGTTAACGCCCGACACCGTCCATCGCACGGTGTCGGCCCATCGCATCGGCCACGATCCCACCACCCTCGTCGGTCCCGGGGAACTGTGGCGGGCCACGCTCACCCCGGTGGGGCCGGGCACCGTGCATGTGTGGTGGTCCTCGTCGGCGGTCGATGCCCAGGCCTGGGGCCCTGCGGCCGAATGGCTGATGGCCCGCGTCGGCGACCTCATCGGCGAGAGCGATGAGCCGGTCCGGTTCGGGCCGAACGCCCACCCCGCCATCCTCGCCGCCCAGCGCGGCGTGCCCGGGTTGCGGCTCTCGAACGCCCACAGCCTGTACCACTCACTCATCCCGACGGTCATTGGTCAACGGGTCACGAGCCAGGAAGCCCGGCGTTCGTGGCGGCGCCTCTGCTTCGCGCTCGGCGACGCCGCCCCCGGCCCGGCGATGCTGCGATTGCCCCCAAGCCCGCATGCACTGGCGGCCAAGCCCTACTGGTGGTTTCACCCGTACGGCATCGAGAGGAAGCGGGCCGACGCGTTACGGGCGCTCGCCGCGCACGCCGATGCCCTCTTCGCGGTCGACGACGCCACCCCCGCCGAGGCCGGCGCCGTCGCCGCCCGAATCCCCGGCATCGGGCCGTGGACCATCGGTGCGGCGTTCGGCCACGCGATCGGCGATGCAGATGCGGTGGCCGTCGGCGACTACCACCTCAAGAACTTCGTCTCGAACACACTCGCCGGCGAGCCCAGAGGAACGGACGACCGGATGCTCGAACTCCTGGCCCCCTACGCTGGCCAGCGGGGGCGGGTCATCGCGCTCCTCGGCGCCGCCGGCTGGGGTGCGCCGAGGTACGGCCCGGGGCAGCGGATCCTGCCGATGGAGCGCTGGTAGGGACGGCGGAGCGGGGGCGGGAACCGACGCTCACGGGACCTGTGACCGGAACCACGCAATCATCTGTTCCAAGCCGGTACGGAGGGCAATGGTCGGCTCCCAGCCGAGCTCCGTGCGAGCGAGCGTGATGTCGGGTCGGCGAAGGAGCGGATCACCCTCGCGCTCCGGTGGCATCGGGACGACGACGATTGGCGAGCTCGAATGTGTGAGTTCCACCACGATCTCGGCCAGTTCCCGCACGGTGAACTCATACGGGTTGCCGATGTTCACGGGCCCCTCGAACGCGCTGTCGGCCAAAGCCACGAGCCCGGCCACCTCGTCGCTCACGAAGCAGTACGACCTGGTCTGTTCGCCGCTCCCGTACAGCATGAGCGGTGCCCCGGCGAGGGCGGCGCCGATGAAGTTCGTGACGACCCGACCGTCATCCGGGCGCATCCTCGGCCCGTAGGTGTTGAAGATCCGGGCGATACGGGTCTCGAG
>JBKJJS010000015.1:0-8332 GCA_046597895.1 Ilumatobacteraceae bacterium
CTTCGCCGCGCCCTCACCCGTACTCCACTTCTGGAGCCTCGCCATCGAGGAGCAGTTCTACCTTGTGTACCCGGTGGTCGTCGCCGTCGTGTTCGCAGCGGCGCGCCCGCTGCGGTCGGCGCGACACCGGTTGGGCGCCGTGCTGCTGGTGCTCACTGCGATCACGGTTGGGGTGGGCGTCGTCTGGCCTGCGTACTACTCGACCTTCGTGCGGGCTCCAGAACTGCTCGTCGGCGCACTGCTCGCCGTCGCCCTGGGTCGACGGCGTGGGCTCGAAGCCGGCTGCTTGCGCACGGCGACCGCCGTCGCTGGACCGGTCGCGCTCGGCGCACTTCTCGTTGCGTGGTCAACGGTGAACTTCGACACGGCGGGACTCTTCCAGGGCGGCTTCCTCGTCCACGCGGTCGCCTCGGCCGTCGTCATCGTCGTCGCCATGCAACCGGGACCGGTCCATACGGCGCTGTCGCTACCCCCGTTGCAGTGGCTCGGTCGAGTCTCCTACGGCGTCTACCTGTTCCACTGGCCGATCTTCGTCTGGCTCACCCCCGAACGCGCCGGCGTCTCCGGGACGGCCCTCGTCGTGCTGCAGGTCACCCTCACCCTCGCCGTGGCGGCTGTCTCGTCTCTGCTGGTCGAGCAGCCGATTCGTGAGGGCCGCCAGCCGCGGTGGTTGCGAGCCCCCGTGTTTGTCGCTGCCGTCGCCGTGATCGTTGTCGTCCTCGTGGTCGCAGCTACCGTCGGCGCTCCCCCACCGCGAAACCAGTTCGCCAGTGCCGGCATCGGTTCGCCCCTCGTTGCACCTCCATCGCCACTTCCGACGGGGGCCGACGCATCCATTCCGAAAATCGACGTCTTCGGCGACTCGACCGCCCTTCGCACCGCCTACGGGCTGCCGGGATGGGGCATGCAGACGTTGCAGCTGTCGGTCGTGGTGGCCGAGACCCGCTTGGGGTGCAGCCTGGGTCGCGGCGGGGTGATCGACACGTTCGGCCGAGCCCACGCCTCCGGCGACGTGTGCGACGCGTGGCCGCAACGGTGGCGAGCCGCGATCGAGGAGCGCCGGCCTGATGCCGCGATGATCCAGATCGGCCCGTGGGACGTCAGTGACCGAAAGCGACCCGGGCGCCAAGTCTTCGAACACGTCGGCCAGCCCGCGTACGACGCCTTCCTCAAACGGGAGATGCACCTCGCCGTCGACATCCTTTCGTCCACCGGTGCTCAGGTTCTCTGGCTGACGAGTCCGGTCATCGACTTGCAACGCACGGCCATTCCTCGAGCGACGAAACCGCTCTCAGCATCAGATCCGGTTCGGATGGCGCGCTTGAATGAGCTCATCACCGAGGTCGCGGCCGAACGACCGGACGTCGTCCAGGTCATCGATCTCGCCGGGCATCTCCGCAGCTTGGACGGAGGTGAACTCGACCCCGCGCTCCGTCCAGACGGTGTCCACCTCAGCGAGGAAGCGTCGATCGAGTTGGCGTCGTGGCTCGGCCCGCGCGTGCTCGAAGCCCTTCGCCGGACCGGATAGGCCTTTGTGGCATATCGATGCCATAGTTATGGCATGAACCGAATTCGGGTGAGTACGACCGTCGACGGGACGCTTCTGACCAATGCCCGACGCGCACGAGCCGACCTCAACGACGCGGCACTGCTCGACGCCGCTCTCCAAGCTCTTCTGTCGCGCGACCGGGCGGCGGAGTTGGATGCCAGTTACGGGATATACGACGAGGCGCCGCTCGACACCCCCGACGAGTGGGGCGACCTCGCGTCGTTCCGTGAAGCGGCGGGACGGTCGTGACCTCGCCCGCCCGCGGCGAAGTCTGGTGGTGCGAACTCTCGGACATCGGTCGGCGGCCTGTCGTCGTGTTGTCGCGCAACGCTGCGATTCCGCGGTTACGCCGCGCCCTCATCGCTCCGTGCACAACGACGGTGAGGAGCCTCGCGAGCGAAGTCGGCCTCGAGCCGGGTGAGGATCCCGTTCCACGCCCCTGCGTCGTCAACCTCGACTCGGTTGAGAGTGTGTCGCTCGCGACTCTTGTTGACCGCCTCGGCCGGCTCAGCGACGAACGCATGAGGCAACTGTGCGCAGCATTGGAAGTAGCCGTCGACTGCAGATGAGCTGCCTGCTTGGCCGTCAGAACTCCGTGGTTTGATCACGACGGGTCGCTGTCACCAGGTTGATCGCGCCTGACAACATCACGAGGCCGTTCCCATCGGCGTGTTCAGAGAACGCCACGCGGATTGCTTCCTTGGCCGCGCGAACGCTGTCGTCGTCCATGCCGCTCAGCACGAGGCGCGTGGGTCCAAAGTCCACGGCGGCCTCGGCTGCAGCTGCGGGGAACGCTCCGCCGGCGAAGGGCAGGACGAGCACACGCTGCTCGACCTCGATGTCGCTCCAGCCCGCGCGGTGCAGCAGGCTGGCGGTGGCGACCGGATCTTGCAGCGAGAAGGGTCCCTCGCTGTCGGCGGCGATGAACTCGTCGAAGTCGACGCCACTCGCGGTCGAGCCGATGCCTCGGGACCGGAGGGCACCGAGTGTCGCGTGCAACGGGACGGAGAAGAGGGCTGACTCGTCACGGCGCTGCCACGCCGCGAAGGCCAGCCGGCCACCTGCGCGCGTGGCGTGGGCCAGGTTCGCGAAGGCGGCGGGCGGGTCCGAGAAGAACATGACACCGAACCTGGAAAGAACGACGTCGTACTGAAGTTCCTCGGGCTCCCACGTCACCGCGTCCGCTTCAATCCACTCCATCGAGGCGACGGCGGCATCATCGGGATGAGCGGTGCTCGCTGCGGCTGCAGAGAGCATCTGGCCGGACACGTCCAGGCCGCACACCCGCCCGGTCGGGCCGACCGCTCGAGCTGCCGCATAGGTGGTCGGCCCTGTCCCGCATCCGACGTCGAGGACCGACTCGCCCGGGCTGAGGCGAGCGGCGACGAAAAGCGCATCGGACACGGGCTGCAGCTGCACCTCGAGCCCCGCCGCCTGTCGGAGCCACCGCTCGACTCGATCACCGCTCCACTGATCGGTGCCTGTCTCCCCCGTCATCCCTCCATTCTCGCCCGTGTCGAGCCACCATCGCTGAACTGACGGCGTCGCCGTCTTCGTGTCGTCGCGGGCCCGAGGTGGGTGGCTCCGGCTCTTGCGCGTCCCCGTTCGAATGGCGGCAGGCTCGACGCCGCCGTAGGTACATTCGAGGTTCGGCCTGTCACCCATCGCGTCGCTGCCACGGCGGGGCGTGGGATCCGTCGGCCACCGTCCGGCGATGGGGCGAACGTTGGTTCCGCGGAACCAAACCGTTCGCTACCAAACCGTGACTCGACCGGCGATCGGTGAGGGCTCACCGGCTGTCGTCTCGGCGCGCGGCACCGTCCAGATCAGGCGAGGCGGCGGAGGTCGCGGTTGCGGACGTAGACCGCCACGAACACCACGAACGCCAGCGCGGCCGCGCCACTGATCGCCAGTCCTGTACTCGTGGCACCCGCGATCGCTCCGAGGACAAGCGCCCCCACGGGCAGGAAGCCCGCCTGCACGAGGGTGAACAGGGCCATCACCCGGCCCATCAGTGGAGCAGGGGTGTTGGCCTGGATGAGCCCCTGGTTCATGTTGATGTAGAGCCCACCGGCGAGGCCCATGAAGAACGACACCACGAGCAGGGGGGGCAAGGACGTCGTCCGCCCCATCACGAACGTGAGCGCCGAGCCGGCGATGACCGCCCGCTGAAAGATGGCGCCTTTGTCGGGCAGGTCGCCGCTGCGCATCACCCACACCGACGAGATGGCGATCCCGAGGCCCATGACCGCCAGCGGGATGGCGGCGTCACCGGCGTCGCGGCCGAGCGCTTCCTTCACGTGCGCCTGCACGGTGACCATGACGGCTGGGTTGACCGTGACGCTGGCCGTGATCAACAGCCCGAAGAGGGTTCGCAGCGACGAGTCGTTCCAGACATGGCTCACGGCGTCGCGGACCTCGGCGATCACCTTGCGCCTCGGTGGGAGGTCGCGATGGGGTGGCACGTCGAGGAACACGAGCACGGAGGCACCCACGACCATCAACCCGGCCAGGAACCAGAACGCGCCATCGAAGCCGATCCGCACGCCAACCGAACGCACGATCACCGGGCCGAGGATCATCGACATCGTCATGGCCAGAGCGTTCACGGCGATGGCGCCGAAGAGACGTTCTCGATCGACCAGGGCGGGAATCAGCGACGACCGCACTGGCGCACCGATCGCGGCGGCAGCACCCGCCAGCACCGCGACCGCCATCGTCAGGCCCACGCTGGCCCGTCCTGAGGCGATCAGCAGGCCGGTCGTGGTCATGGCCGCCGCTCCCGCCAACTGCGTCGTGATCAGTATCTTTCGCCGGTCGTAGCGGTCGGCCCACACGCCGGCATGCAGCGTTACGAAGACCGCCGGGATGCCCAGCGCGAACACGACCATGCCCTGCTCGCGCTCGCCGCGATCGAGGTAGTCGAGCACGAGCCACCCGAACACGAAGCGTTCCGCGTTCGCCACGAGGAAGAAGGCGACGTTGTTGATCCACAGCAACCGGAACGCGCGGATGGCCAGCGGGTTCCGGATCTTGCCCCGGGCCGGCGCTGCGGCCAGGGCGCCATCGCGCATGGGGGCGGATTGCGACTCGGTCGTCTCAGCGCCGACGTCGCCCTCGTCACGCATGCCGTGAGGGTACCGGTCTGAGCCGGGGCACAGCGTGCCCGAACGAGTCGGTCTTCATGCCACCCCGGCTCGACGCTTCGGTGTGTCCTGCCGAGCATCGTGGCAAGCTCGTCGAGAGGACGGTCACATGTACAAAGCAACGGTCCGCGCGCTCCTGCGGTACAGCATCAAGAAGTTGAACCAGGGCGATTACTCCCTCCTGCTGAGGATGGCGAGCCCCGATGTCGCGCTGGTGTTTCCCGGCGACAACTCGTGGGCATCGATGATGAGGCCCGTCTCGGCGGGCCGACACGCTCACGCCACCCACCGCGGCATCAGCGAAGTCACGGCAATCGCCGGCCGCTTCGTCAGCGAGGGGATCCAGTTCGAGATCGAGGACATCCTCGTCAACGGCGGCCCCTGGAGCACCCGCATCGCTGTTCGGGTTCACCATTTCATCGTCGATCCGGACGGAGGGGCGGACTTCTACGCGAATCGCGCGGTGCTCTTCCTCGAGATCCGGTGGGGGCGCCTGGTCCGATGGGAGGACTACGAAGACACGGAACGGGTGGCCGCGTGGGACCGAGACACCGCCACCCGTGCTGCGGCTACCCGTGCCATTTCTGAGACGTAGCACTCGTGAAGCCAAGCCGTCCCGCGCACCGCTCAGATGAATCGCTCGGTCGCCGACATGACCGCCCGGTCCAAGGATGCGGGACCGTGGCATAGTCGTCCGAGTGGACGGGAACGACATCGCCCTTCGCAACCTGACCTACCGGCTCTTCGTGGAACTCGGTCGGGCACCGACGGTCGAGGAGGCCGGCGCCGCGGCACACTCGAGCGCGGAGGACATCCGGGCCGGATGGGCCCGGCTCCACCGGGAACACGCCCTCGTGCTGGAGTCGGCCGCCCCTGAGATTCGCATGGCAAACCCGTTCTCCGCCGTGCCCACCGCGCACCGTGTACGGACCGCCGGTCGCTGGTGGTTTGCGAGTTGCGCCTGGGACGCGTTTGGGATCTGTGCCGCGCTCCACACAGACGGTCACATCGAAACTTCCTGTCCCGACTGCGGTGATCGGCTCGACATCGCAGTGCGCGACGGAAGCCCCGACAACGCACGGCTGCTCTTCCACTGTTTGATGCCTGCGTCGCAGTGGTGGGACGACATCGTCTTCACGTGAGCCACGATGAACCTCTTCCGGTCGGAAGAGCACATCGGGGCCTGGCTCGCAGGACGCACGCCGGGAGCGACGATCACGATCGGCCAGTTGGCCGACCTCGCCCACAGATGGTGGGAAGACAGGCTCAACCCCGCCTGGCAGCCTCACACGCGCGACCAGAACCAAAACATCTTGGACGACCTCGGCCTCACAGGTCAGTTCTGGCAGTTGCCGTAACCCCGCCCCGAGAGCCGTGACTCGGACCCATGCCGTACCTTGCATCCATGGGCAGCGATCCGCATGAGGTGCTGTGGGACTTGGTCAGCGCGGCGACAAGCATGCACGTGCTTCGTGCGTTCGTGGCCCTCGGCGTCCCGGATGCTGTCCCCGCGGAGGGCATTCCACTCGTGGAACTCGCTGCCGTCACGCAGGCGCCTCCGGATCGGCTCCGCCGCTTCCTGCAGGCATCGTCGGGCCTCGGCTTGTGCGATGTCACCAGCTCCGATATCTGCACCTTGACGCCGGCGGGGGCGGTGCTGCGGGCGGACGCGATCAACGATGTCCGCACCTGGATGATGTTGATGACGGCGCCGTGGATCCAGCGAGCATGGGATGGCCTGCCTGATGCTGTACGAGGGAAGACAGACGACTCGTTCGAGGCCGCGAACGGCGCGTCGTTCTGGGAATACCTCGTATCGAACCCCAGCGCAGAGTTGTTGTTCGACACCGCCATGGCCGGCAGCGGAGCGACACGTGGCCGCGCCGTACTCGACGTGCTGAGGCAGCTGCGGCCGAAGACAGTCGTCGACGTCGGCGGCGGCGATGGCTCACTGCTTCTGACGATCCTGGATGGGTGCCCGGGCACACGCGGTGTCCTCGCCGAGCGGGGGGCGGTCCTCCGAGGCGCGGTGCAGGCGCATGGGGACACGCGCATCGACGTTGTCGAGGTCGATTTCTTCGAACGGGTGCCGGCGGGCGGCGATGCGTACGTCCTCAGTCGGGTGCTGCATGACCACGACGACGAGCCGGCAGTTGCGATACTCCGCAGCTGCCGTGCCGCCATGTCCACCGGGTCCCGCCTGCTGATCGCTGAGTCGATCGTCCCCGAATGGGATCACCTCGCCGAGAGTGACCGATTGAGTCTCGCCATGAAGGATCTCAACATGCTCGTCCTCGTCGGAGGCCGTGAGCGCACCATCGACGAGTACCGGACACTCCTTGGCGCCGCAGAACTCGTGGTTGAAGACATCGATTCGACGACGCCCGGGATCGACGTCATTGTCGCCCGTCCAGCCTGAGCGTGAACGAGGCCGACGCCAGGGACCGGCTCGTGCGGCGACTCACGGAGCAAGGGGTCATGAGGACCCCGAGGGTGCGGGCGGCCATGTCATCCGTTTCGCGGTCGTCTTTCGCCCCCGCGGCCACCGTCGCCGATGCCTACGTCGACCGACCCATCGTGTTGAAGCGCGACCGCGGTGGGCTCACCGTGTCGACGGTCTCGCAGCCGACGATGGTCGTGTTGATGCTCGAGGCGCTCGACGTCACGCCAGGTGCTCACGTGCTGGAGGTGGGGACCGGTAGCGGCTACAACGCCGCTCTGTTGAGCGCCCTTGTGGAAAAGACAGGACGTGTCACGACGGTCGAGCTCGACGCTGAACTCGCCGATCAGGCCCGCCGTCGGTTGGCCTCCCTCGGCATCAACAATGTCAACGTGGTCACGGGAGATGGTCGGGAGGGTCATCCAGACGCAGCGCCGTACGACCGCGTGATCGTGACGGCGGGTGCGACCTGCGTCGACCCCAACTGGATCGAGCAGACGATCGACGGTGGGCGTCTCGTTGTCCCGCTGACCGATCGAAACGGCCAGGGCGAGTGCGTCACCTTCGTCAAGGTCGGCAATGGACTCACCGAAGCCGGATCGATACCCTGCGGGTTCATCCCCCTCCGAGGTCCGTAGCGCGACGCTTTCTGGCTGATCGACACTCTCTACACCGACTGCTTCGAGGAGCTCAGCCCGGCGAGCGACGTCTACCCTGGCGGGGTGGGCGCGCGGGTTGTACGAAGGCTGGCGTGACCGGGTGAGCGGCCCCGGCGTGTCGCGGCCGGTCAAAGGTGAGGACTGGCGGGTTCGCGGCTCGTACTTTGAAGCCTGCAACTGCGATGCGATCTGCCCCTGCCGAAGCGTTCGCGGCCAGGCGGGCGGCCTCTCGACGCATGGTGTCTGCTTCGGCACGTTGTCGTGGCACATTCACGAGGGGCGCGCAGGTGCACTCGATCTATCGGACCTGACGGTCGTGATCTCAATGCGCTACCGCGATGACGTCGCACCATCCACGCGGTGGGAGGTCGCCGTCTATGTGGACCACCGGGCTGACGATGACCAATTCGAAGTCCTCGCGGACATCTTCCTCGGCCGGGCCGGCGGGAGCGTCGCCGCCCAGTTCGGACCCGCCATCGGCGATGTTTACGCCGGCCCGGCCGAGGAAGATGTCCGCGAGGACTTCGAATTGGTCATC
>JBKJJS010000061.1:0-5425 GCA_046597895.1 Ilumatobacteraceae bacterium
CCCAACACCACGGGCATCGTGCACGACGAGCCTGGCTTCATGAGGGTGACCGTCACGCCGCGGGAGGGAATCGTCCTCAAACCGGACACCGACACTGCGCTCGTCGCCGATGGCTACGTCGCCGTGACGAGCCTGGTCACGCCGCGCGCCGTCGACTCGGGTGCCGCCGTCAGTGCGCTGGAATTACTACTGGGCTGGTCCTCCGACTGAGCCCCGGCTGAGCGGGGTCAGGCGGACCCGACGAGGGCCGCCGGATCGATGGGACCCACCGAACAGAGCACCCGCGGCCCGGTCAGCACGCGGGCAATGGCGCGTTCCACGTCGGCCTGTCCGACAGCCTCCCACCGGGCAATCTGGTCCTCGATCGGGCGAATCTTCCCGTAACTCGTGAGCAGACCTCCGAGTCGATCAACGCGCGATCCTGTGCCCTCGAAACCCATGGCGTACGCCCCGGTGAGATAGCCCTTGGCGATCTCGAGTTCGTCATCCGTGATGCCGTGCTCCACCATGAGGTCGACTTCTTTGCACAAGAGGCCAAGCACCTCGGCGGCGTGCTCCGGATTGGTCGCGGCATAGGCGACGAGTGATCCCGCATCGGCGTACACGGACAGACCGGCATACGTGCTGTACGTCAAACCTCGCTCCTCGCGAATGGTCTGGAACAAACGGCTGGATGGGCCGCCTCCGAGCACATGGGTGACGACGTCGAGTGCCTCGCGGTCAACGTCGAACCGATGCACCGCTCGCAGGCCGAGCACGAGGTGCACCTGCTCGCAGTCGCGTTCTTCGCCCGCGGTGGTGACGAGCGACTCTTGAGGAGCGCGTCGACCAAGCGTCGGCGTTCCCGGCTCCACCGCCGCGAAGGCACCTTCCACGCGGCGCACGACCTCGTCGTGGTCGACCGGTCCGGCGATTGCCACCACCATCGTTCCGGCGCGGTAGTGCTCAGAGAAGAACGCCCTGACGTCGCTCGGCGTGATGCCCTCGACGGTCTCCGATTCGCCCGCCGTCTCCCTGCCGAGCGGGTGCCCGGGGAAGAGCGCTTCGCTGAGCAGCCGATACGCGGTGTCGTCCGGTGCGTCGTCATCCATGGCGAGTTCCTCGAGGATGACCTGACGCTCGCTCTCGATGTCGCCGTCACGTAGCGCGGGGGCGGTCACGACGTCACCGAGCAGGTCGATGGCGAGATCGGCGTGGCGGGCGGGGACACGACAGAAGTAGGCGGTGAACTCCTTGGCCGTGACCGCGTTCATGTCGCCGCCGACACGGTCGATCGTGGTGGAAATCTCCCGCGCCGTCCGCGTCCGCGTTCCCTTGAACAGTAAGTGCTCGAGAAAGTGGGACACCCCGCACAACCCGGCGGGTTCGTCGCGAGCGCCGACGCCCACCCAGACGCCCGCAGACACGGAGAGGGCTCCGGGGACGTGTTCGGTCACGACCCGGAGCCCACTCGACAATGTGGTGATGGCCTCAGCGATGGCGGCGACGCCCCCCGTTGCCGCTACCGCCGCGCCCGCCGTCGCCAGCGGGACGTTCGTTGCCACCGGCTTCGCCACCGGGACCGAGGTCGCCGAAGAGCTCGCGGGCCTCAGTCTCGAACGAGTCCTCGAAGCTGACGGACTTCGTGGCGCCGCTCGTGGTCGCCGCGCTCTCGCCGCTGCTGCTCTCGCCGCTGCTGCTCCCACCGCTGTTGCTCCCACCGCTGCTGCTCCCACCGCTGCTGCTACGGCTTCCGCCACCGCTCGAGCTGCCGCCACCGCTACGGCTGGAGCCGCCGGAGACCGCACTGTCGGGGATCTCGAGGCCGACCGGCGACAAGGAAACCTTGCCCTTCTCGTCGATCTCGTCGACTCGGACGATGATCTCGTCGCCGAGGCTGAGCACGTCCTCGACGGCGTTGATGCGCTTGCCGCCGCCGAGCTTGGAGATGTGCACGAGACCGTCACGGCCCGGGAGGATGTTGATGAACGCCCCGAACTTCGTAATGTTCACGACGCGGCCCGTGTACACGGCGCCGATGTCGGCCTTCGGCGGATCCACGATCATGAGGATGCGCTCCTTAGCCGCCTCGACCTTGTCGCCATCGACGGAGCCGATGGTGACGAGACCGAAGACACCGTCATCGTCAATCGAGATGTCCGCGCCGGTCTCCTGCTGGATCGTGTTGATGACCTTGCCCTTCGGCCCGATGACCTCCCCGACCTTGTCCAGCGGGATCGTGAAGTGCACGATCTTCGGGGCAGTGTCGCGTACCGTCGGCCGCGGCGTAGCCATGCAGGCGTTCATCACTTCGAGGATCTGGAGGCGAGCCTCCTTGGCCTGCTGCAGCGCGGCGGCGAGGACCTCGGCGGGGATGCCGGCGATCTTCGTGTCGAGCTGCAGGGCGGTCACGACCTCGGCCGTACCGGCCACTTTGAAGTCCATGTCGCCGAATGCGTCCTCTGTCCCGAGGATGTCCGTCAGCGTGGTGTACTTGCCGTCAGCGAAAATGAGACCCATGGCGATACCGGCGACGGCGTCCTTGGTGGGCACACCGGCGTCCATGAGCGCCAGGCTGCTGGCGCAGACCGAGGCCATCGACGTGGAACCGTTGGAGGCCAGGACCTCTGAGACGAGGCGCAGCGTGTAGGCGAACTCCTCCTGGCCGGGAACGACCGGGAGCAGCGCACGCTCGGCGAGCGCACCGTGACCGATTTCGCGGCGCTTCGGCGAGCCGACCCGTCCGGTCTCACCGTTGGCCCACGGCGCCATGTTGTAGTGGTGCATGTAGCGCTTCTGGGTGATCGGCGTGAGCGTGTCGAGCAGCTGGTTCATGCGCGGCATGGCGAGCGTGGCAACGCTCATGACCTGCGTCTCGCCCCGCTGGAACAGGCCGGAGCCGTGAGCGGTCGGCAGGACGCCGATCTCGGCTGACACCGGGCGAAGATCGCGGGGGCCGCGACCGTCGATGCGGATGCCTTCCTCGACAACGCGCGTGCGCACGAGCTTCTTGGTGAGGCTGCGAACGGCCTCCTTGATCTCCTTGGCGCGACCGGCGAACTCGCCCGGCGCTTCCTTCGTGCCAGCCAGCGCGGCCAGGGTCTCGGCGACCACCGCGTCGGTGGCGGCGTTGCGCTCGGCCTTCAGGGCGATGGTGATCGCCGTGGCCAGCTTCGGCGTGGCCAGCTTCTCGACCGCCGCCTTGATGTCGTCGCCGTAGTCCAACACGGGCGTGAACGCCAATGCCTTGATCGGGCCGTTGGCAGCGATCCAGCCAGCGACGAGGTCGCGCTGGAGGCCGATGGACTCCTTGATCCACACCTTGCATGCCTCAAGCCCGTCCGCGATGACCTCTTCGGTCACCTTCGGCGCGCCGGCGGCGTAGTAGTCGAAGCTCTTCTGCGTACCGCCGGCCTCGACCATCATGATGGCGACGTCGCCGTTGTCGAGCTGACGACCCGCCACTACGAGTTCGAACGTGGACTCGTTGCCCTCTTCGAACGTCGGGTGGGGAATCCATGTCCCGTCCTGGCTGTAGGCCAGGCGGACCGCACCGATGGGGCCATCGAAGGGGATGCCGCTCAACATGAATGAAGCCGAAGCGGCGTTGATCGACAGGATGTCGTGCGGGTTCTCCTGATCGGCGCCGACCACGGTGATGACGACCTGCGTCTCGTTGCGGAACCCATCCGGGAAGCACGGGCGCAGCGGGCGATCCGTGAGGCGGCACGTCAAAATGGCGGTGTCGGAGGGGCGGCCCTCACGACGGAAGAACGAGCCGGGGATCTTGCCGGCGGCGTACGCCCGCTCCTCGACATCGACGGTGAGAGGGAAGAAGTCCATGCCGTCACGGACATCTTTGGCGGCGTTTGCCGTGGCCAGCACGGTCGTACGACCGATGGCGGCAACAACGGCACCCTGCGACTGCTGGGCAAACTTGCCCGTTTCGTACGACAGGGTCTTGTCGGTACCCGAGACGGGACCCGACACTCGGATGGCGTCTGCCATTCCTTGCTCCTTTGAGTGGGGAGCGGACCCGGTTCCCAGTCGGCGGTCCTCCTGGGCACCCGAGTGGTGCGCGAAGGGCTGGCGACTGACAACCGGTCGAACCGCCCCGGTTGTGTGTGGTGTTGTGACTGTTAGTGCCGCAGACCGAGCCGCACCAGAATGGCGCGATAACGCTCGATGTCATTGGCCTTCACGTAGTCCAGCATGCGGCGACGACGGCCGACCAGCATGAGAAGGCCACGCCTGCTGTGGTGATCCTTCTTGTGGAACTTCAGGTGCTCCGTGAGATATTTGATCCGCTCGGTGAGGAGCGCAATCTGCACTTCGGGGGAACCCGTGTCGGAGTCGTGGAGCTTGTGCTCCGCGATGGTGTCCTGCTTGGACATGTTGAAGCCTTCCTGAGGGGAGGACGCCGGCCGGCGAATGTCGGCTTCGGCATCACGCCGCAGCCGGAGCCACAACGGACCCACGGAGGGTACCAGGACGGATCGACTTCCGGCCCGACGCCGTAGCATCCCGCCTCGTATGGACGGTCGGTCGGCATGACAGAAGTCCACGTCGAGCGGATCATCAAGCGGTTCGGCACCGTCGAGGCGCTTGCGCCCATCGATCTCGTCATCGCGTCAGGAGAGGTGCTGACATTGCTGGGCCCGTCGGGCTGCGGCAAGACCACCTTGCTGCGGATCATCGGCGGGCTCGAACCGCCGTCGGCCGGCGCAGTCACGCTCGATGGTCAGCCAGCGGGTGCCGCCCGGGCCGCCAAACGGATCGGCTTCGTTCCCCAGTCGCCAGGCCTGCTGCCGTGGCGCACCGTACGGGCCAATGCCCGGCTGCTGCTCGACCTCAACCGACGCGCCGCCGCGACGCCGCGGGGACCCGGTCCCGAGGAACTGCTCGTCGAGGTGGGTCTCGGGTCGTTCCTCGATGCGTACCCCCACGAACTCTCGGGCGGGATGCAGCAGCGCGTTGCTCTCGTCCGAGCATTCGCCCTCGGGGCACCGCTGCTGTTGATGGACGAGCCATTCGCCGCCCTCGACGAGATGACGCGCGAGGACATGCGCCATCTCCTCGGTTCGCTGTGCGAGCGCACCGGTGGCACGGTCGTGTTCGTCACTCACTCGCTCGCCGAGGCGGCCTTCCTCTCGGATCGCGTCGCCGTCATGACGTCACGCCCTGGCCGCATCCACGAGATCGTCGCCGTCGACCTGCCCCGACCGCGAACGGCCGCGCTCGAAGACGACCCCGCCTTTTTCGCTGTCGAGTCACGGCTGCGGGCCACCCTGCGCGAAGGAGCGGGACGATGAAGCTCCGCACCAGAGCCATCGCGGGGGCAGTAGGGCTCATCGTGTTCTTCGGCGCGTGGGAGTTGGCTGTCCACGCGCTCAACATCCGCCCCTTCGTGCTCCGCGCCCCGTCGCAGGCGCTGCGGGAAATCTGG
>JBKJJS010000175.1:0-4419 GCA_046597895.1 Ilumatobacteraceae bacterium
ACGACGAGGCCGAGCGCAAGTTCGGCTTCTTCCTCAACCCGTTCGACTACGGGGCGCCGCCACACGGTGGGTTCGGCCTCGGCCTCGACCGGCTCGTGGCGATCCTGGCGGGTGAGGAGAACATCCGCGAGGTGATCGCCTTCCCGAAGACGCAGAGCGGCTCGGACCCGATGACGAACGCGCCGACGCCGGTCGAGGCCAAGCAACTCAGCGATCTCGGCATTCGCGTGCTGCCGCCCAAGACCTGACCGGTCGGCGCCGGTAGGGTCGGCGCGGTGGGGGACGACCTGTTCAGCGCCGCAGCGGACGAGCACATCCGGTCGCAGGCACCGTTGGCGGCCCGGTTGCGTCCCCGCACGCTCGACGACATCGTGGGCCAGGAGCACCTCGTCGGCCCGGGGCGTCCGCTGCGCCGCCTTGTGGAACAGGACAAGCTGACCTCCACCATCCTGTGGGGCCCACCGGGCACGGGTAAGACCACCCTCGCGCTCGTCATCGCCAACACGACGGCGAGAGCGTTCGAGCAGCTGTCGGCCGTGACGGCGGGGGTGAAGGACGTACGCGAAGTCATCGAGCGAGCCAGAATCAGGCTCGGCGAGCAGGGCCGGCGGACGATCCTGTTCCTCGACGAGGTCCACCGCTTCAACAAGGCCCAGCAGGATGCCCTGCTCCCGGCGGTGGAGGATGGCACGCTCACGCTGATCGGGGCCACCACAGAGAACCCGTTCTTCGAGGTGAATCCGCCCTTGCGAAGCCGGTCGACGCTCTTTCGTCTCGAGCCACTGGACCGGGTGGCCGTCGTGAAGCTCATCCGCCGGGGGCTCGAAGAGGAGCTCACGACGGCGTCCGAGGAGGCGATCGCGCTCCTCGCCGATCGGGCAGGTGGCGACGGTCGCCAGGTGTTGACGTCGCTGGAGGTGGCGTCGGCCCTCGCCCACCCCGGCCCTATTGCGGAGGCTCACGTCGAGGCAGCGCTCAGCACGTCCGCCCTGCGATACGGGCGGGATGATCACTACGACGTGGTCAGTGCGTTCATCAAATCCCTGAGGGGCAGCGATCCCGACGCCGCCATCCACTGGCTCGCCCGCATGCTGGAGGCGGGGGAGGACGCCCGGTTCATCGTGCGGCGCATGGTGATCTTCGCCAGCGAAGATGTCGGCATGGCTGATCCAACGGCCCTGCTGGTGGCGGTGGCGGCCGCCCACGCCGTCGAACACGTCGGTCTGCCGGAGGCACAGCTGAACCTGGCGCAGGCGTGCATCCACCTCGCCACGGCACCGAAGAGCAACCGCTCGGCCCTCGCCATCTGGAACGCCCGCACCGACGTCGCGAATGGGGCGATCGGAGAGGTGCCTGCTCACTTGCGTGACAGCCATTACCAGGGCGCGGCGTCGCTCGGGCATGGCAAGGGGTACATCTATCCCCACGACGACCCGAGAGGCTGGGTGTCACAGCAGTACGTCCCAGTCGAGCTGACGGGGCGGCAGTACTACGAACCGACTGCCCACGGGAACGAACCCGATGTGGCGGCGCGGATGGCCGAGCGCCGCGACGGGGGAGGCATCTCGAGCGCGTGAGGAGGTTCGGGCGCAACAACTTCCAGGTCAAAGGGTGTGCCCGGGCAGGGCGGAGCGGAGCGTTACGCTCAGTGGCGTGACAGTGACCGGGAACGTGAAGCGTGACGAACAGTGGAGGCGGCCGTGACCGCTGGCGAGTTGGCAGTGGTGATGGCGGCAGTCCTGTGCTGCATCGGGTTCGCGGCGCTGATCGTCGTCCTGATGCGGGTCCTGGACGCCATGCGCGAATTGCGCGCCGAGGTCGGGCGTATGCGGGAGGAAACGCAACCCCTGATGCGTGATCTGCGGGGCTCGGTGCAGGAGGCACGGGCGTCCGTCGAAGAAGCTCGTGAAGACCTCGATCGTTTCGATCGTGTACTCGGCTCGGCGGAGGCCATCAGCGACGCGGTGTCGGGTGGTTCCCGGGTGATGCGCAACGCACTCAGTGCCCCGGTGATCAAGACAGTGGCGCTGGCGACCGGTACCGCGAGAGGCGCTCGGCGCTTGCGACGCCGCGATCAAAAGGCCGTGAAGCCAGCGAGGCGGGCGTCATGATCAAGCGAGTCACGTGGTTTGCCAGTGGGGTGGTGGCTGGCGCGGTCGGTTCGGCGTATGCCGCCAAGAAGGTGAAGAAGAAGGTGGAAACGCTCAAGCCGGTCAACGTGGCGAAGTCGGCCGTGGCAAAGGCCAAGGGCAGGGCGCACGACCTCGCCGATGCGCTTCGCGAGGGACGAGACGCGATGCATGAGAAGGAAGTCGAGTTGAAGGCGCTCCGTGACGGTGAGTTCGAGGAGACCTCGATCGTGCCCGTGAAGCCCGGTCAGGTGATCGTGCTGAAGGCAGTGAGCCCGGGGGACCGTCGCCGCGCCTGAGTGTGAACGCCCGCAATGCCGCGGAGGTGAAACGCCAGACCCCATTAGGCTTTCCACCTCATGGCTCGCCCACCGATCCACACCGCGAACGACCTGCGCACCGCCTTCACTTCGTTCTTCGCCGAGAAGGCTCACACCGTCGTCCCATCGGCGAGCCTCATCCCGCACGACCCGACCGTGCTGTTCACCGTGGCCGGTATGGTCCCCTTCAAGCCGTATTTCACAGGTGACGAGGCTGCCCCGTTCAAGCGGGCGGTGAGCGTCCAGAAGTGCGCCAGAGCCGGCGGCAAGCACAACGACCTCGACGATGTCGGGCGTACCAAGCGTCACCTCGTGTTCTTCGAGATGCTGGGGAACTTCGGCTTCGGCGACTATTTCAAGTCCGACGCCATCCCCTGGAGTTGGGAACTGATCACGGACGTCTTCGGCTTTGACGGTGACCGCATCTGGATCACCGTTCACGAGAGCGACGACGAGGCCGAACAGATCTGGCACGACGCGGTCGGCGTGCCGATGGATCGCATTCAGCGACTCGGCGACGCCGACAACTTCTGGCAGATGGGCGACACCGGTCCGTGCGGTCCGTGCTCGGAGCTGCACATCGACCGCGGCCCGGCATTCGGACCGGAGGGCGGTCCGCTCCACGATCCCCATGGTGACCGTTATATGGAGATCTGGAACCTCGTCTTCATGCAGTTCAACCAGGCCGCCGACGGTTCTCGCACTGCGCTCCCGAAGCCGTCGATCGACACCGGTGCTGGGCTCGAGCGCATCCTCACACTCATCCAGGGCAAGGACGCCGTGTGGGAGACGGACCTCATGGAGCCGCTCGTCGAGCATGCGGCGTCGCTCACCGGCAAGCGCTATCGCGTCGCGGACTACGACGACCAAGACTCGTTCGCCCTGCGGGTATTGGCGGAGCACGCCCGGTCCGGAGCCATGCTCGTCAACGACGGCGTCTTTCCGTCGAACGAACACCGCGGCTACGTGCTGCGGCGCATCCTGCGCCGGGCCATCCGGTTTGCCTACCTACTGGGCGCTGACAAACTGGTGATGCCAAGCCTCGTGGAGACCGCGGTCACGGTCATGGGTGACGCCTACCCGGACCTCTTGAAGAATCGTGATTTCATCCTGAAGGTGGTGACGCGCGAGGAGGAGACGTTCCGGCGCACGCTCAAGAACGGCCTCGCCATTCTCGACAAGGAGTTGGCCGACGGGGCCCGCACCCTGTCGGGGTCGACCGCGTTCATGCTCCATGACACGTTTGGCTTTCCGCTCGAGGTGACCACTGAGGTCACCGCCGAGCGGGGCATCGAGGTCGACATTGCGGGGTTCGACGCCGAGATGACGCAACAACGACAGCGGGCGAAGGCGGCCCGCAAAGCCGGTGCGGTCGACGAAGAGCGACACGACCGCTATCGGGAGATCGTGGAGCAGTTCGGCGTCACCGAGTTCGTGGGCTACGCCGACGACGAGACGCAGGGGCGCGTCCTCGCTGTGCTCGCGACGGATGGCGACGAAGAACTTGACCTCGTCGAGATCTTTGTCGACCGCACTGCGTGTTACGCCGAGAGTGGCGGCCAGCAGGGTGACATGGGCACGATCCGCACGAGCACTGGTCTGGCTGATGTGCTGGACACCACGTTCGCGCTGCCGGGGCTGCGCCGACACACGGCCCGGATGGTGTCCGGGCGAATCGACCCAGGTCAGATGGCGGCCGTGGCCATCGACACGGACCGCCGAGCGGCCATACGCCGCAACCACACCGGGACGCACCTGCTGCATTGGGCGCTCGGCGAGGTGCTCGGAGACCACGTGAAGCAGCAGGGCTCGATGGTGTCCCCCGATCGACTTCGGTTCGACTTCAGTCATTTCCAGGCAGTGACGCCCGATGAGATCGAACGCATCGAGCAGCTCGCCAACGGTCAGGTGCTGTCCAACGATCCCGTTCGGGCGTACGAGACCACCAAGGACGAAGCCACCGCCATGGG
>JBKJJS010000464.1:0-9355 GCA_046597895.1 Ilumatobacteraceae bacterium
ATCAACATCTCCTCGATCTACGGGAAGATGTTGATGATGCGGCCCCACTGGCGCGTCAACATGTCCGGGATGGATCGCTTTGTCGTCCACATCGGGTGGTTCAGATTCCAGTTCAGGACGTTCTGCCACTCGGCCTCCTCCATCTCCCAGATCGGTGCGGAGCCCCCACTGCCGCCGGCGTTGTTGACAAGGATGTCGATCTGGCCGTAGCGCTCGATGGTGCCGTCGACGAGGCCGAAGCAGGCTTCACTCGTCGTGACGTCGGCGGCGAGGAACGTCAGGCGATCGCCTGCGCCGATTTCCTCGGCGGTGGCCTGGCCCTTCGCGGGCGAGCGGCCGTTCATGACGACATTGCACCCTTCGCTCAGCAGCGACTCCACGATCGCCCGACCGATCCCCCGCGTGCCACCGGTGACGAGCGCAGCCTTGCCCTCCAAGAACCCCATGATCAAGCCTTTCTGTCGAATGAACCGGACTGGAACAGGTGGGAGGCGATCGGCATCGCCTGCTCGATCGGGAGCTGCATCGTCCACTCGTGGACGCAGATCCGATGGAAGATCCTCCACTCGCCGTCCTGGCGCGTGTACTGGTCGAGATAGCGACCCCACCACCAGTCGACGGTCTGCTTCCCGTCGTCCTCGCGTAGGTGGTAGGCGTTCACGTAGATCTCGCCGGTCGCCGTGCCGGCCGCCACGTCCAGGTCGTTGATCGAGTGGTTCGTCATGGCGTGCATCGTCGCTTTGTAGCGTCGAAGGGAAGTGGTAGCCGCGGTGGCGAACTCCCAAGCGTTGCCCTTGAAGGTGCCGTAGTCGAGAGTTGCGTCAGCGTGGCAGGCGGACTTCACGAGATCCGCGTCGCAGCGATCGATGCCACGGCTGTAGCGCCTGGTGGCGTCGGCGATCGCATCTTTAGCCGCCAAACGGTCAAGTGTGTCCATGGGGCGCACCGTACTTCCCGCGGCCATTGCGAGGCCACGTCGCCCGGCGACCTTGATCGCATGGCGGTCTACCGGCCATGATCTGCGGATGAGTGAACTGATCGTCGCCCGGCTCGAGGCGTACCTCACCGCCCGTAACGGCGAGGGTGGACCCATCACGGTCCACGACTACACCCCCATCACCGGCGGTTACAGCCGGGCGATGTCCAAGTTCTACGCCGTTGACACCCACGGGCGGCGGGGCTACGTGATGCGGGCCGATCCCCCGCCCGGCCAGTCCATCCTCGACACAGACCGTACGGTCGAGTGGAACATGCTGCAGGTCATCGCCAACGATGGCAGCCTCAACATCCCCGAGCCTTGCTTCTTCGATGCGACGGGAGCGGACCTCGGGAGCCCGGCCTTCATCAGCGAACGCGTCGAGGGCGACACGCTACACGTCCTGTGCAACGCCGGCAACGAGGAGTCCAACGCCCAGTACATCGATCGACTCGCCGGCCTGATCGGCAGCGTCCACTCGTTCGACACCAACAAGCTCCCGCCCGCGTTGGAACGGCCGGCGACCTGGGACACCTATATCGACTCCTGCATCCAGTCCTGGCGAGATGCCGAAGCGGCCCACGTCGAACGCGAGCCGTTCCTACGCGTGGTGGCCGCCTGGCTTGACGCGCACCGGCCGCCGCCCGCTCCCCTGTCGCTGGTGCACGGGGACTTCCAGGGACCCAACATCATCATGGAGCAGAGCACGGGGGTCTTCCACTACCTCGACTGGGAGCTCGCCCACGTCGGCGACCCACGCGAAGATCTCGGCTGGTGGGTGCTCGCCATGGGGTCCCAGCCGCCGAACATCATCAAGGAGAACGAGGACGCGTTCTTCGGCCGCTACCGCGAGGTCACCGGCTTGTCAGCGGAGGTCATCAACCCCGAGACCGTGGCCTACTTCACCGTGCTCGCCTCGTCGCTCGTCTTCTTCAACCTGATCAAGATGACGTCGAAGATCGCCAACGGCGAGAGCATGGGTTCAAGCGTGGCGTACATGACGAACGCCATGCCCTACATGCACAGCGTGTGGATCAACGCGATGAAGACTTCCGGACACTGGACGAAGGACTGACACCATGATTTCCAAGCCCTCGATTCCCCAGCTCCTCCAGACGATCAAGACGGAGCTGAAAGAGAAGATCTCGCCTGCTTTGACCGACCCCACCCACGTGGTGGCCGTGCATATGATGAGTGAACTCCTCGACGCCCTCTCGATTCGCGCCGAGAACGAGTTGGCGTGGATGCGTGAGGAGTGTGACGCCGTTGAACTCGCCGCCTCCAACTACGTGGCCGCCCACCCTGGTGCCGACGCAGTCTCCAATGCCCTTGCGCAGTGCCGCGACGGTGCATCCGGCAGCCTGCGACTGAGCGACGCCCAGGCCGACTACGACCGTGCGAGCGAGTTGCTTTCGCGCCTCACCGAGGCGGCGTTCTCAGCGGGTGACCCCACCGATGTACGCACGGTCGAGGTGCTCGTCGAGCAGCGGCTCGGCACCGAACTGGCCATCGTCGGCACCTTCGTCGCCGCCGGCCGCGAGTAGGGACCGGGTCACTCGCTCCGGAGTGAGTTCAGCGCCCGTCGGCGGCCCGCCGCGATCGCTGGGATCGTCGCCGCCAGAAGCGCAACGATCACGAGCGCTCCCAGGAGCACGACAGCGCCAAGCCAAGGGGTGACCGGCTCCGGAACGACGCCGAGTCCTTCGGCATAACGCCGCCACGCCAATCGTCCGGCCGCCACGCCGATCGGGATGGCGATCAATCCGGACACGACGGCGAGCGCAACAGCTTGCCAGAGCACTACCGAACGAATTTGACCCCCTGAGAAACCCAACGCCTTGAGCGTGGCGAGGTCGCCGCGCCGCGCCCGGGCGCCGGAGGCGATGAGGTGAGCCAGCACGGCGGCGACGGCGATGGCCATCACCACCCCGAGCCCGGTCCGCAACCAGTCCACGTCCTCGAGGTCCAGCGCGACTACCTCCGTCGTCGTCGCCAGCCGCCCGTCGACGACACCCTCCACGACAGTCCCCACGCCGATCAGGCCGAGGCCACGGAGGTCGGAGAGCAGTCTCGTCGGCGCCGCCCCGTCGACAAGGTCCACGAACAGCCGGCTGGCGCTCACCTCGGGCACCAGGCTGTCGAACTGCTCGTTCGTCCACTGGGCCAGGACGTCCGCCACGCCCGCCGAGCCGACCGCTTCGAGCCCCGCCGCTAACTCAGGGTGCTCCGGCGCGAGCCACTCGATGAGCAGTTCGAACTCCGCGGACGCCAGCCACGCCGCCCGAACAGGTGCTGGCTACACCATCGACGCCCCGGCTGACTCGAGGGCAGCGCTACGTCAACTACGGGATCCAGATGGAGGTCGAGGACATCTTCGTGAACGGACCACCGTGGAACATGCGCGCCGCGGTTCGTGTGCGGGACTGGATCATCGACGGCGAGGGCCGTGAGGTCTACTCGAACCGTGCGGTCCTGATGGTCCGTGCCCGGTGGGGCCGGATCCACGAGCAGGAGGACTACGAGGACACCGAGCGGGTGGCCGCCTTCGACCGACGAGATCAGGAACCCGTGGCGCCGGCGGTGTCGGAGCCCGCTTAGGCGATGAGTCTGCGGGCCCAGGAGAGTGCGTGGTCGAGGGACTCGGTGAAGGCGACACCCTGCCACGCGATGTCGAACGCCGTCCCGTGGTCGACCGAGGTACGGATGATCGGCAGGCCGATCGTGACGTTCACCCCACTCTCGAAGGCGAGCAACTTCATCGGGGTGTGACCCTGGTCGTGGTACATGCACACGATGGCGTCGAAGCGCTTCCCGTGGACGGCCTGGTGAAAGACGGTGTCGGCGGGGTGAGGACCGCTGACATCGAGCCCCGCTGCCCGGGCCGCTTCGATCGCAGGGACGATGCGCTCGGCATCTTCATCGCCGAACAGGCCGTGCTCCCCGGCGTGGGGGTTGAGCCCGCACACCGCGATCCGCGGGCTGCGAATGAAGCGGGCCAACGTCTCGTGCGTGAGGTCGATCACCTCGCGAACCCGCTCGACGGTGACCCGCCTGATGGCCTCCTGGAGCGATACGTGGGTACTCACGTGGGTGACAGCGAGGTCGCCGGCTGTCAGCATCATCGAGAACCGCTCGACGCCACACGCCACGGCGATGAGTTCGGTGTGGCCGACGAAACTGCGATCGGACAGCTGCGTCGCCTCCTTGTTCATCGGCATGGTCACGATCGCCGCCACCTTGCCGGCCAGCGCGTCCCGGGTCGCCCGCAACACGTACTGGCGCGCCGCCGCGCCGGACGCCGCATCGACCCGGCCGGGTCGATGGTCGGCCGCCGCCAGCAGCGCGAGATCCACGACGGCCAACCGCGTGAGGTCGACGTCGAGTCCGAGCAGCGTCGCCCCATGTCGGAGGATGGAGGCGTCTCCGTACACGACGATGTCCTGCGGCAACTGTCCTGCGGCGAACCGGCGCAGGACGATCTCGGGTCCCACACCGGAGGCATCGCCCATCGTGATCGCGATCGGGAGGTTCACGCTTCCTGCCCTCCACGGGCGGCGAGCAGATCCACGAGTGAGTTCGTCGCACCGAACCCACCCGGCTTCGTGATGATCGCGAGCGGGCGCCCATCGATGGTGACCGTGCCGAAGGCCATGCCAACGCCCACGGACCCGTGGACGAACACGGACCTGTCGCCGATGAAGGCATCCGCGGTGTCGCCGCCGAGGAGGACCACGAGATCGGCCCGATGCGCCGCCAAATACTCGTGGGCGCGAAACGCCAACTCGAGGGCGACGACCTCGCGGTCGGTGCCGCCATCGCTGTGTGCCTCGATCACCGTGACGCCCGCGTGACCGAGTACCACAGCGGCCTGGGAGCGACTGGTCGAGTGAAGACTTCCGCAGACGACGAGCACCGGCCCCACCGGCAGCGTGGGCAGGTCCCGTCGGGCCACTGGTGACATCCACCGGGCCACGGCGCCGACGGCGGCGGCGGGACCGGCGATCACCACATCCGCGTGCTCCGCCGCGGCAGCCACCAGTTCGTCGATGCGCTTGTCGGTCTCCGCATCTGCGATGGCGACCGCGGACGGCGGACCAACCGAGGCCAACCAACCGTCGAGATCGGTCAGCGTCGCCACCTCGACCGCCGCCAACGCTTCAGCGGGCCGACTGCTCGTCACCGGCGCCGTCGGATCACGGCCGAACTCGGTGTCGGCCACGGGCACGCCGTCCGCGAGCACGACGCCGCCTACGCATGTCCGCCCCGCCGCCGGGTACGCCGGGATGATCAACACCCGCCGCCGTTCCGCCAGCAGCACACCGATCTCGGCAGCCCAGTTTCCCCGCAGCGTCGAGTCGATCTTGTGGACGCGACGGCCTCCGGAGTCGTCGTGCGACGACGCGGTCATCCGATCGGCCGCCCGCCCAGGGGTGAGGTGGCGTGACCTCAAGTCCGTCACCACGCACTCGGCGATCGCTGGCTCACCGTCCCACGACACCACGACAGTCGCGAAACCAGCGTCGGCACAAAGGGCGGCAGCTTCCATCGCGCCGGTCCGATCGTCGGCGGTCACGGCGAGCCTCATACCTCCAAACTGTACGACCAGACCTTTCGCGTGCATTGTCCGGGGCTTATCCCTATAATTCCGATCAGATTAGTCGGATTTACCGAGGGAGCCCCGTGAGCCAGACACTCGAACCCACTGTGGACGTGCCGCTCGACTGGTCGACCACGCCGCTCGACCCCGAGATCGAGAAGGACATCGTCAAGTTCGACACCATGCTGGCCCGCAACCGCGCCGGCGAACTCGACGACGACATCTTCCGCGTCTTCCGCCTCGCCAACGGCATCTACGGCCAGCGCCAGGGCGGCGATCACCAGATGGTGCGCGTGAAGGTGCCGTACGGCTCGATACTGCCCGAGCAGTTGGAGATGCTCGCCCACCTTGCGGAAGCGCACTCACGCGGTTGGGGCCACATCACCACCCGCCAGAACGTGCAGTTCCACTTCGTGCCCATGAACGAGATCACCACGGTGATGCGCAAGCTCGGCTCGGTTGGGCTCACCACTCGGGAGTCCTGCGGCGACACCGTGCGCAACATCCAGGGCTGCCATCTCGCCGGGGCCTGCCCGCACGAGCACCTCGACATCACTCAGTGGGCCGAGGCGACGTATCGCCACCTGCTGCGCAACCCGCTCGGGCAGCGCCTGCCCCGCAAGTTTAAGATCAACTTCTCCGGCTGCGCGACGGACTGCGGCCAGGCGATGTTCAACGACGTCGGTGTGGTGGCCGTCTTGCGTACGCGTGACGATGGCACCGCCGAGCGGGGCTTCCGCGTGTACCTCGCCGGCGGCCTTGGTGCCAACCCTCACCCGGCGTTGGCCTTCGAAGACTTCACGGCCCGGGAGGATCTGCTGTCCACGATCGAGGCCACGCTGCGGGTGTTCGAGCAGACGGGCAACCGGGACAACCGCATCCGGGCTCGCATGAAGTGGCTCGTCGACACGCTCGGGTGGGACGAGATGGTGCGCCGCATCAAGAGCCAACGCCGGCTGTTGCTCGGCTCATCGACGTGGCCGGGTGGCGTGCCGGACGAGGTCTTGGCGTTCGGCGACGAGCCAGCCGGCCACGCCGCCGACATCGGGGCGACCACCATCGGCCAGGGCACGCGGGTGACGCTCACCCGCCGCTCCGAACGGGACCGCTGGTTCGACGCCAACGTCGTACGCGGCGCCGCCAATCGCACCGTGTCGGCGTACGCCTGGGCCCATCTCGGCGACATCACGCCGGTGCAGTTCCGGGAACTCGCGGCGATCCAGCGAGACTTCGATCTCGACCTTCGGCTGACGAACCGTCAGAACGTCGTCTTGCGTGACCTGACGGAAGAACTGCTTCCGGTCGTCTACGACCGACTGGCGGCCATCGGCATGGCCCAGCCTGGCGCCGAACTCATCCGGGACGTCGTCTCGTGCCCCGGAGCCGACACGTGCAATCTCGCCGTGACCCAGTCCCGCGGTTTGGCGCGGGTCATCGGCGAGCGACTCGAAGCGGAAGGACTGGCCGAGGTCGGCGGGTTGCGCATCAACATCTCCGGATGCCCGAACTCGTGTGGACACCACCACGTGGCCGACATCGGGTTCTTCGGTGCCGAGCGTCGGGCGAACGGCGTGGCTGCCCCGGGCTATCAGATGTTGCTCGGCGGTTACGTCGGTCAGGAGCAGATCCACTTCGGCGACAAGGCACTCCGACTCCCGGCCAAGGCGGCCCCCGAAGCGGTCGTGAGGATCGTGTCGCGGTTTGTGGCCGAGCGCATCGCCGGCGAGTCGTTCCGGGAGTGGATGGACCGCTCAGGTGGAGCCACGGCACTGGCGGCGGGCCTGAAGGACCTCGACCACTTCCCGACGCCGCAGGAGGCGCCGGACTACTACGTCGACTGGGACGAGGTCGCCCCGTTCAACGCCGTGATCGGCGAGTCCGAGTGCGCGTGACGCAGTGACCTCAGTGACCTCAGCGATCGCGGCGCTCGCGACGGCGTTTACGGCGATCGACGAGGCGAACGAGGCCGACCCCAGCCGCGTCGAGTGGCAGGGGCGGCTCCTGGCGAAGGCCCGGCTCCAAGGCGAGCGGGCGACGTACTGGCTCGACCAGCTGGACCCCACCGCATCCTCGGCGGTACAAGTCGCGGCACGCGCCCATCACCTCCGCCGCTTCGCGCTGCCCCGCTCCTCCCAACCCGACGGCCGAGTGGGATACCGCCGATGGCGCGCCGCCCAGAAGACCGCGGTGGCAGAGGAGATCGACGCCCTATTGCGCCCCCTCGGCATCGCCGACGCAACGCTGACGCGTGCGATCGCGCTGGCGCAGCGAGTGGGGCTCGGCACGGACCCCGAGACGCAGCTTGTGGAGGACGCCGCCTGCCTCGTGTTCTGTGAGACGGACCTCATTGAACTCCTGGCGAAGATCGGCGAGGACAAGACGGCAGACGCCATCCGTAAGACCCTGCCGAAGATGAGTGCCGCCGCCATCACCCTCGCCCCCAGTGCCACGCCGGACGGCCCGGCCCGGTCACTGCTCCTCAGGGTCGCCACCGGCGGCTGACGCCCGGGAACTCCGAACCGTGAGTGCGGTTTTCCGCGCTCAGCGTTCGAACTTCTCCCCGAGACCGATCATGCGCTGGTCGAACTGCTGGGCGCTACTGACCAAACCGGTAGGTCGTCCAACTGGCATCCATCCGGGCGTCCTGGCCGGATGTGAAAGTGTTCATGCACAAATCGTCGGTGTAGTCCATGAAGTTCGTGATCGGATCGAGGCCGGGAGCTTTCTTGCCGGGGCACGAGTCGCGCCCCCCGGGACAGCCGTAGGCGGGCGACCTCTCGGCAGGAGTGTCACTGACGTAGTCACCGTTGCTGCTGCAGCCGCCCTGGAACGTGTGGTAGAGCCCCATCCAGTGCCCGACCTCATGAGTGGCCGTGTCACCGAGATTGTACGGCGCCGCCGTTCCCTCCGGTAACGAGGAGAACAGCACCACGACGCCGTCCATCTTCGGTGCGGTCGCATAGCTGGACGGGAACGTCGCCCATCCGAGCAAGCCGCCACCCATGTTGTTCGTGTAGATGTTGAGGTCGGCGGCCGTCCCCTGCCGGAGCGCGCTCTTCATGTCGGTCTCGGCCTGGGACCCGGGTCCCGCGGTGTACCACGTCGCGTTCGTTGTGCGGGTGGTGCCGGCCAGGACGAAGGTGTACTCCCATGGGTCGAAGGCGGCCTTGAGCACAGCGATCTGACCAGTGATCTGGTCCTTCGGCACGTCACCGTTGCCAATTCCACTCCCCTTGTTGATCACGTGGAAATAGACGTTGATCGCCGCTCCGGTGGCGGCAACACCGACCAGTGAGCCATCGGATCCCACCCGGCCCACGCCCTTGGCCATTGCCTTACTGGTGAGATCCCGCTCCATGGCGGCGACTTGTGCGTCGCTCAGTGCGTTCGGGTCCGAGCGGGTGGCTCCGGGCCGGGTCTTCAGCGAGGCCGATGTACCGGCGGCGCCGGAGCAGGAGCGAGCATCCTTGGCCGCCTCGGCGGGGGCGTACGCCGCCGCTGGCAGCCCCATCGTCATTCCCACGACCAGAGTGCTCGCTCCGGCTGCCTTCCACAATCGACGCGTGATCAACCTGGAACCTCCTCAAAGGCGCTAGCAACGCCGACCGTAGCACTCATGCGGCCTGCGTCAACCGCGCCTCGCGTCGAAGACTGGCGACGGAAGCACAGGGCTGGCATTGGGCGATCGACCGACGGGGACGGTGACGTTCCTATTCACGGACATCGAGGGGTCGTTAGCGCGCCATGACGAGATCCTTCGCGCTGCCATCGATGCCCAGAAC
>JBKJJS010000337.1:0-11539 GCA_046597895.1 Ilumatobacteraceae bacterium
GGTGATCGCGCCCGGGGCGCTCGTGGTCGGCGCCGTCGCCTGGGCCGCCGGAGCGTCGACGGCGGCGGGCGCCACGGCCGCCACCACGGGTGGAGTGGCCACCGCGCTCGCCTTCAGCGGTGACCTCGGTCAGGTGTTCGCCCAGGGGTCGGCGTACGGAGACGAGCAGCGCTTCCCGCTGCGTCCACCAGGGCCGGTGTTGGCGCTGCTCCCCGTGACCTGGACCGTGCTCGCGGCGTCCTGGCTCCTCGGTCCACTCGCCCTCGCGGCCGGGCAATGGATCGTCGGCTTCCCCGTGACGTTGGCTGCGCTCGCTCTCGCGTGGACACTCGGCCGCCGCTTCCACCGCTTGAGCCGACGCTGGCTCGTGCTCGTCCCGGCCGGCATCGTCGTACACGACCATCTCGTGCTCGCCGAGACCGCCATGATGGCCAGGACCGAGGTGGCCTCGGCCGGACTGGCGTTCGTCGGTACCGAGGCCGCCGACCTCACGGGAACCGCGCTCGGCCCGGCAGTGGAGTTGCGGCTTCTCGACGTCGCCACCGTCGTCTTAGCGGCACCGCCGCGCGGCAGCACGAGAGCGCTGCACGTCCGCTCGATATTGATCAGCCCCACTCGGCCCGGCAGGGCCCTACGGGCGCTCGGGACCGCCGGCGTGCGAGTTGGCTGACTCGCGTGACCCGGTGGAGATGCGGCCGCCGCCGATGACGGTTCGGTCGGTGAGGTCGTAGAACACCGCACTCTGGCCGGGGGCGATCCGACTCTGAGGCGCTTCCCACACGACAGTGGCCCCTTCACCGTGCAGCACGAGTTCAGCAGCCCGTGGATTCCCGTGGGCGCTGCACTGCACGAGCATCCGCCCGTCAACGGGTCTGTCGGCCCACGTGAGGGCGGTGACACGCTCCGATGGCTGGAGCAGATCCTGCGCCGAACCCACGACCACCGTGGCAGCGGCGATGTCGACATCGAGCACGAATCGACGCGACGGTGCACCGGACAGCGCCATGCCGCGGCGCTGGCCGACGGTGACGAGTTCGACGGCGTCGACGGTGCCGAGTCGCTCGCCGTCGCGGTCGACGACATCGGCCCGATGGAACGGGATACGGCTCCCGAGGAACGTCTCACGGCCGCCCGTCGACGTGATGAAGCACACGTCCTGGCTGTCCGGCTTGGCTGCGGTACGGAGTCCGAGTGATGCCGCCCGGGTCCGCACTTCAGCCTTCGTCAACTCGCCGACAGGGAACAGCGTCCGCGCCAGAGCCGCCTGGTCCAGCATGTGGACGACATAGCTCTGGTCCTTGTCGCGGTCGGCCCCTCGCTCCAATTGCCACTGGGTTCCGGTATGCGTGATGCGCGCGTGATGGCCGGTGGCGACGGCGTCGAAGCCGAGGACCTCTGCTCGATCGAGGAGGCGGTCGAACTTGAGGTGCCGATTGCACTCGATGCAAGGGTTCGGGGTGACGCCGACGGCGTGGGCGGCGACGTACGGGTCGACCACATGAGCGCGGAAGTCGTCACTGAAGTTGAACACGTGGTGGTCGATCCCCAGTTGCTGCGCCACCCGTCGGGCGTCGTCCACATCGGACACCGAACA
The DNA here is from genome assembly GCA_046597895.1 of Ilumatobacteraceae bacterium. Classification (GTDB taxonomy): domain Bacteria; phylum Actinomycetota; class Acidimicrobiia; order Acidimicrobiales; family Ilumatobacteraceae; genus WLJO01. Next base: position 1,595 of record JBKJJS010000337.1, read on the forward strand.
GCAGCCAGTGTCGCTGTCGCCGCCCCAGAGTCGCATGGTGACCCCAACCACGTCGTGACCCTGCTCGAGCAAGAGTGCTCCCGCCACCGACGAGTCCACCCCGCCGCTCATCGCCAGCATCACCCTCACGAGGAGCGGCTCCGCCTGAGCTGCGCGACGGCGCCCGGAATCACGTCGAGGGCTCGGTCGACATCAGCGTCGGTCGACGCGTACCCGAGCGTGAGCCGCAGCGCGCCGAATGCGTGCGAATGGTCGACGCCCATGGCCGCAAGCACATGCGATGGCTCCATCGCCCCGCTCGAGCATGCCGACGCCGCTGACGCGCAGATGCCGGCCTGATCCACGAGGAACAGCAGGGCCTCGCTCTCGGCTCCAGCGAAACATACATGGGCGGATCCGGCGACCTTGTGGGCTCGCGGCACCGTCTCGATCGTGTCAGGGACCTCAGCGAGCAGTCCGTCCACCAGGCGGTCGCGGAGGGCGGCGATCCGCTCGACATCAGCGACGCGTCGTTCATCGGTGATCCGCAACGCCTCGGCCATCGCCACGATCCCCGCGACGTTGTGGGTGCCGCTGCGCCGATCGTGCTCCTGGCCGCCGCCGCGCAGCAGGGGCTCGATGGACACGCCGTCCTTGGCGACGAGCACACCGACCCCCTTCGGTCCACCGAACTTGTGGGCCGAGAGCGACATCAGGTGGACGTGGGGCGTGAGGGTGCGCAGATCGAGCCACGTCGCCGCCTGCACGGCATCCGTGTGCAGGAGGGCATTCGGGGCAAGGCGGTGCACGAGGGCCGCCACCTCCGCCAGGGACGTGATGGAGCCGACCTCGTTGTTCACGGCCATGACGGACACGATGGCGACCGAATCGTCGAGTGCGGCCGCCAATTTGTCGAGATCGACCCGGGCCGAGGCGTCGACGCCGACGGTGCGGCCGCCTGCCTGTTCCACGACGTGCAGCACGGCGTGGTGTTCGGTCGCAGGACACACGGCAGCCGCGCCCGACCCGCAACGGCGCAGCGCACCCGCGATCGCCGCGTTGTCGGCCTCGGTGCCACATCCCGTGAACACAATCTCGGCGGGACGGCACCCGAGCGCGCCAGCGACGACATCACGGGCTTCATCGATGGCCTTGCGGGCGTCGCGAGCCATGCGGTGGGAGCCCGATGGATTGCCGAACCGCTCTCCGTAGAACGCCAGCATGGCGGCCAACGCCTCGGGGCGCATCGGCGTTGTTGCCGCATGATCCAGATAGGCGATTGCCGGGGTGCTCACCGTGGAAAGGATAACGCTGGCCGACCAACGCCCACGTCGGGAGCAGCGAGAACCCCCATCGGTAGCCACCCCTTGCGAATCGTTTGTGACGATTCAGACGGAGGGGACCCTGGTCGGTGGCCACCCCTTGCGAATCGTTTGTGACGATTCAGGGCCGGGGCACACCGGCGAGGACGTGGCGAGCGAGTTTCGTCACAGACGATTCACAAGCGATCCGCAAGCGAGCCCAGCGTCTCAGGAGGAGCCGTCCGGCCCGGCGTCGTGATTCACTGGCGGGGATGCGAGGGTACGACGAGGCCAGTTATGGCGACGGTATGGCCGATGTCTACGACGAGTGGTACGGCGCCCGGTTCGACACCGAAGCGGCTGTCGCCGTCCTTGTCGACCTGGCAGGAGCAGGACCGGTGCTCGAACTCGGAGCAGGGACGGGACGCCTCGCGCTCCCTCTGGCACGCCTCGGTGTAGATGTCCACGCCGTCGACGCGTCGACGGCGATGCTCGACCGACTCCTGTCCAAGCCCGGCGGCGCCAAGGTGCACACCCACCTCGGGGACATGTCCATCGACCTCCCGCCCGGCCCCTTCACACTGGCGTTCGTGGCGGTGAACACCCTGTTCAACCTGACCGAGGCCGGAGCACAACAGGCCGCATTCCACGCCGTCGCCGCCCGCCTGGCTCCTGGCGGCCGGTTCCTCGTGGAAGCGTTCGTACCGGACCTCGGCCGAGACGGGGACCACGTCGAGATCCGGGATCTCGCGGTCGATCGCATCGTGCTCTCAGTCAGTCGCTCCTCGACCTCCACCCAGCGCGCCGAGGGGCAGTTCATCGAGTTGACCGAGTCTCACGGCGTGCGATTGCGGCCATGGTCGATTCGCTGGGCGACCGTCGACCAGCTCGACGAGATGGCGGCGGTGGCCGGCTTCGAATTGGAGCAGCGGTGGAGTTCGTGGGCTCGTGAGCCGTTCGGAACGGACAGCGACAACCATGTGACGATCTACCGCACTGCCAGCCGAGAAGGCGCCGATCCCGTAGTGTGACAGTCAGTGTCACAAATGCGTTTGAATCCCCTCAATGGTCGATGGGTCACGATTGTCGTCGATCGCTCGGAGCGGCCGACCGATTTCGCCCCCCGGACCGCCCAGGTCGAGAGCGACCCGCAACGGCCGTGCCCGTTCTGCCCTGGCCACGAGGAGGAGTCACCTCCGGCCATCGAAACGACGGGAGCGGCCGGAGAGTGGCGGGTCCGCGTCGTGCCAAACCTGTACCCGGCGTTCGACGGCGACGAGCCATTCTCGGTCCGCACGATCGGGCCGGTACACACATTGGCGGAGGCCAGCGGTATCCACGAGGTCCTCGTGTACTCACGCGAGCACGATGCCAGCCTGGCCACGGCCACCGACGACGATCTGGCGTCCATCATGTCCGTTCTGCGCCGTCGCATGATCGATCACGCCGCCACCCCCGGGATCCGCTACACGCAGGCGATCGTGAACCACGGCCGGGAATCCGGGGCGTCGCTCGCCCACCCGCACGGTCAGCTTCTCGGGATGCCCTTCGTCCCCGGCGAATTGCTGGATGAGGAGCGGGCGTTCGGCAGGTTCCACGGCGGTTGCATTCTGTGCGCCACCGTCGAGTCCGAGTTGGCAGACGGCAGCCGCATCGTGATCGCCGACGACGACTGTGTCGTCGTCTCACCGTTCTGGGCCGGGTCTCCCTACGAGCTACTCGTCATTCCGAGACGCCACTCGGTCCACCTCCAAGACGACAGCGACGAGACGTTGGCCGGCGTGGGTCGGCGCCTGCGCGATGCCCTCAGGGCCCTCAACGCCCTCCATGGAGATGTGGCCTTCAACCTCGTCGTGCACACCGCTCCCCATCACCACGACGGGCCATTCCACTGGCACATGCACATCTGGCCCAAACTCATCACGGTGGCCGGGTTCGAGCGCGGCACCGGCGTGATGATCAACATCGTCTCCCCGGAGCAGGCCGCCGAGGAGTTGCGCTCCGTGTTGCCCGCCTTCGTGTGAGCCGTATCGCGTGAGCCGTATCGCGTGAGCCGTATCGCGGTTTTCGTCGAGATCGACGCCACGCCGGACATCGTGTGGTCCGTCGTCGAACCGATCGAGCATCACGTCGACTGGATGGCCGACGCGGAAGCGATCCGTTTCTCCACGGATCAGCGGCGAGGTGTCGGTACGACGTTCGTGTGCGACACGAAGGTCGGCCCATTCCGGCTCGCCGATCACATGGAGATCACCAAGTGGGAACCCGGCCTGGTGATGGGGGTGCGCCACCACGGCATCGTCACCGGCGAGGGCCAGTTCACGCTGACGCCCATCGACCTCGACCGGCGCACCAGGTTCGAGTGGACAGAAGTGCTGCACTTCCCGTGGTACCTCGGTGGCCCGATCGGAGAGATGCTCGGCGGACGCGTGGTGCTCCGGGCCATCTGGAGGCGGAACCTGCGCCGCCTGCGCACCCTCGTCGAGGGCGGAGCGATCAGCCGCTGACCAGTCCGGCGATGACGCCGCTGACATCCACTCGCGCGCTACCGGAGTCCATCATCGCGAAGGCGAACCGCAGTGAACCGTCCGGATCACGGGCGACAAGACCGACGCCGTAGTCCGGGCACCACTGGTACGGCTCCTGCCCACCAGCCCACAGCTCGTACCCCTCGCCGTTGTCATAGCCTTGAGCGAGGTCGTGTTGGCCGACCGCCAGGTCCTTCATCACCACGAACGAGAGCGCCTCGAAGGTACCGCCGCTGACATGGACAGGATCGATCGACTCGAGCGTGATCAGTTCGCGCTCACTCCAGTCCTCCCGCCGGATCGCCAGACCGTCCACCCGACCGGACATCTCGCCGCCGAGTTGCAGCCAGCTGCCTTCGTTGAACGACTCGACACGAGCGGCGCGGGCGCTGGCATCCCGAGAGGTGGCGGCAGCCGCCCGACGTTCGTCCTGGGCATCGAGCGCGCTGTCCAGGCCGGGAATCGCCTGTCGGACGGCGTTCATCTGCGCCTCCCTGCGAACGGCGCGTTCGAGGTCATCACGCTCGGATTCCAGCCGATCGGCCTTGCGGTGATCGGCGGTCGTCGTCTCCTCGACCAACTTGCCGACCCACGTCTTGGATTTCGAGAACACCGAACCCCAGCGGTCCTTGCTGGCCATCAGGCACCTCTTTCTTGGGTTCTCACATCTCTCGAGGATCAGGCATGCCAACGGTAGCCCTCGGCCGCCGTCACCGCGGCTGTGGCAAGACCGAGCCCCTCGCCGAGCACCACAAGTTCGGGAGCGGCCGCCCGGCCACGGCCGACGAGGGCGTCATGCACACGCTCCTGCGCAGTGGTGAACCGGCTCGGGTCGCCCGCCCGTCGCGCCAGATCGATGACGGCGAGTGCCCGCTCGGATGCGTCGGCCGAGCCCTGCACCGCCTCAGCCGCGAGGTCGGCGACGAGGTTCTCCACAGGTGAGGCCGCATCCCAGCGTCCGAGAGACCCGGTGCGTCCAGCATCATCGTCCGCCGGTGCGGGATCGAGCGCCCACGCCCATACGGCCCGGCCGGACGGACCCCGGCCGGCAATTCCTTCGGCCTTGTCAAGGAGGTTCAGCGCCTCGTCGATGGGCGGCGACTCTCCGAGGCCCCTGAGCAGATCAGCGGAACGAGCGGCCTCACCGAGCAGGATCGCCATCTCGCGTCGGGCGAGATCAGCAAAGAACCAACCACAACTCGTGAATGACGCGAGCGTCGCCTCCTGGCTCGCGAGCAGTACCCGAGCTTCGTCCTCGGATGCCATGGGCCGGACATGGCGGCTGACGAAGTCGTCCCACACCGCCGGATTCGCCAGCACGTCGCCGTATGCGTCCCGGGCGGCCGGCGGATCGTCGAACACGTCGGCCCCCCGCCGGCAGAAGGTGTCCCACGCGTGGTCCCGAAGGACGTCGAGAGCAGCGCGCACCGGTGCCCTCCACCGCTGATGCGAGTCCTTGCCACCGTCAGAAGAACAACCGCAGTCCGCCCTCCAACGTTCCACACCGTGCGCGCACGACCACGCGCTCAGTAGGACGTCGCCAACGTCGTGACGCTCGACGCCCTCCAGCAGACCGGCGAGACCCCCGGTCACGAGCCCCCGTTCGACTGTCTCCTCGAAGAGGGTGTGTCCGACGGCGCGCTCGCTGAAACGATGGTGGTGTCCGAAGGTTTCGAGATCCGTCGCCGCCACCGCGAGTCGAGCAGTGCCATCACCTCCGAGGGACCTTCCGCCGCCCACCGCCACGAGCCGGTCAGCGAGCGCATCGGCGGATCCGAGGGCGGCCCCGAACGCCAGGTCGTGACTCGTCGGGCCGTCGTAGACCACGAGGGTCGGGCTCTGCGGTCCCCTCCGGTCGACCCGGCCGACAGTGCCCGGTGGCGGCACCCGCTCGACCTGGTGGGGCGCCACGATCGTGAAGGCGATCCCGAGGTCGGCCAACATCGCGAAAACGGCACCGTCGATCGCCGTCTCCGGCAACCACATCCCTTCCGGCTGGCGTCCGAACCGGTGGCGGAAGTCCGCCATCCCCCACCGCAACTCGGTCATCGCATCCTCCGCCGGCGCCAACGGGAGGATGATGTGGTGGTAGGGGTGAGCGATGGCCGTGCGCCCGACCCGGTCACCCGCCACGATCCTCTGATGGATCGCGGGGGCGAAGCGAGCCAGCCAATGCCCGAGCGTCGGCCCGAGGTCGAAGCTCATCCGCTCGAACAGGTTCACGATGGCTGTCACGCGGCCGGTGGCATCGTGCAATCGGGTCGCCGTGCAGGGCGCGTAGCACTCGGCGGTGATCCGATGGTTCCAGTCGTGGAACGGCTCGGCACTCGCCTCGACCGGGACCCGGCCAGTGCGCGGATCGGCCCGGGGCGGCTGGTACGCGTGGCCGTGCAACCCGATGCGCATCGAGTCGATGCCGGCCGCACTCACGCCCTGCCTCCTGCGAGCCACACGACGGCGAGAGGCGGCACGTCGAGCACCAGTGAGCACGCCTGCTGCTGCCATGGCTCATCGAGTGCCACGACCACGAACCCGGGCGACGATCCCTGATCGCCGCCATATCCACTGCCACCCCATGCCGCGGCATCCGTATCGAGGACCACCCGCCACTCCCCCGACCATGGCACACCGAGCCGATAGCCGTTCCGGGGCACGGGCGTGAGGTTGGCGATGCACGCAACGGCGTGTTGGCCGTATCCGCCCCATCTGATGAAGGCCAGCATCGAGTGCTCCGCGTCGTCGGCATCCAACCACTGGAAGCCACCCGGCTCGTGGTCGCGCTCCCAGAGGGCGCCGTGGACGGCGGCCACCGAGTTCAGTTCACGAACGAGATCGAACACCCCGCGGTGGGACTCCCACTGCAACAGGTCCCACGGAAGCGAACCATCGGCATTCCACTCGGTGTACGGCGCGAGTTCGCTCCCCATGAACAGCAGCGGAGCACCGGGATACGCCCACATCCACCCGTACAGCGACCGAAGGTTGGCGAAGCGCTGCCACTCGTCGCCCGCCATCTTGCCGAGCAGTGAACCCTTCCCGTGGACGACCTCATCGTGGCTGAGCGGCAGCACGAAGCGCTCGGTGTGGGCATAGAGCAGACCGAAGGTGAGGTCCCGATGGTGCCACTGACGATGCACCGGGTCGTGTCCGAAATAGTCAAGCGTGTCGTGCATCCACCCCATGTTCCACTTGTGGGTGAACCCAAGCCCCCCGTGGCTCACGGGGTGGGTGACGAGCGGCCATGACGTGGACTCCTCGGCGATCATCATCGCTCCGGGGCACGTCTCAGCAACCGCGGTGTTCACGTCCCGGAGGAACTCGACGGCGTCCAGGTTCTCCCGACCACCGTGACGGTTCGGCACCCATTGGCCTGCGTCACGTGAGTAGTCGAGGTACAACATCGACGCGACGGCGTCCACCCGCAGGCCATCGACGTGGAACTCCTCGAGCCAGTAGAGCGCGTTCGCGACGAGGAAGTTCCGGACCTCGTGGCGCCCGTAGTTGAACACGTGCGTTCCCCAGTCCGGATGGTCGCCCATCCGCGGATCGGGGTGCTCGTACAGCGCGGTACCGTCGAAGCGGGCGAGGCTCCAATCGTCCTTCGGGAAGTGGGCGGGAACCCAGTCGACGATGACCCCGATGCCGCGCTGGTGGAACGTGTCGACGAGGGAGCGCAGGTCGTCGGGCGTTCCGAACCGGGCCGTCGGGGCGTAGTAGCCGCTCACCTGGTAGCCCCACGACCCCCCGAAGGGATGCTCGGCCAACGGAAGGAACTCGACGTGGGTGAATCCGAGGTGCTCGCAGTGGTCGGCGAGTGCGACGGCGCCGTCCCGGTAGCCCCGTCCGGCCTGCCACGACGCAAAGTGGACCTCGTAGATCCGCAGCGGCCGGTTCGCCGCCTCCGGTCCCGCCCGGGCCGTCATCCAACTCGTGTCGCCCCACTGGTAGGTCGACGGGCCTTCCACGACACTCGCCGTCGAAGGGGGGATCTCCGTACGACGCGCCATCGGATCAGCCTTCAAACGCCGCGATCCGTCCTGCCCGGTGACGGCGAGTTTGTACCGCTGCCCGGCCCGGGCGGCGCGTGCGACACCGACCCACACACCCGACACTCCGGCCGGCGTCAGCGGATCCCGATCGACATCCCAGCCGTTCCAATCGCCGACCACCCCGACGTGAGCAGCGTGGGGCGCCCACACCGCGAACCGCACCCCGCCCGCCGGTTCCACGTGAGCGCCGAGCACCTCCCAGAGACGTCGGTGGTTGCCCTCCCCGAGCAGGTGCAGGTCCAACTCGCCAGGCGTCATCGTTGGCAGCGTAGGCGGCCGCGCCCGGTCAGCACCTCACGCCGCTAGCCTTGATGGGCCGCTCACTTCGGAGCGGATCACGTCGGTGGCTCGTCACAAACTGCCGCTCGCGTGGAGCTGACAGAAAGAGCCACTTTGATGCCCGCCCCTTACGGCGCCCATGTTCGGCGCGCCAGCGCGCCTTCCCACCGACGCGATTCCTCCTATGACCGCCAGCCCGACCCGCCGGCGCGCCCCGCTGTTCTCGCCCCCACCGACAGCGCGTTCCGCGCCCTTGGTGTCCCAGCCGACCTCTGCAACGCGCTTGCCGAGGAGAGCATCACCGAGCCGTTCGAGATCCAGACCGCCTGCCTCCCCGACGCCCTCGCCGGCCGCGACCTGTGCGGTCGCGCCCCGACGGGATCCGGCAAGACGCTGGCGTACGGCATCCCGATGCTCGCCACCGTCCGTCAGGCCGAGCCCTTCCACCCCACCGGGATCGTGCTCGTCCCCACCCGCGAACTCGCCAAGCAGGTCCGCTTCGACCTACTGGCGATGGGCAGGATGCGCCGCCGGTACATCCTGGCGGTCTATGGCGGCACGCCGTACTCCGGACAGCTCAACTCCTTCCGCATGGGAGCATCCATCCTCGTGGCCTGCCCCGGTCGGCTGCTCGACTTCGTGCGCCGCGGCCAGGTGAAGCTCGATGCCGTGCAGATGTGCGTCATCGACGAAGCCGACCGCCTTGCCGACCTCGGCTTCATGGAGGACATCCGGGCACTGCTCGACGCCATGCCGGAGGATCGTCAGACCCTCCTATTCTCGGCGACGCTCGATGGCGACGTCGACGAACTCGTCAAGCGGTACCAGAAGGATCCGGTCTTCGTCGACCTCGTCGGGACCGACGCCGCCGAGGTCAACCCGGCAACCCATCACGTCATGGTGGTCCGTTCGCACGAGAAGATCGGCGCGGCAGCCACGCTCGTGCGCGAGCACGGGCGCACCATCATGTTCACCCGTACCCGCGAAGGCGCCGACAACCTGCGTGATTCGCTGGCCGCCACTGGCATCCGCGCCGGCTCGATCCACGGTGGCATGGGCCAGGGCCTGCGGGAGCGCTCGCTCGAATCCCTGCGCCATGGACAGATCGACGTGCTCGTCGCCACCGATGTTGCCGCCCGCGGTATCCACGTCGACGGCATCGAACTCGTGCTGCACTGGGACATCGCCACGGATGCCAAGGACTACACGCACCGCTCGGGCCGCACTGCCCGGGCCGGCTCGGCGGGCACCGTCATCACCCTCGTCACGGACGGGCACGCTCGACGCGCCACCCGTATCACGAGCCAGGCCGGCGTGGCGCTGGCACCACACTCCGGCGACTCGGGTTCGAAGGATTCCCGTTTCGTATCGGGGGACCGGATGCCGTCCGACGATCGACCCAGGAACGCCGGTCGCCCCGGTGCTCAGGGCGGAGTGCGGACCGGGTTCACGGTGACGACGGTCGGAGCGCATGCAAGGCGCCAACCAGGCCGGGGTCCGCGAGGGCAATCGCCTCGGCCCAGGTGAACCACCGCACGTCCTGACTCTCCTCCGGCGGAGGGCATGGGTCGAGATCGTCGGCCTCGACCAGATAGCGCAAGTCGAGATGGGTGTGGCCGCGCGGGCCGGGATGGACATCGACGTGGACGAGGAGCGGACCGCCGCCAGGATGGCGCACGGCCAACCCCGTCTCCTCGGTGGCCTCCCGGGCCGCCGCCTCCCATGGCGCCTCTCCTGCCTCGAGATGACCTCCCGGTTGGAGCCACAATCCGAGGCGCTTGTGTTTGTGCAGCACCACGCCCCTGACCC
>JBKJJS010000470.1:0-7637 GCA_046597895.1 Ilumatobacteraceae bacterium
CACGAACGGCCAGCGGATACCAAGCGGTCCGACGAGTGCGCCGCCCACCGCTGGACCGAACACGAACCCGGCGACTTCGAAGCTCACCATCCGCCCGAGCAACTCCCCTCGGCGTTCGACATCCATCGACGCCACCAGCGCACGGGCGGCCGGGATGAAACACCCGACCGAGGCACCGATGAGCGCGCGTGAGGCCACGAGCCCCCAGAGGCTGTCACTCGACGCGAATGCCAGATTGCCAGCAATCGAACACAACGCGCCCGCGAGGAGGAGTCGTTTCGGGTGCCCGCGGTCCGCCAGGGGTGCGATGGTGAGCTGCACGACGAAGGAAGCACCGAATCCGGCCGCGGTGATCAACCCGAGCCCCGTATCGGAGAACCCGTATTGGTCCTGAAGGTTGCCCAACAGCGCAAATACCACGCTGCTGCTGGCCGAGAAGAGCAACGTGGCGCCGAGGAGCACCCACATCGCTCGGCGCATCGAGGGCTCAGCAGTCCCAGTGCGTATGGGGAGTGGCGCGTACGTGCACCATTCCCGGGTCATTCACGATCAAACTGGCGCGCAACACGAATCGCTCGCCACCAGCGCTGAGGTCGGCGAGTGCCCAGCTGCCGAGGTCGTCGCAGACGCCGTCGCCCATCGGGACGAGGTGCTCGACGGCGATTCCGGCCTGATCGGCCTCCGCCTGCCACATTGCGACGAGGCCGCGTCGCAATGCGCTGTCCTGGCACAGATCGGTTCCCGGAAGGCACAGTTCGAGGGTGGTGACCTCGATGGACTCGATCTCGTCGAGTTGCACCAACTCCGTGCCGAGTTCATCATCCAATAACACCATCACCGGGCCCTCGGGACCGACGAGACCGCCGACGAAGCCGTAGTGCATGAGCGGGAATCCGTCGTCGCTGGTGCGGCGCACCAAGACTCGGTCGCCCGCTCGGAACTTCACGCTGCGACGCCCCGCAACTCACGTACGACCGCATCGCACAACGGGGGCCACGCCTCGAGAGCCCACGGGCCGAAGTCGCGGTCCGTGAGGCACACGATTCCGTGGTCGACGGCGGGGTCAGCGAGCACAAAGGTGCCCGAGCCGCCGAAGTGCCCGAACCCGAGACGCGACACCTCGGACCCCGTCCAGTGGCCGGGCCGACCGGCGTTCAGTTCGAACCCGAGCCCCCAGTCACACGGATCAAAGCGCCCCACGCCAGGCAGGATGCCGGGAAGTCCGGGGAATTGCACTCGCGTCGCCTCGTCGAGTGATGACTGATCGATGAGGCGAGGCCGCAGAAGCTCGGTGGCGAACGCTGAGAGGTCGTCCAGAGTGCTCCACACGCCGTAGGCCGCCGAGCCCTTCAGCTCGGTGTGGGTCATCCCGAGCGGAGCGAGAACCGCCTCATCGAGGTAGTCGCCGTACGCCATCTCGGCCCGCTCCGCGAGGTAGGAGGCGAACTGCTCGATACCCGTGTTGGAGTAGATGCGTCGGCACCCCACGCCGGTGATCGGGTCCGGTCCGTCGAACCCGTAGCCGGCAGTATGCGAGAGCAGGCGGCGGACGGTGGATCCGGGAGGCCCGGCCGGGTCGTCGAGGGCGAGTACCCCTTCCTCGACGGCGATCAGCGCGGCGTAGGCGGCGAGCAGTTTCGACAAGGAGGCGATCCGGAAGCGCCGAGCGGAGTCACCTCTCGACGCCACGACCCCGGAGGGACCGACGACCGCCACCGACACGTGGGGCACGTCCCATGCATCGACAAGTTGGAGCGACTGCACAGCCGTGACGACCCGTCGGGCTCAGACGACGCCGGCCGTCCGCATCAGTTCGGCCACCCTGAACGCCAGGTCGAGAGACTGGCGGCCGTTCAAGCGAGGATCACACACCGTCTCATAGCGGTCGTCGAGCTGAGTGTCGAGGATGTCGTCGGCACCGCCAAGGCACTCGGTGACGTTGTCGCCGGTGAGTTCGATGTGGATGCCGCCTGGCCACGACTGCTCGGCGTGGTGCGCCCTGACAAAGCCAGCGATCTCGGTACAGATGTCCTCGAAGTGGCGGGTCTTGCGGCCGCTCGGCGCGCTGAACGTGTTGGCGTGCATCGGATCGCAGATCCACACCACGGGATGGCCCGCGTCCCGTGCGGCCCGCAGGAGTGGGCGCAAGGAGTCCTCGACCTTGTCGGCGCCCATACGCGAGATGAGCGTGAGCCGGCCGGGGATTCGAGCGGGGTTGAGCACCTCGCACAGCTCGAGCACGAACTCCGGCGTGGCCTCCGGGCCGATTTTGCAGCCGAGTGGGTTGCCGACTCCACGCAGGAACTCGACGTGGGCGCCGTCGAGTTGACGGGTGCGCTCGCCGATCCACAACATGTGGGCTGAGCAGTCGTACCAGCCGCCCGTGAGCGAGTCCTGCCGCGTGAGCGCCTGCTCGTAGCCGATGATCAGTGCCTCGTGGCTCGTGTAGACGTCGACCTCGTGGAGTGCCGAAGTGGACTCGGTATCGATGCCGCAGGCCCGCATGAAGCGCAGGGCGCGATCGATCTCGTTGGCGAGTTGCTCGTAGCGTTCGCCTTCCTTGCTCGAGGTGATGAACTCCTGCGTCCACTGGTGCACGCGGGTGAGGTCGGCGAAGCCACCCTTCGTGAAGGCCCTCAGCAAGTTGAGCGTGGAGGCCGATTGGTTGTACGCCTGCACGATGCGTTCAGGGTCGGGTGTGCGAGCCGCCAATGTCGGCGTGGGGGAGTTCACGATGTGTCCGCGGAAGCTCGGCAGGTCATCGTCACCGATCCGTTCGAACGACGAGGAGCGGGGCTTGGCGAATTGACCAGCGATGCGGCCTACCTTCACGACCGGGACACCGAGCGAGTACGTGAGCACGACCGCCATCTGAAGGATGACGCGAAGCTTCTCCCGGATGTTGACGGCGGAGAACTCCTCGAAGCTCTCGGCGCAGTCACCAGCTTGGAGCAGAAAGGCGTTTCCTGCGGCCACGTGGCCGAGCGAGGTCAGCAGGCTGCGGGCCTCGCCGGCAAACACGAGCGGGGGATAGGTGCCGACCTGCTTCAGCGCCCGTTCAAGGGCGGCTTCGTCGGGCCACTCCGGCTGCTGTTGAGCCGGGAACGACTGCCAGGACGAGGGACTCCAGGTGCGTGCCACCTGAAAAGCGTGCCGGGCCATGTGGCCCGTCACAACGTGACGAGCCACATGGCCCGGAAATACGGTGGTTCGCTGGTTCAGGCGGCGAGAACCCGGGCGGCGTCATCCTTCAACGAGGTGACGGCGCGCGAGACCAAGCGACGAGCCGCTTCGGCGGTGACGCCGAGCTTCTCGCCCACTTCGCGGAAGCTCTTGCGCTCCCCATCGAGCAGCCCGAAGCGGGCCTCGACGGCGTAGCGGGCCCGATTGTCGAGTGTGCCGAGCAGCTCGTCGAGCAACTCGGTGTCGACCATGGCCATGACCGCGTCTTCGGGGGTGCCGAGACCGTTGTCCATGAGATCGCCGAGGGTGGCGTCGCCATCGTCGCCGATCGTCTTGTCCAACGAGACCGGTGTGGTGAGACGGTGCAGTTCGGCGCTGGACGCGTCGAGCGTCTCGCCATCACCCGAGGCCTGGCGCAGCGCTGCACGCAGGCTGGCCGAGCGGTCGCCCGGAATACGGATGAGGCTGGCCTTCTGGTCGAGCGCACGGCCGATGGCCTGACGGATCCAGAACGTGGCGTACGTCGAGAACTTGAAACCACGGCGCCAATCGAACTTGTCGACCGCATGCTCGAGGCCGAGGTTGCCCTCCTGGATGAGGTCAAGCAGGTCCATCCCCTGGGGGAGAGGGTAACGGCGGGCAATGCTCACGACGAGGCGCAGGTTGGCCCGGATGAACCGGTCCTTCGCCTCGGCGGCCTTGCGCACGGAAGCCTTGAGGGCAGCACCCTTTTCGCCGGCGGCGAGGCGGGTGGCAGCGTCACGGCCAGCTTCGATGGCACGTGACAGTTCACGCTCTTCCTCGGCGTTGAGGAGGGGCACTTTGCCGATGTCGTTCAGGTAGAGACCGATTGAGTCGTTCATTGCAGCTCATTCCAACGGTAAGTTCGTCGCAGGCATTCCGGCTAACCGCGTGTCATTCGCCACACTGGGACGGATGGATGGGTGAACCGGGGGATAATCGTCGCATCGCTTCAATGGGATCGGCGACGGGTTATCCGATCAAGTACGAGAGTGTGAATTCGGGGGGAGCTTCAAGAGTACACCACGCGTCAAGTCCTGACCAGGTCGGACGGGGTCGCAGCGGGTGCCGACGGTCCGCCGGGCACCCCGAATACACTTTGACACTGTGTCTCAGCGGATTGGTGTCTTCGGCGGCACATTCGATCCGCCACACGTCGGGCACCTCGTGACGGCGGTCAACGTACGCCATGCCCTCGCCTTGGATGTCGTGTTGCTGGTCGTCGCCGGGTCGCCGTGGCAGAAGGAGGGCACTCGACCGATTACGTCGGCGCAGGACCGCTTCGCCATGACGGCTGCTGCGGTCGAGGGCGTCGTTGGGCTTTTGGCGTGTGGACTCGAGGTCGATCGGCCGGGGCCGAGTTACACCGCCGACACGCTCGCGGAGGTCCAGAGTCGGTACCCGGGCGCCGACCTGTTCACGATCGTCGGCGACGACGCCGCGGCCGGTCTGGCGACCTGGGAACGGTTCGAGTCGGTCGTGCGGTGCTCGCGACTGGTTGTCGTGGACCGCCCGGGCGTCCAAGTGGAGCTACCAGACCTGGCCGACTGGATCCGCGTGGAGGTGCCGCGGCTCGAGGTGTCGAGCACTGATCTTCGTGATCGGTTCGTCGATGGCCGTCCGCTCGACTATCTGGTGACCCCGCCCGTCCTTGCCGTGATCGTCGAGCGCGGGTTGTACGGAGTGGCGGCATGACGGCGCTGACCTCGGTTCGCCGTCGCCGGACGGCGGCGGCGCTCGTCGGGGGACTTTTGGTGGCCGCCGTACTCGTGACACTTGGCTATGTCGGCGTCGACACGTTGCGCAACAGCAAGGAGGGAAGGCCGGCCGACACCCGTCCGCCGGGCCGGACATTGCCCCCGACCCCGGCGGCCCTGCTGGCGGTTCGGGGCGACGACGGCGCGCTGACCTCGCTCGTCGTGTTGGCGTTGGCACCACCGGGGGAGGATGGCGTGGCGCGCGGCGGCACCATCATTCCCCTGCCGGTCGGCGCCGGTCTCGAAGCGGGCGCCGATGCCCGACGGATTCGAATGGCCGACAACTACGCCAAGGGTGGTCTCACTCAACTCGCCGACGAAGTGGCGTCGCTGCTCGCCGTGAACTTCTCGCTCGTGTCGGAAGTGGATCGGTCCGGTCTCGTGGCGCTGCTCCAACCGGTTGGCCAGGTGCAGGTGGAGTTGGCGACCGACGTGGTGACGTCAGGGCCTGGTGCCGTGGAACAGGTGCTCTTCACCGCCGGCGCGCAAAAGCTCGATCCCAAGGGCGCGGCAGCGCTGATGCTGGCGGCGAACGCCAACGACCCGGAGTCGGTGCGGCTCGAGAACATCGCGGCCTACTGGTCAGGCGTGCAGAGTCGCGTGGGCGCGGGACTGACCAGGGTCGACCGCGGGCCGACGTCGGACAGCGACGTGCTGTCGATGGGCTCGTTCCTGCGTTCGGTCTTGGCCGGCCCGACTCGGGTCTACACGCTGCGGGGTGAGCCGATCAGCCGTGGCCCCGAGAACCCCGATGGCCTCGACATGTATCGCCTCAACTCGGCCGAGGTGATCCGGGTGATGGCGACGGTGCTGCCCGATGCCATCTCGCCGGTCGATGTGCTGTTTACGGTCCAGATCGTCAACCCGACCGGCGACAGTTCGCTCACGCAGGCGGCGGTGGATCGACTCGCCTTGGCCGGTGTCGGCATTGTGCTCATCCGCGAGTTGAGCGGAGCGAGCGTGCCCGACGTGACGGAACTCTCGTTGGGAGGTCGGGCGGACATCGTCGACCTCCAGCCGTATGCCGACGCGCTTGGTGAAACAGTGGTGGTCCCGCTCGGTGCACCAGGCACACCGCATGGGCGGGTGTTCGGTATCGACGCCACGTTCGTGCTCGGTGAGAGCTTCCATGACCTTGTCGAGCGCCAGTCAGCGACTACGGTGCCGGTTGCGAAAACCACGACCCCCACCCCCAGCACCACTCCCGCGACCACCTCCTCCTCGAGTACCACGAGCGTGCCCGGCATGCCGTCGACCACGGTGACCAGTTGAGCAGGCCTCGGATGCTCAGCAGCGACACCGAGACGAAGGCACTTGCCATTACGGCGGCCCGAGCCATGGACGACCAGAAGGGCGAGGACACGGTGATCCTCGAGGTCGGCTCGGTGTTGGCGATCACTGAGTTGTTCGTCATCACCTCGGCGTCGAACCGCCGCCTCGTGCGCTCACTGGCCGAGGAGGTCGAGGAGCACGTCTTCATCCTCCACGACCGCCGGCCACTTCGGGTGGAGGGTCTGGCCGAGTTGCAATGGGTGCTCATGGACTACGGCGACGTCGTCATGCACATCTTCTCGGACGAGATGCGGCGGTTCTACGAGATCGAGCGCCTCTACCGCGATGTCGAGCGCATCGATTGGCGCCCCACCTGAGTCGCGTGTGATCACCGTCACCCTGGGAACGCGCGATCCGCTCCTAGCGTTGATGGAAGAAGCACATCATGGCCACCAACTCGCTCACCGGAGCGTTCGACACCGGACGACTACCCCGAATCGCTGACGAACCTGTCACGGTCACGGTGTCGCGTCGGCCGCGCCCTGGGCGTGAACGTGAGTTCGAAGCCTGGGTGGCGGCGATGGCGGCGCGAGTGGAGGACTTCCCGGGCAACCTGGGTGTCGGCGTGCTCCGGCCGGGTGAGCCGCACGGCGAGTGGCACATCGTGGTGCGCTTCGTCGACGGGTTGTCGCTGCGGGCCTGGGAGCGTTCGCCACAACGCGCCGTCCTCCTGGCCGATGTCGAGGCGCTGGCCGACGACACTCGTGTGCAACGCACGGTCGGGGTGGACGAGTGGTTCGGTCTCGCCGAGCGCGCCGAGCCGTCACGCAGCCGTTGGCGTCGGCTCGCCGGCGACCTGGCGTGGGTGTATCCGGTGGCGTTGGGCGCTGGCGTCTTCTTGTCGCCGCTGCTCGCCAAACTGTCGCTCGGCTTGCGCACCCTGGCGTCGGCAGGGCTGATCACGTTGATCATGCAGATGGCCATCGGGCCCGTGCGAAAGCGAGTGCGTTCGCGCCGCCGCTTCGGCTGAACGTGCTTGGAAGGCCGCGGGACGGTTGGTAGCCTGACCGTTCCCGTATTCGGGGCTGTGGCTCAGTTGGTAGAGCGTCTCCATGGCATGGAGAAGGTCAGGGGTTCGATTCCCCTCAGCTCCACAAGGAAGGTCTGGTCAGAGCTACTGTTTGGCGAGAATGATTGGCGTTTTCTGGTCCTGTGGGACGCCGGGGTGCTATCGGTATCTAAGAGAGCGACACGCGGCGGGAATCGGCTGCGATGCCGGGCCGGCGGAGGATCTCGCTGACAACCGGCCGCCGGGGGTTGAGCGACGCTGTGACACCGCCAATCGCACCGTGAGCGCGAAACCCCGCCGCTACCAGTAGGCGGGAAGAGCGTCAGCGATCGGGG
>JBKJJS010000437.1:0-2952 GCA_046597895.1 Ilumatobacteraceae bacterium
CACCGCCGTCGGTGGCGCCTTGAAGGAGGCGAAGGAGGGCTTGAAGGACACCCAGGGCGATACGAGCGGGGTCACGAGCGGCGCCACGCTCAACTTCGCCCTGAACCTCGACGGAGCGTCCACCCCGTTCAAGGGTTACTTGGACATCAGCCGCAATGACGAGAAGGCGCTCAAGCTCCCCAAGATCCTCGAGGTGAAGGTGACGCGTGCGAAGCGGATCGTGAAGATCGAGTTCGAAGGCGGCGCGGTGCCGAAGTTGATGGCGAAGTGACATGGCGGCCACCGCACAGCCGTTGTTCGATGCAGTACTCGCGTTCCTCGCCGAGAAGGACATCGAGGGCACCAGGGAGGGCGATGCCACCGTCGCTCGCCTCGACGGGAAGGGCAAGAACGGGGAGTGGATGCTCCACGTGTCCACCGACGAGGAAAGCGAACGGTGCACCGTGTACTCGGTCGGGCCGTTCACGGTCGATGCGCCACGACGCGCCGCGGTCATGGAACTGTTCAACCGGATCAACTTCCAGCTCGAAATTGGCAACTACGACTTCGATCTCGATTCGGGTGATCTGGCGTTCCGGACCAGCATCGACGTCGAGGGCGATCGCCTGAGTCCCGCGCTCGTGGCCCAACTCGTGGCCGCGAATGTGGCGGCGTTCGACACGTACCTGCCTGCGCTGGAAGCCGTCGCTCAGAGTGACGCTGAGCCCGTAGCCGCGCTCGCCGCCATCGGGCGTTGAGCGCGGAATCGGGCGCGACGCCCGAGGCGTGGCGGGCGTTGGCCGAGGCGGCGATCGAGCGTCTCGTAGCGCGCCACTGGCGGAACGATGTCGTTGCGTCCAAGGCACCCGAGGATGTCCGCGACGGGGCGAAAGGCCGCGTACCGGACGAGGAATTCGAGCGGGCCTGGGACGCGTTCGAAGCCGAGCTACTGACCGCTGAGCCGTTCACGGTGCTCGTCGCTCGGGCGCAACTCAGCGTCGATGAAGCGGCGGTCCTGGCCGTTGCCATCGCGGTCGAACTCGACGAGCGACTTCAACACCTGGTTATCCACCTCCATGGGGACCCCGCAAGGGCGAGACTCGAGTTGGGTGATCTTGGCGGGCTCCTCGGCGACGAGCATCCAGGCGTCGCCTGCCTCGGGGCGGACGAAGGACCGCGGCGGGCGGCGTTTGTGTCCCTCCTCGGTGACGGGCCGTGGAGCCGCCAGGTAGTGGCGGTGCATCCATCGGTGTTGTGGGCGCTCCAAGGCGATAGCGCGGCGGACCCCGACCTCCCCGTCGGCGCTGCCGTCTATCCGGTCGCCGCCTTCGGGGACGCCTCGAACGGAGGCAGACCAGTGAAGCGTCACACGTCGCTGCTGGTGGTGGGCGCCGACGGGGTTCGACGGCGCCAAACGGCGGCGCGATGGGTCGAGGCCGAGCGGGTGCTCGTGAGCGAAGTTCCGACCGACGATGTGACCTGGGCGGCGACGGTCCGAGATGCGACGCTGCTGGGCGCGGCCGTCGTGCTCCAGATGGATGCCCCACTTACCGGCATGGGGCGGCGCTGGATCGAGCGAACGACACATCTCGCCTGGGTGCTCGCCTCCCCGTTGCCGCTCCCCCTCGACGAGTTGCCCGATCGCCCATGGGTCGAGGTCGACGCGCCGGACGACGAGCCGACCGACGAGGAATGGGTGGCCGAGTTCGGGACGGGTGTCCCGCGAACGCACCGGCTGTCGGCCCAACAACTCGAGCTCGTCGGTCGCGCCCACCGAGCCCGCGACGCCGGCCTGGACACGGCTGTGCGCCGGCTCGTGAGTGGTCGCCTCGCCAGCTTGGCGCGGCGCATCGAACCGAGCCGCACCTGGGACGACATGGTGTTGTCGACCGATCGCCGCCAGCAGCTGAGGGACATCGTCCAGCGGTACCGGCATGCTCGGGTCGTGTACGACGAGTGGGGGTTCCGGTCGACGCCGTCGCGCGGTCTGGTCGCGTTGTTCTCGGGGCCGTCGGGCACCGGCAAGACACTGGCGGCCGAGGTCATTGCTGGCGAGCTCGGGCTCGACCTGTTCAAGCTCGACCTGTCAGCGGTCGTGAGCAAGTACATCGGCGAGACCGAGAAGAACCTCGCTGAGCTGTTCGATGCCGCCGGGACCGGCAACCTGGTGCTGTTCTTCGACGAGGCCGACTCGCTGTTCGGCAAGCGCTCCGAGGTCCGCGACGCCCGCGATCGTTACGCCAACCAAGAGGTGTCGTACCTGCTGCAGCGGCTCGAGTCGTACGACGGTGTCGTGGTGCTGGCGACGAACTTCGAGAAGAACATCGACGACGCGTTCCTACGGCGGATCCACACTCGTGTCGACTTCGCCGTGCCCGAGGTGGCCGAGCGCAAGATCATCTGGGCTCAGCAGCTTCCCGCGGCGGCGCCGGTGGCCGACATCGACCTCGACGAGGTGGCGTTGCGGTTCGAACTGTCCGGTGGGTCGATCCGCAACGTCGCCGTGCACGCGGCGTTCCTGGCGGCGGCCGAGCAGGGTCCTATCACCATGAGCTGTGTCATCAGGGCGCTCGGCAGCGAGTACCGCAAGCTCGGCCGGCTGATCAAGTACGAGGACTTCGGGCCGTTCCTCGACCTGCTCACCCCCCGCGGGCAGTGAACGTCAGGCGTCGAGATTCCACAGGATCGGGTAGACCACTTGCGGCAGAGTGATGCCCTTCAACTGCACCTCGCGGGGCTCGCCGAAGCGGACGTCGCCTCTTGTCTCCAGTAGTGCCTTGGTCAGCGAGCTCACCACGATCTCGCCACCGACGGCCTGACCGGCGACGCGCGACGCCATGTGGACGTGGTGACCGAACAGGTCGCCGTCGTCGTCGACGATGACTTCGCCCGTATGCATCCCGATGCGGATGCGCATGTCCGCCGTCTTGGCCCTCGTCACGGCGTCGGACAGTTCGCGCTGCACCGCCGACA
>JBKJJS010000251.1:0-8439 GCA_046597895.1 Ilumatobacteraceae bacterium
GAACAGGATCAAGTGCAGGCCATGGTCGACGCGGCCGTCGCCGAGTTCGGCCGGATCGACATCATCGTCAACAACGCCGCCCTGCCGAGTGAGGCAGGCGCCGCGCCCGTGCTCGACATGGACGATGCCGTCTGGTATCGGACCGTCGACGTCAACCTCAACGGTGTCTACCTCGTCACCAAGCTGGCCGGGCGCGTGATGCGCGATGCCGGAAACGGCGGCGTCATCATCAACATCTCGTCGATGGCCGGGCGCCAGGGCCTCCCGAACTACGGCGCGTACTGCGCCACGAAGTGGGGAATGATCGGGCTGACCCAACAACTCGCTGTCGAACTGGCTCCCGCCAAGATCCGGGTGAACTGCGTGTGCCCGGGCTCGACGGACACGGACATGATGGACGGCACGTTCGGCCGCACGGCGGCGAGGTACAACCTCTCGTCCGAGGCACCCCGTCAGGGGGCCATCTCCCGTATCCCGATGGGGCGCCAGGGCCGGGTGGAGGAACAGGCCGCCGCGGTCGCGTACCTCGCCAGCGACGACGCCAGCTACATCACCGGTCAGACCTTGAATGTCGACGGCGGATTGCGAATGGACTGAGGCGAGTACTTACGCCACCGCGACGGCGGCGATCTCCATCTTCCACTCAGGCCGGGCGAGCGCGGGCACGGTGATGAGCACCGACGCCACCCGGCGTCCGCCGAGCGCCCGATCCCGCGCCGCCATCACCCCTGCGAGCGCCTCGCCGACCACCGCGTACGTCGTGATCGAGACGATGTCGTCGAGACTCAACCCGGCCTCGGCGCAGATGGCCGCGATGCTCTGCCACGCCACTTCGGCCTGCTGGCCGACGTCGCCCGGGATCGAACCATCGGGGCGGGTCCCGACGGTGCCGGAGATGTGGAGGATCCTCGACGGGTTCGTGCTCAGTACGCCGTGGGCGTAGTGGGCGGCGGGCGGGGCGATTGAAGAGGGCATGACCTCGGAGTTCATGGGCCCGATGATGACACCGCCGGGACCCGGCGCCGCCGCTCAGTGCCGGACGTCGACCACGGCCCGGCCGGTGAGCTGACCCTGGAGGATGGCGTTGAGCACCCCGTCGAGATCGGCGAGGGCGACATCGTGACCGATGGTGTCGAGCTCAGCCGGCTTCAGGTCCATCCCGAGGCGGGCCCACACGGCACGGCGGTGTTCGATGGGGGTTTGCACCGAGTCGATGCCCAGCAGCGACACGCCCCGCAGGATGAAGGGCAGGACCGTGGCGGGAAGGTCGGTGCCGCCGGTGAGACCGCTGGCCGCCACGGCGCCGCCGTACTGGATCCGCTTGAGCACGTTGGCCAGCGTCGGGCCACCGACGCAGTCGACCGCGCCGGCGTAGACCATCGACTCCAAGGGTTTGCCGCCGGGCTGGCTGAGGTCGTTGCGGTCGATGACGGACGAGGCGCCGATCGACCGGAGATATGCCTCGGACTCGACCTTGCCCGTGCTGGCGACCACCTCATAGCCGTGGCGAGCGAGGATGCCGACCGCCGTGCTGCCAACCCCGCCGGTCGCCCCGGTGACGAGCACCGGCCCGGCCGACGACGTCAGGCCGTGATGTTCGAGCGCGACCACGGACAGGGCCGCGGTGAAGCCGGCCGTGCCAATGACCATCGCCTCGCGCAGGCTGAGGGTTGGGGGCAGCGCCACCAACCACTCCTCCGGCACCCTGGCGTACTCGGCATACCCGCCGTGGCGGGCCACTCCGATGTCATACCCGTGGGCGATCACCTTCGTGCCGGCCGGGAACCGGTCCGTACCGTCCACGACCACGCCCGAGAGGTCGATACCCGGCACGATCGGTGAAATTCGGGCGACTCGGCCCTTCGGAGTCGAGGCGAGTCCGTCCTTGAAGTTGACGCTCGACCAGTGCACCTCAATGAGCACACCGTCGGCCGGCAGATCATCGCTGGTCATCGGGGCGACGCAGCGGTCAACGGCATCCCCTGTCGTGACGGCTTGGTAGGAACGGAACGTCGAGGGAGTCATGGGCCGATGTTACGAGCGTCGGCCTTGCGTCTACTTCAGTGATCTCCCAGCTGGAGCTGGGAGATCACTGCTCACGATGGCGGACCGAGCCGCCGGAGCCGCGACGGGGTGCCGGCGAGGGCCTCTCGGACCGACTTGACGACGTAATCCGGGTCGTCCATTACGTCGCTCGTGACGAACTCGACGACCTCGTAGCCGGCTCGTTGGAGTGCGTTGCGTCGCCGGGCGTCCTTCCTCCGGTCCGCCTCGGAGGCGTGACCGCGACGTCCGCTCACCTCGACGACGATCCACGTGACGGGGGCAGGCCAGCGGCAGGTACAGTCCGCGGCCGATGACCATGGAGGTACGAGGTCTCGACAACGGGCAACGGGCGGCGCTGCTCATCAGCGAGTGCCAGCGCGGGGTGCTCGACCCCGATCTCGCCGTGTTCCCCGGGCTCGCCGAGCAGGCGGCCGAGCGCGCCATTCTCCCCCGAATCGCCGACCTGGCCAGCGTGTTCCGTGAGCTCGGGCTGCCCGTGGTGCACATCCACATGGCGGCTCGGCGGGGCCAAGTGGGACGGGCGCCCACCACTCCGATCGCCGCCCGCAGCGCGCGGGAACAGAGGATGGAGAAAGGTACCGCGGACGTTGAGTCGATGCCCGAGATCGCACCGCAGCCTGCCGACATCGTCAGCACGCGGACCTCAGGGATCGGCATGTGGTACGGCACCGACCTCGACTCGACGCTTCGGAACCTCGGCATCGAGACCATCGTGCTTGTGGGCGTGTCGACGAATATCGCCCTGTTCGCCGCGAGCGTCGAGGCGACCGACCGCGGCTACCGAGCCGTCATCGCCGAGGACGCCACCGCCGGCGCCACGCGCGAAGTCCACGAGTGGATGGTCGCCAACACCCTGCCCCTCGTGGCGACGCTAGCGACCTCGGCGGCCGTGGCCGACACCGTGCGCCATGCCCGCCGAACCTGAACCTGCGGACTCTTGGCCCTAGCCGTTCGACATACCCAGTTATACTCACCATCGTGAAGATCGCTGTCTCCATCCCGGACTCGCTTTTCGAGGCTGCCGAGCAGGAGGCCCAACGCCGCATGGTGTCCCGCTCGCACCTCTACGCCCAGGCGCTGGACCTCCTTTTGCGATCGGAGGAGAGCGGGTCGATCACCGCCCGACTCGATGCGCTGTACAGCGCCGAGGAGTCGAGCCTCGATCCCCCGCTGGCCGCCGCCCAGGCCGCCGCTATCGACGAACCCTGGTGATCAGCCGGGGTGACATCTACTGGGCCGACCTCGGTCCGGCGGTGGGGTCAGGCCCGGCATACCGCCGACCCGTACTCGTGGTGTCGGCGAACGCGTTCAACCGCAGCCGAATCAACACCGTCGTCGCCCTTGTCATGTCCTCGAACCTCGATCTGGCGCGCGCACCCGGCAACGTCGAACTGCCAGCCCGGGAGTCGCTACTCCCGAAGGATTCCGTCGTCAACGTGTCGCAGGTCATCACTCTCGACAAGAGCCAACTCGGCGACCACGTCGGGACCGTCAACCGCCATGTGATGCAGCGGGTGGAAGCCGGCATCGCCCTCGCGCTGGGGCTGACCCTCGAACAGAACTGACTTTCGCCGCGCCACATCCTGGAGGTCAACGGCGTTGGCCGTCAGCGGTACGCCAAGCCCGGAGGCGGCGCCGAGGCATAGTGTGGCCCATCGCCGTGAGCCGTGGGGGGCGCCGTGACGGAAGATCTCGAAGCACAACTGGCGAGGGCGCGGCGCCGGGAGGCCGCGCTTGCTGGCGTGCTAAAGGCAGTCGCCACGTCCCACGGTGACGTCGAGGCCATGTTCTACGAGATCGGGCTCCACGCCGCGCTGCTGTGTGACGCCCGCTCGGGAGCGGTCTTCATGGTCGAAGGGGACCATGTGGTGTCCTTCGGCCGGGGTCCGGGGCACGAACCGTTCAAGACCGAGCGGCCGCGGCGCGACGACTCCGTCCTCACGAAGGTGCTCCGCGAACGCGTTGTCGTCAGCTTCGTCGACCAATCGGTGATCACGGATCCGGCGTACGCCTCCTCGCACGAGGCCGCCCAGCTGTTCGGGATCAAGTCGGCCGTGTACGCCCCCCTTCCCGTCGAAGGCCTCCCCCTCGGCATCACCGTCTCCAAGGGACGGGTCGAGCCGTTCACCGATGAAGACATCGAACTGCTCCAGGCGTTCGCCGTGCAGGCCGCCAACGCTGTCACGAGCGCTCGGCTCACGCAGGAGGTCGCTCAGAGTAACACCGAACTCGCCGAGGCCCTCGAACTGCAGACGGCCACGTCAGAGGTCCTGGAGCTGATCAGCGCCCACCCCGGCGATGTCATCACCGTGCTCGACGGCATTCTCCATCGAGCCTGCGTGCTGTGCGACGCCGAACTCGGCACCATCGTCACCATGCGGTCCGACCGCGCCCGTATCGTTGCCGTCCGGGGCGCTCCGGACGGTCTCCTCGGCCGGGAGTGGACCCGACGTGACGGAGGCATCGGCGACCGGGCGATCGATTTCCGGGATCCGTTCGTCAGCGACGACTGGCAAGAACGCGATTACCAGCCGGAGATGGCGGCGCTTAGCGCGATGATACGAAGCGGAATGATGGTGTCCCTCGTCCACAAGGGACAGGCACTCGGGATCCTGCTGCTCGGCCGGTCCGAGGTCCGGCCGTTCGGGCCGGGGCACGTCGCCGTGCTCAAGCGGTTCGCCGAGCAGGCGTCCATCGCAGTCGCCAACGCGCGATTGTTCAACGATCTCGACGACGCTCTCGACCGCCAAACCGCCATGACCGACGTGCTCGATGTCGTCAGCACGACGCGCCTCAACCTCCAACCAGTGTTCGACATCGTCGTCCACCACGCCGGGCGACTGTGCCCAGGCAACGTGGCGACGATTGCCGTTCGCAACGGCGGCGACCTCCAAACGGTGGCCGTGTCCCCGCCCGATACCGGAAGCGATCTCATCGGCACGGTTCGCCCAGTCGATGAGACGAGCGCCCAGGGACGGGCGGCCGCGTCCGGCGAACCCGTGCACGTTCGCGACTGGGACGGCGGCGCCTCGGACGACTACGGCCAGAGCACCGCCTGCCGGGTCGGCTACCGGTCCAGCCTGTACGTGCCGATGCTCCGCGGTGACATCGCGGTCGGCATTCTCGGATTCTCGAAGCCCGAGCCAGGCGGGTACCCGGAGCGGGAGATCGAGTTGCTGCAGGCCTTCGCCAACCAGGCCGCCATCGCCGTCGACAACGCCCGGCTGCTGGCCGAGATCGAACAGCGCAACAACGACCTCGACGAAGCGCTCGAACGTCAGAAGGCCCTAACGGACGTCCTCGACGTCGTCAGTACGGCGCGCCGCGATCTCCAGCCGGTGTTCGACGTCGTGGCCGACCACGCCCAGCGGTTGTGCAACGGCACCGGGGCCATCGTCATGATCCGCGAGGACGACCATTTGGCCGTGGTGGCGGGGGTGGGTCGTGGCGCGGACAGGTTGGGCCAAGAGTTCGCCATCGACGCGTCGAGCCCGAGCGGGGAGGTGGCCGCCACGGGGCGGATGGTTCACATCCGCCGCTGGTCCGACGTCCCGGTCGACCGCTATCCCAACTCCATCAGCCGTCAAACGAGCGAAAGCAGCCTTGCGGTACCGATGCTGCGCAACGACGACGTCGTCGGCGTGATCGCGTTCGCCCGCCAGGAGGCCGGTGGATTCACCGACAGCGAGGTGTCGCTGTTGCAGGCGTTCGCCAACCAGGCCGCCATCGCCGTGGACAACGCGCGCCTGCTGGCCGAGATCGAGCAGCGCAACGCCGAACTCGGCGAGTCGCTCGAGCTCCAGACGGCGACATCCGAGGTACTGCGACTCATCAGCGCCAATCCGGGGGACCTACCCACGGTCCTGAACGGCATCGCGGCGAAGACCGCGGCGTTGTGCGGCGCTGATTCGGGTGCCGTGCTGCTGCGCCACGGCGACGTTCTCCGTTTCGAGGCGCACCCGGCCATGCCCGGCTATCTCGGGCTCGAGATCCCGGTTCACGTCAGCTACGCCAACGTGCGCGCCCGCGACCGGCGCTGGCCCGTGTTCATCGACGACTTCGACGCCGTCGCGCGAGATCCCGTCGCCCGCGACCTCGCAGCCCGATTTGGCGCGGCTCACAGCTTCGCCAGCATCGCCCTCTTCCTTGAGGACGAGTGGCTCGGCAACCTCAACGTCTTCCGCTCAGAGGTGCGCCCGTTCGATCCCGAGATCGGCAAGATCCTCCAGGCCTTCGCCGATCAGGCGGCCATCGCGGTGGCCAATGCCCGCCTGTTCCAGCAGTTGGAGGAGCAGACGCGGATCGCCGAGGACGCCAACGCCGCCAAGGGGTCGTTCCTCGCCACCATGAGCCACGAAATCCGTACTCCGATGAACGCCGTCATCGGGATGAGCGGACTCCTCATGGACACGGACCTGCAACCACGCCAACGCGAGTTCGCGGAGATCATCCGTTCCAGCGGCGAGTCGCTGCTCGGCGTGATCAACGACATCTTGGACTTCTCCAAGATCGACGCGGGCCGGCTCGACTTGGAGGAGCACCCGTTCGATTTGCGGGCGTGCGTCGAGTCGGCGTTCGATCTCGTCACCGAACCGGCCGCCCGCAAGGGACTGGAGCTGGCCTTCCTCATCGACCCCGCCGTGCCGGCTGGCATCCTCGGCGACATCACCCGGTTGCGCCAGGTGATGGTGAACCTGCTCGGCAACGCCGTGAAGTTCACCGATGCCGGCGAGGTGGTGATGACCGTCGAGGCCGCCGCCGACGAGCCGGGCTTGTTGCACCTCGCCGTGCGCGACACCGGCATCGGGATCCCGGCCGACCGGATGGACCGCCTGTTCGAGGAGTTCAGCCAGGTCGACTCCTCCACCACCCGCAAGTACGGCGGCACCGGCCTCGGCCTCGCCGTGAGCAAGCGGCTCGCCGAACTCATGGGCGGCTCCATGTGGGTGGAGAGCGCCGCCGGCGAAGGGTCCACGTTCCATTTCACCATCGCGGCCGAACCGGCCGACGTGCCCTCGCGCTCGGCGGCGGCCGGCGTTCCGGCCGAGATGTCCGCCAAGCGCATCCTCGTCGTCGACGACAACGCCATCAACCGGCGTATCCTGGACCTGCAGACCGAAGCGTGGGGAATGCAGTGCCAGGCGACGGCGTCGGGCGCCGAGGCCCTGGCCCTCGTCGAGCAGGGAGAGCCGTTCGACCTCGCCATCGTCGACATGCACATGCCGGAGATGGACGGGCTCGACCTCGCCCACCGGCTGCGGGCGGCCCGGCCCGAGATGCCGATCGTGCTCTACACGTCGCTCGGCGGCGACGAGGTGGACCCGGTCTTCGCGGCGGTCTTGTCCAAGCCCCTCAAGCAGTCCTTGCTGTTCGACGTGCTGGTGTCGTTGCTGTCCACCGATGGGAGCACGCGAGCCGTCGCCCGACCCGACGAGCCGGCGGCGACGCTCGGCGAGCGCCATCCACTGCGCATCCTGCTGGCCGAGGACAACAACGTGAACCAGCAGATCGCCCTCCTCGTGTTGGAGTCGATGGGCTACCGGGCCGACGTGGCCGCCAACGGCCAGGAGGCCGTCGACGGCGTGAACTCCGTGCCCTACGACGTCGTGCTGATGGACGTCCAGATGCCCGAGATGGACGGGCTGGAGGCGACACGCCTGATCTGCGCTCGTCCTCCCGCAAGCGGACGCCCGCACATCATCGCCATGACCGCCAACGCCATGCAGGGCGACCGCGAGGCCTGCCTGGCCGCCGGGATGGACGACTATCTCTCCAAGCCGATCCGCACGGAAGAACTGGCGGCGGCGTTGGCCCGAGCGCCCGGTCGGCCCGCCGATGAGCCCGCGACGATCGTCCTCGACGTGCGCGCGCTCGACCGCCTGCGGGCCATCGCCCCGAGCCCCGAGGCCATGGAGCGTTTGGTCGACACCTTCCTCGATGGAGGAGCGATGCTCGTCGAACACCTCAAAGCCGCGGCCGTCGCCAACGATATCGACGGTCTGCGCCGGCACGCACACACCCTCAAGTCCAACGCCGCCAGCTTCGGGGCAACGGACCTCGCCGATCTGTGCAGCGCATTCGAAGCCGAGGCCCGCGCCGGCGTCGTCGCCGGGGCCGTCGGCGCCGCCTCACTGATCGCCTCGGCCTTCGAGGCCACCCGCCGGGCCCTCCAGACGCGAGGATGAGCACCCCATGACCGCCACCATCCTCGTTGTCGATGACGACCCCCTCAACCGAGCCATGTTGTCGATGTCGCTCGGGTCCGCCGGCTACTCCGTCCTCGAGGCCGGCAACGGCCGGGAAGCGATCGACGTCCTCGGCCGGGAGGCAATCGACGTGGTGCTCACCGACATCGAGATGCCGGAGATGGAC
>JBKJJS010000381.1:0-8708 GCA_046597895.1 Ilumatobacteraceae bacterium
CCAGCGCTCGGGGAGACCGAGGTGTGGGAGGCCCTGGTCTCCATCACGAACGACGACCTCGCCATCGCCAAGCCGGGGCACAACGCCTGGACCGGTGACCCGTGACGACCCAACTCGAGGACGGATTGGCCCGCTGGCTCACCGAACAGCGCGGGCAGCCGATGAGCATCGCCAATCTGACGCAGGTCTCGGCGGGCGCCCGCCGCATCAACGCGCTCTTCGACGGCGTCGACGAATCCGGCACGGTGGAGCGCCTCGCCGTCACCGCGCTCCCGACACTGGACATCCAGATCATCCCTGTGACGGTCGAGGCGGCGGTGCGGACGCTCGCCCATGATGCCGGCGTCCCGACACCGCAGATCGTCGGCGCCACCGATGACGCGTCGTACGTCGGTGGACCGTTCTTCGTGAGCGAACGCATCGACGGCGAGACCATCCCCCGCCGCGTGCTGCGCCTCGTCGAGGAGCACGGCATCGGCGACACCATTGCCCGCCAACTTGGCTCGGCGTTCGCCACGCTCCACGCCCTCGACCCGGCGACCGCTCCCCCCGAGATCCCGCGACCTGTCGCCGGCCCGATCGAGACCGCCCTTGTCGCCGCTGACGTGGTGATGGCTGCGCTCTTACAGCCGTCGCCGGTGTTCTCCTACGGCATGCACTGGCTCGAGACGCATCGCCCGAGCGAGCCGGAACACCTGTCGATCGTCCACAGCGACGTCCGCAACGGCAACATCATCGTGGGACCGGACGGGTTGCGGGCCATCCTCGATTGGGAGGGAACCCGCATCGGCGACCCGGCCGAGGACGTGGCGTGGCCGTGTGTGCGGATGTGGCCTTTCCGCAACGATCACCTCCCCCTCGGGGGGTTCTCGACCGTGGCGCCGTACCGGGCGGCGTACGAGGAAGGCGGCGGGGTCTGGGACGACGAACGCATCCGTTGGTGGCTGGCGCTCGGCACCCTGCGCTGGGGACTCGGGCTCGCCAACCAGGCCGCGCAGCACCTCGACGGCCGCTATCGGTCCATCGTCATGGCCGCCAGCGGCCGCCGCGTGTCCGAGCTGGAGTACGACACCCTGATGGCGATCCGGCCGTCCTGACGACGATCCGGCCGTCCTGACGGGGAGATGACGCATCTCGGCGGCAGGGCAGCGCCCACACGCGTCATCTCGCGGGGGTGAGGTACTTTGACGCTCATGGGCGATTTCTCCACCACCGAGCGGGACGGGCATCTGTTCGTCGTCACCATCAACAGGCCGGAGGTGATGAACGCTCTGCACCCCGCAGCCAACCGCGAGTTGGCGGCGGCCTTCGACGAGTTCGCCGCCGACCCTGACTTGTGGGTGGCCATCGTCACCGGTGCGGGCGAGCGGGCGTTCAGCGCCGGCAATGATCTCAAGCACCAGGCCATGGGCGGAGACATGAGCGGCCAGCCCGCCACCGGGTTCGCCGGGCTGAGCGCCCGCTGGGATCTCAACAAGCCGGTCATCGCCGCGGTCAATGGCGTGGCGATGGGCGGTGGCTTCGAGATCGCCCTTGCCTGCGACCTCATCATCGCCGCTGAGAACGCGCTATTCGCCCTCCCCGAAGTACGCGTCGGCCTCGCCGCCATGGCCGGTGGGCTGCTGCGGCTCCCCCGTACCATCGGCACGAAGCGGGCCATGGGAATGATCCTCACCGGGCGCCGGGTCCCGGCTCGCGAAGGCCTCGAACTCGGTTTCGTCACGGACGTCGTGCCCGAAGGCGAATCACTGGCAGGTGCCAAGCGCTGGGCATCGATGATCCTCGAGGCGTCACCCATGAGCGTGCGGGCATCGAAGCAGGTCGTCTACGAGAGCTTTGAGCATGGCGGAATTCGCGCCGCCACCGAGGCCCGCTACACCGCAGTGCGAGAGATGCAGCAGAGCGAGGATTTCATCGAGGGACCCGTGGCCTTCGCCGAGAAGCGGCCGCCGCAGTGGAAGGGTCGCTGACGGTTGCTCCCGCGTCCAGCGGTTCCGACGAATCGTCGTACCCGATCGACTCGAGCCACGCGATGAGGAAGACGAGACCGGCCGCGCCGTACGCCGCGCCGCCGAACCCGTAGAGCTCGTAGCCGATCAACGCCACGATGGCGGGTAGGGCGGGCCCGATGTGGACCGTCGCCCGATCCACTCGCTTGCGCACCACTTGGATTTCGAGCACCTGGAGCCCGACGAGCACGACGGCGACAACCGCCGCCTGCCGCCAGCTACCGAGCCCCGCGGCCAGCAGCAACGCCGGGAGTCCACCCACCACGATGCCGAGGGTGGGTATGGCGCCGATCGCGCCAGCGAGCAAACCGAGGATGAACGGCGCCGGCAGGTCGAGCGCCCACACCACGAGCCCGACAGCAGTGCTGACGACAACGGCCTGGGCGAGCGCGGCGAAGATGTAACCGCGGGCATGGGCCAGCGTGCGCAGCACGGTCTGTTCCACGCGGCGCCGCCGGTGATGGTCACGGACCTGGGCGAACCCAGCGCGTAACATTCTCGGGCCGTAGATGAGGAAGAACAGCGTGAGGATGCCGCACACGAAGTACGTGCCGGCGGTACCCGCCGCCCTGCCGACCGCCGCACCACCCGATGGCTGCCTGAACTGCTCGATGAGCGAGTTCACCCTCTCGACGAGCCTGAACTCCTTCGCCACCTCGGACTTGGCTTCCAGCGTGGCCGCCGCCTTCGGGGCCTCCGCCTTGAGCGTGTCGAAGCCATCGCGCAGGTTGACGACGACCGCCGCCCACGCCACGAGCGCTACGAAGGCCAGGCTCAGCATGGTCGACACCAGGGCGAGCCACCGAGGTAGGTAGCGATCGAGCAGGTCCGTGAGCGGCATCAGCAACGCCGCCACCACGACGCAGGCAAAGGCCCAGCCGAGCTGGCGGTGCGCCGACACGAACGCGCTACGGAGTACGAACGACGCCGCCCCTACCCCAAGGATCAACGCAATCGAAGCCGGCGTGACCCGAACGCGGGCGAGCCGCCAACCAGAGGGAACCTGAGGAGCACCAGCACGCCCAGCCACGACTCTAAGGTACTGCCTGTGGCCGAGCCGGACGATGACATCGAGCCCGAAGGTGGCATCGAGCCTGGAGATGACACACGGTTCCTCGTTCATGTCGAAGTACGCACGGCGATGTGGATCCTCCTTGGCATCCTCGTCGGCTTCGGGTTCTTCGCGGTGGCCCGCAATGCGGCGGGCATGGTCACTCGGGTCGTCATCGGAATCGTGCTGGCGCTGGCTCTCGATGGCCTCGTGCAGTCGATTTCGCGACGCTGGCACCTGAGCCGCAGCATCTCCGTCGCAATCGTCGGAGCAGGGCTCCTCGCCGTCACACTGTCTGTGCTGCTGCTCCTCGGGCCGCCTGCCGTCGAGCAAGCCCGCAAGTTCAGCCAGGAAATCCCCGAGACCGTCGAGCAGTTCTACGACCTCCCTGTCATCGGTGGCTTCCTCGAGCGAAACGACGCCGTCACCAAGGTGCAGGAGTGGATCGACGAGCTGCCGGCGAACATCAGTGACGACACCATCGCCGACACCGCCGAGCGACTCGTCGGTGGAGTGTTCTCGATGGTCGTCGTGGTGTTCACGACCTTCGCATTGCTACTCGACGGCGACCGCATCGTGAATCGGGGTCGCCGCCTCATCGCGCCCAAGTATCGCGAGGAGGCTGACCGAATCGCCCGTGTGCTGCACCGCACGATCGGACGGTATTTCGGTGGCTCGCTCACCGTCGCCGCGCTCATGGGTCTGTTTGTCCTCACACTGGGGCTGAGTTTCAACATCCCGCTCGCACCGCTCGCCGCCATCTGGGCCATGTTCACGGACCTCATCCCTCAGGTCGGCGGGTTCCTGGGTGGCGCGTTCCTCTTCATCCTGGCCTTGAGCAACGGCGTGGGAACCGCGGTCATCGTTGTGATCCTGTTCGTGATCTACATGAACCTGGAGAATCACGTCATCGCGCCGGCCATCGTCGGCCAGGCCGTGAACTTGAGTCCGCCCACCACCATGCTTGCCGCCTTCATCGGCGGGGCGGTTGCCGGTCTGCCTGGCGCGCTCATCGCTACTCCCCTATTCGGTGCCATCAAGCAGCTGTACCTGGAGTTCCGCTTCGGGTTAGACGGCCGACCAGGATCCAAGGATCGCGGACCCGGCCCTCTTCGCCGACTGATGAACCGCCTACGCTCCTCTCGTGCGCACACCGATCTGTGACCGACTCGGCATCGAGTTCCCGATCTTCGCGTTTTCCCATTGCCGCGACGTCGTGGCCGCCGTCAGCCGAGCGGGGGGCTTCGGCGTCCTCGGTGCGCTGGCGTTCAGCCCGGACCAACTCGAAGTGGAGCTCCGCTGGATCGACGAGCACGTCCAGGGCAAGCCGTATGGCGTGGACTTCGCCATGCCGGTCAACTACGTCGGTCGGGGCGGCGGCGAGGACGCCAGCCCGAGGTATCTCGAGTCGCTCATCCCTCAGCAGCACCTCGAGTTCGTCGACGATCTCCTGAACGCCCACGGTGTTCCACCACTCCCCCTCGACCTCGACCAGCCCGAACTCATCGCCGCCGGCTTGAACGTGGATTCCTACGGCCCAGGCGCGGTCGAGGTGTCGCTCGCCCATCCGCTCGTGAAGCTGTTGGTCAACGCGCTCGGTCCCCCGCCGCCGTACGTCGTCGAGCAGGCCCACGCCGCCGGCGTACTCGTCGGCGGTCTCGTCGGATCCAAGCAGCACGCCCTGCGCCAGGTCGCGCAGGGCGTTGATGTCATCGTCGCCCAGGGCACCGAAGCGGGCGGCCATTGCGGCGAGATCTCCACGATGGTGTTGGTGCCCGACGTGGTCGACGCCGTCGGTCCGGATGTGTGCGTGCTGGCGGCCGGCGGCATCGCCACCGGCCGGCAGATGACCGCGGCCCTCGCACTCGGCGCGCAGGGCGTGTGGACAGGCTCGATGTGGCTCACTGTCGCCGAGGCGGATACGAACCCGGTGGCCCTCGAGAACATCCTCGCCGCCGCCTCGACGGACACCGTGCGCTCGAAGGCGTACACCGGCAAACCGGCCCGGCAGCTTCGCACCGCCTGGACCGAAGCGTTCGACGGACCCGACTCCCCTGGCACGCTGCCGATGCCGCTGCAGGGCATGCTCCACCAGAAGGCCGCTCGACGGTTCATGCGAGCGGGCAACCAGAAACTCACCGGCTACCCCGTCGGTCAGATCGTCGGCCGACTCGACCGGGTGAGAGCCACCAGGGATGTCGTGTTCGAGATGGTGGAGGAATGGATCGACACCACCGAGCGGCTCGGGCGCCTGATCGAGGATGACCGGAGTTGACCCGGTGGGCTAGCGTGCATAGCAACCGTTACGTATGAACCAGCACTAAGGAGTGGACCATGACTGACGTGGTGTCCAACCCGAAGCTCCGCGGCGGCATCAGCCGCGAGAGCGCCCCCACACCGACCTTTGGCGATGCCCCGATCCAGGGCGATCGCTATTACTCCCAGGAATTCATGCGCAAGGAGTGGGACGGGCTGTGGACGAAGACCTGGCTCATCGCCGGGATGGTCAATCAAGTACCCGAGCCGGGCGACTACATCACGTACGAGATCGGGCGCGAGTCCATCCTGTGCGCGCGTGGCACGGACGGTCGCATCCGGGCGTTCTACAACGTGTGCCAACATCGCGGGAACCGACTCGTGTCGGCCGATTGGGGCTCGCTCAGCGGTGGCGAGTTCCAGTGCGCCTACCACGGTTGGCGCTTCAGCGACAGCGGCGAATTGAAGTGGGTGTACTGCGAGGAAGACTTCCCGCAGGGCACGCCGTGCGGGAAGCGCAACCTCGTGGAGATCCCGTGCGACACATGGGCCGGCTTCATCTGGATCAACATGGACGAGGGCTGTGTCGGCCTGCGCGAGTTCCTCGACCCCATCGCCGATCACCTCGACTGCTACCGCATGGAGGACATGAAGCGCACCCATTGGGTCACCGTCGAGGGCGACTTCAACTGGAAGTGCATCCAGGACAACTTCAACGAGAGTTATCACCTCCCGTACGTCCACCCGCAGACCATGCCGGCCATGAACGAGCACTACACCGGTTGCCAGTTCGACATGTATCCGACGGGTCACGCCCGCATGCTGATGCCAGGCGGTGGACCCGGCCCGCAGTACAAGGGCAAGCCGGAGCGGACGTTCGAGAGCCTGCGGATGGAGCTCGACTTCTGGGAACTCGACCCCGAGCCCTACCGCGACGACCTCCCCGGTCTTCGCTTGGCCCTGCAGCGTCGCAAGCGCGAACTCGGCAAGCAGAAGGGCTACGACTTCTCGTACTACTCGGACGAGCAGCTCACGGATCACTACCACTACACCGTGTTCCCGAACACGTCGTTCAGCATGAAGCCGGACGGCTGCATCTTCCTCATGGGCCGGCCGCATCCGACGGACCCTGCGAAGTGCTTCTTCGACATGTGGTACCTCACGCTGTTCCCGGAAGGCTCGAAGGAGTACTTCTCGAACTCGATGCGCGACTGGGTCTCGGTCGATCATCAGGTGGAGCACACCACCGGCAAGGCGGGCGAAGTCAGCTGCGGTCCCGGCATCGACCAGGACGTCGCCATCTGGAACACGCAGCAGGCCGGTCTCAGCTCACGGGGTTACCGCGGCGAGTACCTCCCGTGGCAGGAGCGGCGTATCCGTCACTTCCACGAGACGATCGACAGCTACATCGCCCGGGCTTCGGCCTGAGTCGCGCCGCCTGACCTATGGATGAGACGGTACGGGTGAACGTCGGCGACCTCGCCGACGTCACCGAGGGTGAGATGAAGTCGTGCATGGTCGGCAAGACCGACGTGCTGATTTGTCGCGTGCAGGGCGTGCTCTACGCCATCGAGGACCTGTGCAGCCATGCCGACACCACGTTGTCGGATGGCTTCCTGATGGGTCACACGATCACGTGCTCACTGCACGGCGCCCAGTTCGACGTTCGTGACGGCACCCACAAGGGCCCACCGGCGTACACGGGCGTGAAGACCTTCGAACTCGAAGAGGGCCAGGATGGCGTGAGCGTGGTGGTCCGCCCTCCGGAGAAGAAGGACGATGCCGGACCCCCGTCCGGGTACATGCAGACCCGTTAGCTCGCGGCCGCGAGAGCGAGCACCTGATCCTCGGGGAATCGTCCGACCCAGGCGTCCAGGATGCGACCGTCCGCCGCGAACAACGCCGCCGCTGGCTGGCTGCTGAGACCGAGCTGGCTCCATGACTCGAACGTCTCGTCCCAGTACATCGGGAACGAGAACGGGCCGAACTCGCTCACGAAGTAGTCCGCCAACTTGAGGTCGTCCTGGGTGCCGAGTCCGATGACGGACAACTGATCGGCGTGCTCTCGAGCGAACTGCTCGACATTCGGAGCTTCTCTCCGGCACGATGATCAATGCGGTGCCCAGAACCAGACGAGCAGCGGTTTGTCCGCAGGCAGCAGATCTTTCAGCTGGACAAATGTCGCCGACTGCAAGTGCCGTACGACGACCTCGGGCAGCGGGCTGTCGAGCGACTCCTCCCGAACGGGGAGCGAATCAGGACGTTCACCCGACACCCCCGCTGTGGTGGAGTCGACGATGGCGGGCGACGTGCTTCCTGTACCGGTGTCGAACGTGACGGGTGGGGCGTTGGACCCAGGCGACGGCACCAGCGCCGTGACGGCAGGGGATGTGGTGCCGACGGTCGATGCCGTACCGGCCGCCGATGCCGTGCCGGCGGGACCGGTGGTGACGACGGCTGCCGCCTCCCCGCCATCGGGCGAGGAACTGGAACCGCCACCGCACGCCGCCATCAGGCTGAGCGGCGCGATCGCTGCGAGCCAGCCCCAACGACGACCCTTCGGGATGCTCATAGGCACGAGACGCTACCCGCGGGTCCCGGCTGACGACCGTCAGGCCGCCATCGGGTTACGGATGCGGATCGTCGCCGCCGTATGGTCGGTTCATGGAACGTGAAGCCTGGATCATCGACGCTGTCCGCTCGCCCCGAGCCAAGGGCAAAGAAACCGGGGCGCTGCACAACGTGCACCCCCAACGCATCCTCGCCCAGGTGCTGAACGCGCTGAAGGATCGCTTCGGCTTCGACACCGCCGAGGTCGACGACGTGATCATGGGCTGCGGCGCCGGGAGCGGTGACCACGCCATGGACATCGCTCGCATGGCCGCGCTCGATGCGGGATGGTCCCTCGACGCACCGGGCGTCACACTCAACCGGTTCTGCGGCTCTGGGCAGCAGGCCGTGATGTTCGCCGCGCAAGGCGTGCTGTCCGGCTTCCAGGACTTCGTGGTCGCCGGCGGCATCGAGTCCATGTCCCGTCCCTCGCCCTTGCACGTCGACGGGTTCAGCGCCAACAACCCCCACCTGTTCGAGCAGTACCCGATGGTGTCCCAGGGCATCTCCGCCGACCTCATCTCCAGCGTCTCGGGGTTCACCCGCGAGCAGTGCGACCAACTCGGCGTTGACAGCCAGGCCCGTGCCGCAGTGGCGATCGCCGAGGGCCGCTTCGACCGCAGCCTCGTCCCCATCTTCCACGACGACGGCACACTCGCCCTCGACCACGACGAGCACCCTCGTGTCGGCACGACGCTGGCAGACCTCGCCAAGCTGGCACCCGCGTTTGCCGGAATGGGCAACCATACGATGGGTGGTCGCGAGCTGACCATCGACGAGAC
>JBKJJS010000298.1:0-8423 GCA_046597895.1 Ilumatobacteraceae bacterium
CTCTTCCAGACCAGCGGGCACCTGGACTTCTACAAGGACGGGATGTACCCGCCTATGGAGATGGACAACGGGGTGTACTACCCCAAGCCGATGAACTGCCCCATGCACTGCCTCATCTATCGCTCACGGCAGCGCAGCTATCGCGAGTTGCCGTTGCGGCTATACGAATTGGGCACGGTGTACCGCTACGAGCGCGCCGGCACGTTGCACGGCCTGATGCGCATTCGCGGCTTCACACAGGACGACAGCCACATCTACTGCACGGAGGAACAACTGCAGGGCGAGATCGCCTCGCTGCTGGACTTCGTCATGAGCGTGCTACGCGCCTTCGGTTTCGACGAGTTCACGGCGAGCCTGTCGACGAAGGATCCCGTCAAGTACGTCGGCGATGACGCCATCTGGGACAAGGCAACGGAGGCACTGCGGCTCGGGCTCGAGAAGTACGGACTCCCGTACAAGGTCAAAGAAGGCGACGCCGCGTTCTACGGCCCGAAGATCGACATCGACGTGCGTGATGCCATCGGACGCACGTGGCAACTCTCCACCATCCAGTGCGACTTCAATCTGCCGGAGCGGTTCGCCCTGGAGTATGTCGGAACGGACAACGGCCGACATCGTCCGATCATGCTGCACCGGGCGCTGTTCGGTTCGGTGGAGCGGTTCTTCGGCGTGCTCGTCGAGCACTACGCCGGGGCGTTCCCTACGTGGTTGGCCCCGTTGCAGGTTCGGGTCCTTCCCGTGGCGGCCGGACACGAGGCGTATGCCGAGTTCGTCGTGAAGCGGCTGGCCGCCGAGGGGTATCGGGTTGACCTCACGGATGCCAACGACGCATTGGGTAAGCGCATCCGCTCCGCCAAGTTGGAGAAGATCCCGTATGTGCTGGTCGTCGGAGACGACGATGTATCAGCGGGCACCGCTGGGGTGAACCCGCGTGGCGGCGACGTGGAGCGCGGCATCACGATCGACACGTTCATCGAGCGACTCAACGCGGATGTGCGGGTCGCGGCGATCAGTCTCTGAGCCGGGCGTCGAGGTGAACGAGCTCGAGCGCCTCTGGAACGGATGGCGCAATGCCTACGTCACGTCAGGTGGCGCGGTCGCGGGCGTGCGCGACGGTGACGTGGAGTCCGGGCGCGGGTCGGTGTTCAGCCGCATCCTGCGTTCGGGGC
Source organism: Ilumatobacteraceae bacterium (assembly GCA_046597895.1). Classification (GTDB taxonomy): domain Bacteria; phylum Actinomycetota; class Acidimicrobiia; order Acidimicrobiales; family Ilumatobacteraceae; genus WLJO01. Next base: position 1,170 of record JBKJJS010000298.1, read on the forward strand.
TCTCGGACGAGGCGGCGTACATCGTGCATCGCGGTGCCGAGGTGTTCGCCATCCTCAACGCTTTCCCCTACACCGTTGGTCACACCCTGGTGCTGCCGTATCGGGAGGTGGCGAACCTCGAGGACCTGACGCAGTCGGAGACGTCGGAGTTGTGGATGACGGTCACCGGTTCGGTCAAGGCACTGAAGGCTGCCTATGAACCTGAGGGCCTGAACGTCGGCATCAACTTAGGCCGCCCCGCTGGCGGCAGTGTGAGTGAACACCTCCACGTCCACGTGCTGCCCCGGTGGAGCGGGGACGTGAACTTCATGGAGGCCATCGCCAATACGCGGAGCCTTCCCGAGGCGCTGCTGGACACGGCGTCCAAGCTCCGGGCGGCGTGGCTCGACATCTGACCGAGGCTGTGCTGTGTCGGCCGCCGGATAGCCTCACCGCCTGATGAGCGACGAATCCGACCCCTCGGTCAGTGACCTGGAGCCCGATACCGGCGAGTTGAGAGACGAACTGCCGTCGGATCTCGACGCCGCCGGTCACGTCGGGTCCTACGGCTTTCCCGACAACAGCCACCGGCGCATCCCGGGCGTGATGTACCTGGTGTTGGCGGTGATGTGTGCTGGGCTCTGGCTGGCTCGCCGCTCCCACGAGTCGGTCTTCGTCAATCGGGGTCTGCTATTGGCGACGGCACTACTCGGGTTCGCTGGCGTCGTCTCGCTCACCTCGGGCTGGCGTATGAAAATCGATGAGAAAGATGCGCTCGTGGTGGCCACCAGGGCGGTGGGGTTTCCTGTCGGACACGCGTCCGCCCAACAAGTGTGGCGGGGTGTGCGCAGCCGTCCGACGTGGCGGGTGCTGTGCTACTCGGCCGAGGATCCACCGCGCCGAAGAGGGTTTGTGCTGGTGGATGCCGTCGACGGCAGACTGCTGGAACATCTCGTCGAGGACAATCCCGAACAGGATTGGATCAGCCCGTAGTGGATCAGCCCGTAGTGGTCGGGGCCGACGTTGACGGATCCGTCGCCACTGAGCCCGACGACGTAAACGGCGTCTTGACGGACCCCCAGGCGATGGCTGCCTGCTCGGGGCCAAGTGCCACCACGACGTAGGTGGTGTTGAGCTTGGGGTTGGAATCCACGAACTCCGTCGCCGTGCGCTCGCCCACGGCGCCGATACGCCCGTTCGTCGGTGTCGAACCGCCATCCCACGACCTGACTCGGTACACGACGTAGCGACGGAACGCGGGGCCGGCGAATTTCCGCCAGCTCACGACGACGACGTCACCGTCTCGTGAGGCGGTCACCCGGAGAGCGCTTGGCCGACGTGCCTCCTTGACGGGGACAGTCGCCGCATCCGTGGATTCAACCGACACGGTGGTGGGTGCCTCGGCAACGACCACGGTGGTGCTCGTGGTGGTGGGCTCGGCGGTGGGAGCCGGGGTGGGGGCCGCGATCGTGGCGGGGGTGGCGGGGACGGCGGATCGCTGGGAGGAAATCTCTGAGATCGACTCGGCGGGTGCCGATGACTCGGCGAGCGACGAAGCCGGCGTTGCCGCGGTGAGCGCGTCGACGTCGGCCTTCTTCAGATGGCCGTTCACGACGACGAAGATGTCGTCCGGGCCGACGAGATTGTTCCCAATGCGCCCGGCGGCGTACGGCCCACCCTGGACGAAGGCTCCCTCTGGCACCGCTTCACCGGGCTCGGGGTTCACGAATTCGCCGCTGGGCAGGACGATGACGATGTCCTCGGCGGCCGTCACGACGACGTCGTCGGTGCCTGAACGGTTGACGACGATGCCGACTGCCACCGCGGCGGCGCACGCCGCCAGCCCGAGGCCGGCGAGCATCACGGGACGACGGCGTGACGCGTGCTGCTGGGTCATCCCGGAGGACGCCGCCCGCCAGCGGTTCTCGATCCGGTCCACGGTGCGAGCGTCCGGGGGAGCCATCGGGGCGGAACCCAGGGCCTCGAGGATCCTCTCGATGTCATCCCGCTTCATCGTCATCCTCGTCACCTCCTCGGTCTCGCTGGTCGTGTTGTGTGTGGTGTTGCCGGCCCGGACCTTCGTCACGCTGTTCATCCGGCGGTCGGCTTTGTTCGATTACTCGCTCCAGCGCTTTGAGGGCCCGGTGGAGTACCGCCGCGACCACCGATGGGGTCGTGCCCATCGCTTCGGCTGCTTCGAGTGGAGTAAGCCCGGCAAGGTAGCGGAGGGAGATGACCTCCTGGTGGCGGGTGCGCAGCCGGCCGAGGGCTTCCCGGACCGCCTCAATCTCGAATTTCTGCTCGAACTGATCCGCAGGGTCGAGGCCGTCCTTCGGACGCACGAGGGCGAGGCGTTGGTGCGCCCGATCGCCCCTGGCCCGACGCCTGAAGTGACTGGCCAACTCGTTGGCGGCGATGCGATAGAGCCACGGGCCGATCCCATACTCGGGAACTCGCAACGTCGGGAGGTGCTTCCACGCTCGCTCGAAGACGATCGCTGTGATGTCGTCGGCCAGGTGCGGGTCGCCGCACCGACGGATTGCGAAGGCGCGGATTCCGTTGACATGGCGGCGGTAGATGATGGAGAAGGCATCGGGATCCCTCTGAGCGCGGGCGACGAGGTGACGGTCGTCCGGCTCGTTGTTGTCCTCCACGGGTGGACAGTGTGCCGGAAGCTCCGTTCGAGAGGGCAACACCGAGCGGATGACGTGTGGATCACCCAGGGGACGGTGTTGGCATGGCGGGCTTGATCATGGCGCTCCTCTTTCCCCGGGTGGGTCCCCGGAGCCTCCGGCACCCGTTACTAACGCCGGAGCGGTTCAATGATGACGTTTGCCAGGTGCCGACTCAACCGTGGGATGACGTAAGGGATGCCTTGGCCCTCTCCACGAGATGCGCTGGAAGCACGTCGTAGTGGTCGTGATGGGCGGTGAAGCGGCCTCGTCCGCCCGTCATGGAGCGCAGATCGATGGCGTAGCGGGCGATCTCGGAAGTCGGAACGTGAGCGATGACCGTGTGCTCGCCGTTGCCGACCGAGTCGGTGCCGAGCATCCGGCCCCGGCGGCTATTGATGTCGCCCATCACGTCACCCTGATAGGCGGCCGGCACGGTGACTTCCAGCATCGAGATCGGCTCCAACACGGCGACGCCGGCGTGAACCATCGCTTCCTTCAACCCGTGGGCGGCGGCCGTCTTGAAGGCCATCTCGGACGAATCCACGGAGTGATACTTGCCATCGAAGCACTCCACGCGTACATCGACGATGGGGAAGCCGTACACGCCGCCACCGCTCAAGGTCTCCTCCACGCCCTTGTGGACGGCCGGAATGAAGTTGCGAGGGATAGAGCCGCCGACGATGGAGTCGACCCATTCGAACCCACCGCCGCGTTCGCGGGGTGACACGCGCAGAAAGCACACGGCGTACTGGCCGTGTCCGCCACTCTGCTTCTTGACCTTTCCTTCTGCCTCGGCGGTGCCGCTCACCGTCTCCCGGTACGGCACGCGGAGTTCTTCGCTCTCGATATTGACACCGCGACGAGCGAGGCGCTCGATGGTGACCTGGAGGTGGGTCTCCCCGACTCCCCGCAGCAGCGTCTGCTTCGTCTCCTCCGCCCGCTCGACGAGGAGCGAAGGGTCCTCTGCCTGGAGCCGTTGGAGGGCGACGCCCAGCTTGTCGTCGTCGGCCTGCGTGCGGGGTTTGATGGCGATGGTGAGCGCAGGGGACGGCGGAGCGACTCGACGGGCCCTGACGGGCATCCCCTTGGGCGCCAACGTGTCGTTCGTCTTCGTGGCGGACAGCTTGGCGACGGCAGCGATGTCGCCGGCTACGACCTCCTGAACCGCCATCTGGTCCTTACCGCGCATGAGGAACAGCCCGTGGAGGCGCTCCTCCGCCCCCGATGAGGTGTTGAACAGATGACTGTCGGCCTTGATGGTGCCCGACAACACCTTGAACAGCGACAACTGGCCGACGAACGGATCGGCGATGGTTTTGAACACGAAGAGGAGCGGCGCTCCGACAGGGTCAGCTGCCACATCGACGGTGGTGTCCCCGGCATCGACCGTCGTCGGGCGGTCCAGAGGTGACGGACCGATCTCGCAGATGAAGTCGGCCAGACGGTCGACACCGACACCGGTCTGAGCGGAGCCGCACAGCACTGGAAACTCGAGGCAGTCCAAGACCTCATGGGCCAACGTTCGCTCGAGTTCCTCGACCGAGGGGATGTCGCCCGAGAGGTACCGCTCGAGTTGCTCGTCGTCGCCGGACACGATCTCTTCGACGAGTTCGTCATGGAGTCGGTGCTCCTCGGCAGCGATGTCGTCGGGGAGCGGTTCCGTGTGGTGCTTGCCATCGGGTTCGTACTCGAACGCCGCCTCGGAGAGGACGTCGGCGATGCCGTGGAGTGCCGACTCCTCTCCAATCGGCAGCTCGAGTGGAGCGAATCCCGACCCGAACACCGCCTTCAATTGGGCCAGAACCCGGTGGAAGTCGGCGCGTTCCTTGTCCTCTTTGTTGATGAAGACCATCCGGGGTAGGCCGAGGTCGGCGCATCGGCGCCAAAGGACCTCGGTCTGGACTTCGACGCCTTCGACGGCGCTCACCACAATCACCGCGAGATCGGCAACCGCAAGCGCCGCCTCGACGTCGCCAACGAAGTCGGCGTAGCCGGGGGTGTCGATCACGTTGATCTTGTGTGGCGTACCTGTCGAGTCGGTCCACTCAAAAGGGGCGAGGCCGAGCGAGATCGAGATTTTCCGCTTGATCTCTTCTGGTTCGGTGTCCAACGTGGAAGTTCCCTCGTCGACCTTTCCGGTGCGGGTGACCGCCCCGGACCGAAGGAGTAACGCTTCGGCCAGCGAAGTCTTCCCTGTACCGCCGTGTCCTAGGAGCACGACGTTGCGGATCCTCTCGGTCGGATGGCTCTTCAAGGCGGCAACCCCCATTGTGCAGTCGAGCGTCGAAAGGGACTGTAGTGGGAGGGTGATACGCCTGCTGACTTGCCTCATGTAGCCTCCACCCCATGTTCGATGGCAAATTCAGAGTGCCGGTCGAGCGGGCGGTGAAGCCGATCGGAAACGGATTGCGCCGCACGCGGCTCACACCCGACCACCTCACGCTCGTAGGGCTCGTGGTGGGTGCTGGCGCCGGTGTGGCCATTGGCTGGGGCGCTCTCAACCTCGGCCTTCTGCTCGTGATCCTGGCGGCGCTCCCCGACTTGTTGGATGGGGCGCTTGCGAAGGCTTCCGGCTCATCGAGTCAACGTGGCGCGTTTTTCGACTCCGTGATCGACCGCATCACCGACGCCTTCCTTCTCGGAGGCGTCGCCTGGTTCATCATCAAGGACAACCCGGAGCACCCCCATCTCGGCATCTTGCCGGTGGCCGTGCTGTCAGTGTCCTCGATCATCTCGTACGAGCGGGCGAAGGCAGAATCCTTGGGCCTGTCCGCCAAGGGTGGTCTCATGGAGCGGGCCGAGCGGGTCATCCTCCTGTGCCTCGGTCTGCTCTTCGACAACCTCCTGATCCCCGTGTTGTGGGTGATGCTGGCACTCACCACGATCACTGCCGTGCAGCGGTTCTTCAAGGTGTGGAAGCAGGCGGCTGTGGCACCAGTGACACTCGCCCGTATCGAGATGCGGCGTTCACGGCGCAAATCGCGTCGTGTTGGCCGAGCAGGTCGACGGACCCAGGTGCGCGTGAAGCGACCCCGTCCGCGCCCGTCGGCCTAGCGACGCCAGGTTTCGGACGACCACCGAGTGTCGGACGAGCAGGCCCGCGCCACCGGGCATCGTGTAGCGACGGCGAGCTACAAGTTCGCCTCGTTCGCCGCCAACATGACGCCGGGACCGGTGGCCCAGTTCATGTCCGGCTTCGCTGGCAACGGGTTCGCTCTCGCCTCGCGGGACAAGCGCGAAATGATCGAACGCCACCTCCGCCGGGTCAACCCGGCATTGACCGGTTGGGCTCTGCGGCGGGCAGTCCAGGATGCGTTCGATTCGTACGCCCGATACTGGGTCGAGAGTTTCCGGCTCCCGAACCTTTCCAAACGGGTGGTGGAGCGGACCTTCGAGATTCAGGGATACGACTTCATCACCGAAGCGCTGACGCTCGGCAACGGGGCCATCCTGGCTCTGCCACACCTAGGGGGCTGGGAGTGGGGAGGCCGGTGGATGGCCGAGCAGGGGCATCAGATGACCGTGGTGGTCGAGCCGCTCGACAATGTGGAGCTGTTCGAGTGGTTCAAGGACCTGCGGGCTGATCTCGGCATGACCGTGGTGCCCCTGGGGCCCGGGGCGACGTCGGCCATCATGAGGGCATTGAAGGCGAACGAGATCGTGTGTCTCCTGTCAGATCGAGACATCCAAGGTGGCGGGGTGGAGGTGGAGTTCTTCGGGGAGCGGACGACACTTCCGGCGGGGTCGGCCACGCTCTCCATTCGAACCGGCGCCCCGATCCTGCCGGCGGCGGTGTATTTCACGGACAGCTACAACGGCCACCAGACGTTGGTGCGTCCTGCGGTGGCGGCGACGCGACTCGGCCGCCTGAGGGACGACGTCCAGCGGATCACGCAGGAACTGGCCCGGGAACTCGAGTTCCTGATCCGCCGCGCCCCCGAACAGTGGCACTTGTTCCAACCCAATTGGCCCAGTGACCCGGGCTATGGCGAGTGACGGGGTGCCCATCATCCCTTATCGCAGGCCGTATATTGCGTGATATGCAAACACCGGCGCCCCCTTTGCTGCCGCTTTTGCGTTCGCGGCTGCAGGCGGACCTGCTGACGTTGGTATTACTCAATCCGGAACGGGAGTGGACGCTGACAGAGCTTGCAGATCGGATTGGTGGGTCGGTGTCGAGCGCCCAGCGCGAGGTTGCACGTGCTGAACAGACGGGGGTGATCAGCTCGCGTAGGCTCGGCAACACTCGTCTCGTCACCGCGTCGACGTCGGCGCTGACGGCTCCTTTGACCGAGTTGCTGCTGCGCTCATTTGGTCCGAAGCAGGTGGTCGCCGAGGAGTTCGCCTCGATCAAGGCGTTGCTCGGTCTGTATCTGTTCGGCTCGTGGGCGGCGCGCTACGTCGGGTTGGAGGGTCATCCGCCTGCCGATATCGACGTGTTGGTGATCGGCATGCCCGATCGCGACGACCTCGATGAGGCTGCACAGCGGTGTCAGCAGCGCCTCGCACGTGACGTGAACGTGACCGTCCGCTCAATGGCGTGGTGGCGCGAGGGAGACGACGGCTTCCGCGAGGAGGTTCGCAAGCGACCGCTAGTAGC
>JBKJJS010000166.1:0-5929 GCA_046597895.1 Ilumatobacteraceae bacterium
GTTCGTGCGTTCGCGTTCCTGTTCCGGGCCCCCTGCGGGAGGGACTGTTCACATTTGAAAACCTGACAACCAAACCTGACAACCGGCGTTGCGCGCCGCGCAGGCTGGGTTGTCAGGTTTTCAAATGTGAACAGTCCCTCCCGCAGGGGGCCCGGAACAGGAACGCGAACGCACGAACGGACCGTTGACGGCGGAGGAGCTACACCGGGCCGAGCGTGAGTTCGGGGTCGTCGTAGTCGCCTGCTGAGCCGGTCGTACGGCGTCTCGCTTCCCTGCCACACCGGCTCGGTACGGTGGGCGCTATGGACAGCCGGGTCGACGTCGTCGAGCACGCCACTCCGTGGCCACTCGCTGACGTGCTCGCGCTCGCTCCCGATGGGCGGGCCGCTGGTGCGGCTCGTCGCCTCGCCGTGCCCGGTCAGTGGGCTGGTCTCGGTTGCGATGGCGAAGGGGTGTGGGGGCTGTACCGGGGCTCGGGGGCCGAGCCGTACCAGACGGTCGTAGTGCTCAGTGAGCCGGCATTTCGTTGCTCGTGCCCCAGCCGGCAGAACCCATGCAAGCACGCGCTGGCGCTGCTCTTGCTGTGGTCGGCCGGGCATATCGCCTCTGCCACGCGACCGGTGTTCGCGGCGGAGTGGTTGGCCAGTCGGGTGGCCCGCGCCGCCGCCAGTCCGCTGCGCGAAGCCGACCCCGACGCGTCCGCGTCGCCGGCCGAACCTCCCCGCAGCCGGCGCCCCCGCACCACTGCGGCCGGGGGACTCGGTGGCGGCGATGTCCCAACGCCATCGCCGGGGGACAAGCGGGCGGCCGAGCGGGCCGACCGGGTGGCGAGGGGCCTTCGTGAGCTTGACCGATGGTTGGCCGACTGCGTCCGTACCGGGCTCACTGCACCTGCGCTGGCGCAGTACGCAACATGGGACACGGTGGCGGCCCGCATGGTGGATGCCCAGGCGCCGGCGCTGGCCCACCGGCTGAAGCGGCTGTCGGGTGCCGTCGGGACCCGACCGGGCTGGCACGAGCACGTCCTGGGCGAGCTCGGCGCGCTCCACCTTCTGTGCGAAGCCGGGCGACGCCTGCCCACGCTGGACCCTGATCTCGCAGACTCCGTTCGCACGGCGCTCGGGTGGACGGTGCGTCAGGCGGACGTGCTCGCCCGGCCGCCCGAGACCGACCGGTGGGTGGTGGCCGGGCGTAGCGACACGCTGGAGGACCGCATCGTGGTTCGCCGCCTGTGGCTGCGGGGGCTCGAATCCGGACGGTGGGCGTTGCTGCTGTCGTTCGCGGCGTACGGCCAGGCGCTGGCCGACAATGTCGGGATCGGGCGGGTCCTTCGGGCCGACCTGCATCGGTATCCCGGGGCCGGCGAGGTGCGTTGCGTGCTCGGTGCCGTCCACGCCGAGAGCGCTGACGACCTCCCCAGCCAACAATCCGTTCGCACGACGTCACTGGCCGGGGCGTGCGACGAGGTTGGCTGGGCGCTCGCCGCGGTGCCGTGGATCGAGCGCTGGCCAGTGTCCGTCGCCGCCGCTCCCACGCTGGCCGCCGGTCGCTGGGTCCTCGCAGACCACACTGGCTCGTTACCGGTGGTCGTCGGGGCGGATGGCATGGCGCCGCTCGTGGCGATCTCGCGTGGCGGTTCCGTGGACCTCACGTGCGAGTGGACGAGTTCGGGACTCGTGCCGCTCGCCGCACACCTCCACGATCGTTCGGTGGATCTCGGCCCGCGCGGCGGGTTCCATGAGCGGCCGAGCCGCGCCTGGGGGCAGGGCCGATCGCGATGAACCTTTCACTCGCCGACCACTGGTCGGGGTTGGCCACCACCGCGTTGCTGGGCAGCGGCCGTCGCCCTGTACCCGACGCCCCAACGGGCGCAGTGGCCGACCTCGTCACGGACAGAACCGGTGTCGACCCGGCCGAGTCCGTGCTCGACCAGGTCGCCCTCCTCGCCGCCGCCCGGCGCGCCGGTCTCCGCCCTAACCCTGCCGTTCCCCTGCTCGTGCCGTGCCCGGTCGACCCCCGCCCCGTCTGCCCTCCGGCTGCCGTTCGCCGGCTGCCACAACTCCTCGCTGAATGGCCGCACCTCGTGGATGAGTGGGCTCGATGCGTCGGCCTCGGGGGCTGGTCGCTTCCACCCGAAGTGGTGGTCGCCCTCCTCGCCCGATTCCGCGGCGACCCTGATCGGCGGGCGGCCATCGCCGGGCTGGCCGGGGAGATGACGACGTGGTTGGCTGAGCTCTTTCCCCACGAACTCGCCCCGAGCCGGCCATCGGCTCGCGCCGCCGGTGTCGTGGCGCCGCCGGACGTCCCGATTCCGGAGGACATCGCCCGCCTCGGCACCCTCGCCCCAGCGGAACTGGCGGCCACGCTGGCCGGCGCGCTGCAGCGGGGTCGGTTCACCAACCGCCACCGGGCTTCGCTGGTGCGCTTCGTGTCGGCCGTGCCGGTCGATCACCTTGGGCCGTTGGTCGAGGCGTTGGCGCGATCGGCCACGAACCCCGACACCATGGGCCTCACGTTCACCCTCGGCGACCTCGCCAAGACCCGCCTCGATCTCATCCGGGAGCTCATGCCGTGAGAGAACCACCCGCCCCTGCGCAGACCCCCGCCCCGGCCCCCGCCCGGCCGACGTCCTGCGGCCGCACGCCGAGCAGCAGTACGCCGCCGAACTTGCCGCGCTGGCGACGGGCGACGACCGCCCCCGCCCTCCGCATTGGCGCATGTCGCCGCAGTCCGTCGTGACGTACGTCATGGGCGGCGTCGCGCCGGGGGGCGAGTCCATCACCCCGAAGTACGTCGGCAACCGCCGATTGATCGAGGTGGCGGTGGCGACGCTCGCCACGGACCGGGCACTGCTGCTCCTCGGCGTGCCCGGCACGGCGAAGACCTGGGTGAGCGAGCACCTAGCGGCGGCCATCTCCGGCGATTCCACGCTCCTCGTCCAGGGCACGGCCGGCACCGGGGAGGAAACCATCCGCTACGGCTGGAACTATGCGCGCCTGCTGGCCGACGGTCCGAGCGAGGCGGCGCTGGTGCCGAGCCCGGTGATGCGCGCGATGCGCACCGGCGCCATCGCCCGTATCGAGGAGGTCACCCGAATGCCGGCCGACGTCCAGGACGCGCTCATCATGATCCTCTCGGAGAAGGTGCTCCCCATTCCGGAACTCGGGAGTGAAGTGGCGGCCATCACCGGGTTCAACGTCATCGCCACCGCCAACGACCGGGACCGCGGCATCAACGACATGTCGAGCGCATTGCGTCGCCGATTCAACACCGTGGTCCTGCCGCTGCCCGCCACTGCCGAGGAGGAGATCGCCATCGTCGACCGTCGTGTCGCCGAACTCGGCGAAGCGCTGGCGCTGCCACCGGTGACGCGTTCGCGTGACGAGATCCGGCGCGTCGTCACCGTGTTCCGCGAACTACGCGATGGCGTCACCGAGGATGGGCGCACGTCGCTGAAGACGCCGAGCGGCACGCTCTCCACTGCGGAGGCCATCAGTGTGGTCACGAGCGGGATGGCGTTGGCGGCCCACTTCGGGGATGGCCACCTCTCTGCCGGTGACATGGCAGCGGGAATCATCGGAGCCGTGATCAAGGATCCCATCCACGACCTCGTGGCGTGGCGCGAATACCTCGAGGTGGTCGTACGGGATCGACCCGGATGGGGCGCGTTCTACGAGGCCTGCCGGGACGTGACGGGGTAGCGCTGGCGCGATGAGCGACGTTCCTCCGCCCGGCCCGTTCCGCTGCTTTGGCATACGTCACCACGGCCCCGGTTCGGCGCGTTCGCTGGCCGCTGCGCTCGATCGCTGGCAGCCGGACATCGTGGTGCTCGAGGCGCCGATCGACGCCGCGGCGGCGCTGGCCCGCGTCGGAGATCCTGAGCTTCGGCCACCAGTGGCGCTGCTGGCGTACGCCATCGAGGATCCTCTCCGGGCGTCGTTCGCCCCGTTCGCCGAGTTCAGCCCGGAGTGGGTGGCGTTGTGCTGGGCGCGAACGCACGCCATCCCCGTCCGTCCGATGGACCTGGCATTGGCTCATGTCCTCGCCGAGCCCCGCGGTGACGGACCATCGCTCGGGCCCGGGGTTGACCCCATCGCCGAGTTGGCGGCCGCCGCCGGTGACGACGACCCCGAACGATGGTGGGACGACGTGGTCGAACATAGGGGCGGGGAGGATCTGTTCGATGCGATCGCCGAGGCCATGGTGTCCGTACGCGAGGGGGTTGCGGCACCCGTCGGGCTCGAGGCGGCGCGCGAGGCCACGATGCGCCAGACCCTGCGGGCCGTGCGGCGCGAGGGCTACGTGCGCATTGCCGTGGTCTGCGGGGCGTGGCACGTCCCTGCTCTCGATCTCGGCCCTGCGGCGATGACGCCCGGCGCCAAGGACGATGCCGCGGTCCTGCGGGGACTGGCGAAGGTCAAGGTGGCGGTCACCTGGGTGCCCTGGACTCACCGTCGTCTGGCGGCCAGCACCGGGTACGGCGCCGGGGTGGCGTCGCCGGGCTGGTACGCCCACATCCATCGGAACTCGGCGTCCGGCTCCATTACCCCCTGGTTCGCTCGGGTCGCCCGGCTGCTGCGCGAACGCGACATTCCGATCTCACCCGATCACCTCGTGGCCGCCAGCCGGTTGGCGTCGGCGCTCGCCTCGCTGCGGGGCCGGCCGCGCCCCGGTCTGGCCGAGGTGAGCGACGCCGCCCAAGCCGTGGTGGCCGACGGTCGCCCAGGGCCGCTGGCCCTGATTCACGACCACCTCGTGGTGGGCAGCGAGATTGGCTCCGTACCGGCGGACACACCCATGGTGCCACTGGCCAGGGACCTCGCCGCGCAATGCAAACGAGTGCGCCTGAAGCCTGAGGCGTTCGAGCGCGTCCTGGAGCTCGATCTGCGGGGGCCGAAGGATCTTGCCCGCTCGCATCTGCTCCACCGTCTCTGGCTGCTGGACATCCCCTGGGGTCGGCCGGAGGAAGGGCGGCGATCGGCCGGCACGTTCCGCGAGACGTGGCGGTTGCGTTGGGAACCCGAGTTGGAACTGCGCCTCATCGATGCGGGCGCGTATGGCACCACCGTGGCCGCGGCGGCCTCGCAGCGGGTCATCGAGCGGGCGGGACGAGCGACCACACTGGCCGAGCTGACGGGCCTCGTGGAGGCAACCCTGCTCGCCGCCCTCGACACTGCCGTGGAAGCGGTCATGGTGCTCGTGGCGGCGCGGGCCGCCACCGATGCCGATGTCGAGCACCTCATGGACGCGCTCGGCCCGCTCGCTCGGGCGGCGCGCTATGGCGACGTGCGGTCCACCGAAGCTCCGAAGCTCAACGCTGTCATCGACGGGCTCGTGCGGCGAATCTGCGCTGGCCTCCTGCCGTTGTGCACGTCGCTCGACGACGATTCGGCGGCGGCCGTCGCCAGTCGTATCGGGGCGACGCAGAGTGCGCTGGCGCTGCTCGACCATCCGGCCCGGGGCGAGGAGTGGCCGCTCGTCCTGCGTCGTATCGCTGACCTGCCTCGTGCGAACGGGATGGTGCAAGGCGCGGTGGCCAGGTTGCTGCTCGACGGTGGCCACTGGCCGCGTGAGGAGGCGGCGCGGCGCCTCTCGCGTGCCCTCACACCCGGGACACCGGCCGCGGTGGGAGCGAGTTTCGTTGAAGGGTTCCTCTCAGGGTCAGGGACAGTGTTGCTCCACGACGCGACCCTGCTCGGCTTGGTGGACTCCTGGCTTTCCGGGCTCCCGGACGTGGCGTTCACCGACACTCTGCCGCTGCTGCGCCGCACGTTCGGTTCGTTCGAGACCGCGGAACGGCGTCGTATCGGCGAACTCGTGGCCGGGCGGGGAGATGGCCGGGAGCCCGCACCATTCGGCTGGGATCTCGACGGTCGTCGGGTGGCCGCCGCCGTGGCGACGGTCCGCCAACTGCTCGGGGTGGGCCCGT
>JBKJJS010000274.1:0-5883 GCA_046597895.1 Ilumatobacteraceae bacterium
CCTTCCTCGACTATCTCGCCGTTGGCGGCGAGTCGCCGGTCGGCGCCAATGACGGCCGGGCCCCGCTCGTCATCGGATTGGCGGCGTGGCGCTCCGTACGCGAAGGCCGGCCGGTCCTGACCTCGGAGATCTGACGCCGCTCAGCGTTCAGTGTGGGGATGGGGCTTCGTCGAGTAGTTGGCGCGGGCCGACTCGATCTCGCGCCACGCCGCCTCCCGGCCGGCGAGGCCGTTCATGCTTGACTCCTTGCCCGGTTCGAGCGCCTTGTAGACCTCGAAGAAGTGCTGGATCTCGGCGACCAGCTCCGGTTGGAGGTCGGCGAGGTCCTGGATGCCCTGCCACCTCGGCTCGCGGGGCGGCACGCAGATGATCTTGGCGTCCTCGCCCGCTTCATCCCGCATGAACAGGACACCGACCGGCCGAGCCTCGACCCAGACGCCTGGATAGACGGGATCCTCCAGCAGGACGAGCGCGTCGAGGGGGTCGCCGTCACCGCCGAGTGTGTCGGGGATGAACCCGTAGTCCGTGGGATAGGTCGTGGCCGTGAAGAGTCGGCGGTCCAGGAACACCCGGCCGGTGTCGTGATCGATCTCGTACTTGTTGCGGCTTCCGCGGGGGATCTCGATCACCACGTGGATACAACCGGGACGAGGTTCCTTGGCCATGTGGGCATGCTGCCACACGACCGGCGCGATCAAACCGACCGCGGTACGACACCCCTCGGCCAGTAGCGTGAATTGCACTATGGAGTTTCGCCGGATCACCAATCTGCCCCCGTACGTGTTCACGATCATCAACAACTTGAAGATCGAGGCACGCCGAGGTGGCGCAGACGTGATCGACCTCGGCTTCGGCAACCCGGACATCCCCTCGCCGAACATCGCCGTCGAGAAGTTGGCCGAGGCGGCCCACAACCCCCGCAACCACCGCTACTCGCTGTCGCGCGGCATTCCGAAGCTGCGCGAGGCCATCGCCGGGTACTACAAGACACACTGGGACGTCGATCTCGATCCAGAGCTCGAGGTCACGAACACCATCGGCGCAAAGGAGGGCTTCAGCCACCTCATGTGGGTGTTGCTCGACCGGGGCGATGCGGCCATCGTGCCGAGCCCGAGCTATCCGATCCACATCTACGGTCCACTCTTTGCCGGAGCCGACCTTCGCCAGGTGCCGATGCGTTCGCTCTCTGACCCGCGTTGGCGCGACAACATCACTGACGATTTCATGAGCAGCTTGGAGAACGCCTGGAACGTCGGATGGCCCAAGCCGCGCGTGCTTGTCATGTCGTTTCCGCACAACCCCACAGGGGCCACGGTGGACCTCGACTTCATGCAGAAGGTGGTCGACTTCTGCCGTGAGAAGGAGATGATTGTCGTCCACGACTTCGCGTATGCCGACGTCGGCTTCGACGGCTACAAGCCCCCGTCGATCCTCCAGGCTGACGGGGCCAAGGAGTGTGCCGTCGAGTTGTACTCGATGACGAAGAGCTTCTCGATGGCCGGGTGGCGTTGCGCCTTCCTCCTCGGTAACAAGGACGTCGTGCAGGCGTTGGTGAAGCTGAAGAGCTATCTCGACTACGGCATGTTCCAGCCCGTCCAGATCGCTGCCACGGTCACGCTCAATGAGGCGTCGGACTACCCACTCGAGGTCTGCAAGATCTACCAGGGTCGACGCGATGCACTGGTCGACGGGTTGTCGCGCATCGGGTGGGAAGTCCCGAAGGCGAAGGGTTCGATGTTCGTATGGGCCCCGATCCCGGAGCCGTACCGGGAACTGAACTCGGTGGAGTTCTGCTCCTTGATGGTGAGGGACTGCGATGTGGCCCTGTCGCCGGGGCTCGGCTTCGGTCCGGGGGGAGAAGGGTTCGTACGCTTCGCGCTCATCGAGAACGAGAAGCGCATTGCGCAGGGCCTGCGGAACTTGAAGCGCGGCCTGGTCAAGCTCTGATCCGTCTGTCGTCGGGCGTTCGCGAATTCGACTCGTCCGGTACGGCGGGCGCCGATAGCCTGCCCGGCCGTGGAGACCTACGTCGTACGGGTGTGGGTTCCCGATCGTCCCGGCGCCCTTGGCCAGATTGCGAGCCGCATCGGGGCGGTGCGGGGCGACGTGGTCGGTATCGACATCCTCGAGCGCGGTGGCGGCCGGGCGATCGATGAGCTCGTGGTCACGTTGCCATCCGGCGACCTCGTCGACCTGCTCGTAGCCGAGATCGGTCAGGTCGACGACGCCGCCGTCGAGGAAGTGCGGCGCATCGACGGCGACCGCCCAGAGCCGGGAGTGGCGGTGTTGGAGATTGCCGCCCTACTCGTGGAGACCGCTCCCGCACTACGAGTTGACGTGCTGTGCCAGGAGTTGCGGGCGTTCGTGGATGGCGACTGGGCACTGGCCGTGTCCCTGGTCGAGGGTGCGCCCCTCGTCGAACTCGGCGATCACCCGACGCCGGCGTGGCTCGCCGCCTTCATCGAGGGCAGCCGCCACCTTCCGCCGGAAGAGCAGACCGCGGCGACACCCCACGACCTCGTCTGGGCTCATCTGCCAGCGGTCGGTGCCGCAGTGGCGATCGGCCGCCACGGCATGGCCTTTCGTTCACGCGAACGGCGCCAGGTCGCGCTCCTCGGCCGCATCGTGGACAGCCTCGGTGGCTGACGCGTTCACCGCTCTCGATGCGTTCGGTTCGCTCGCACGTCAATCCTTGGCCCAGCCTCTCGACCGCTCCACGGCCCTGCGCCACTCGGCGTGGAACAGGTCCGGAAACAGGCGGTCCTCGGCCGGGGTGAACTCGGCGTCGAGCGACCACTGCTCGGCAATGGCGTCGAGCGAGGGCCAGATCCCCTCCGCCAGGCCGGCGAGGAACGCTGCACCCAACGCGGTCGTTTCGTGGTCACGCGAGCGATGGACGGGCACGCCCAACTGATCGGCCTGGAACTGCAGCAGCACGTCCATCACCGACGCCCCGCCATCCACCCGCAGCGCGCTCAACGGTGTCCCCGAGGCCGCCACCATTGCCTCAACGGCGTCGCGGGTCTGGTACGCCATGGCCTCGACCACGGCCCTGGCGAGGTGCGCCTTCGATGATCCCCGCGTGATGCCGACGATCGTGCCGCGGGCGTATGGATCCCACCAGGGGCTTCCGAGCCCGGTGAACGCCGGCACGATGAAGACGCCCCCCGAGTCGGTCACACTCGCCGCGAGCGGTCCGACTTCGGCCGCATTCTCGATCACCCCGAGCCCGTCGCGCAGCCACTGGATGGCGGCGCCGGTGACGAAGATGGCACCCTCCAATGCGTACGTCGTGGTCCCGTCGCCCAACGTCCACGCCACGGTCGTGAGTATGCCCTCCGCCGGTGGCGGGCGGGTCGAGCCGACGTTCATCAGTACGAAGCTGCCGGTCCCGTACGTGTTCTTGGCCATGCCGGGGGCGAAACAGGCTTGGCCGAAGAGGGCGGCGTGCTGATCGCCGGCGATGCCCGACACCGGGATGCCAGCCGGGATGCCGCACCGAGCCGACGTCACGCCGTAGCGAGTGCTCGACGGCTTGACCTCGGGCAGGGCCGAGCGGGGGACCCCGAACAGCTCGCACAACTCGTCGGACCAGGCAAGTACCCCGATGTCGAACAGCATGGTGCGCGACGCGTTGGTCGTGTCCGTGACGTGTATTGCGCCGCCGGTGAGGTTCCACAGGATCCAACTGTCCACTGTGCCGAGTGCCAGGTCATCGGTGAGGGGCACGCCGCCCTCTCGCAACAGCCACTCAAACTTCGTGCCGGAGAAGTACGGGTCGAGTACGAGGCCGGTGCGCGCTCGTACCATTGGCAGCATCCCGGCGGCGGTCAACGTGTCGCATCGTGCGGCTGTGCGGCGGTCCTGCCACACGATGGCCCTGGCGTAAGGGAGTCCCGTCGAACGGCTCCACGCCATCACGGTTTCGCGCTGGTTCGTGATGCCGATCGCCGCCACATCATCCGCTCCGACGATGGCGATCACGTCCAGAAACGTGGCCTTGGCCGCCTCCCAGATTTCGGTGGCGTCGTGCTCCACCCAGCCCGGCCGGGGGAAGTACTGCGGAAACTCGCGGTACGACGCGACGGCCGGCCGCCCGTCGGTGAACACCGCCCGGCTGCGAACACCGGTGGTGCCCGCATCGATGGCGATGACGCAGGGCGTGTTCGACATGTGCCGCCGCTCCCTCAGCGTTTGCGGGTGTCGCGGGTCCGGCGGGGCTGGTTGTTCGGCCCCGCTGACGTGCGTTTCGTAGGGGCCGGACGGTCACGGACGTCGGTGCGGGGAGGGGGCTTGCCCGACTTCGCCGCCTTCATGGCCCGTCGGGCTGCCATCTTCTCGGACCGCGCCGCGGCCATCTCGGCTCGGCTGCGCAGCCAATTCGGGTGGTAACCGAACTTGATCAGCGAGTACATCAGGATCGTGGTGAGGGCTACGGCGAACAGGATGCTCGTCACCGCCGAGCCGATCTTGTCGCGTTGCACGATCAACACGAAGCCGGCGAAGATCCCGACGTAGATCGCTTCGAAGGTCAACAGCCGCTTCCACGGCACCGGCCGACTCTGGTCCCAGGGCATGGGACGCGTTCCTACCACGGTTTGGCCTCAGCCGAAGAACACCGACGCCACGTCGCGATACAACGATCGATCGATGCTGCGCGTACGCCCGACCGCAACCGCCAGTGGCGTCCTGTCGATTTCCGTTCCTCGCAGCACCACCATCTCGCCCCAGGCCTGGTCGTGGACGGCATCGATGGCGGCGAGGCCGAACCGGGTAGCAAGCACACGGTCGAATGCGGTGGGCGTGCCACCGCGCTGCACGTGTCCGATCTGCACGACGCGGGTTTCGAACCCGGTTCGGCCCTCGATCTCGGGGGCGATCCGATGGGAGATCCCGGAGAACTTCACGTGCCCGAACTTGTCCAGTTCCTTGGGGACCGCCTCGAGCGTGCCTGCCTTCGGTTCGCTCCCTTCGGCCACGACGACGATCGAGGCGTAGCGGCCGCGCTCGTGGCGGGCTTCGATGACCCGGCAGACCTCGTCGAGATCGAACGGTTCCTCGGGGATCAGGATGACCGTCGCTCCGCCGGCGATACCGGCATACGTGGCGATCCACCCCGTGTCACGACCCATGACTTCCACGATGATGACCCGGTCGTGGCTCTCGGCCGTGGTGTGGAGTCGGTCGATGGCGTCCGTGGCGATCTGGACGGCCGTGTGGAAGCCGAACGTGACGTCCGTTCCGTACACGTCGTTGTCGATGGTCTTTGGTACGCCGACAATCGGGGTGCCGAGCTTCGAATGGAGTTCACAGGCGAGGGTCAGGGAACCATTCCCGCCGATGACGACCAACGCGTCGATGCCGAACTCCGCCAGCACCTCGTTCACGAGTTCCGGTCCCTCCGGCCACTCGAATGGGCTCCCTCGGCGGGTACCGAGCAGGGTGCCGCCCTTTGGCAACATCCCCCGCAGCGATCGGACGTCCAACGCCATCGTCCGGCGCTCGCGCACACCGTCCCAGGCATCCAGGAACCCGATGATCTCGTCGCCGTAGACGAACTCTCCCTTGCGCACGATGGCCCGGAGCACGGCATTCAAACCAGGGCAGTCGCCGCCGCCTGTCAGCACCCCGATTCGCACCGGGACAAGGATAGCGAGGAACCGTTACGTGTCCGGGTTGGTGGTGACGGCCGGGCGCACGGGGCGCGGCGGTCGCAATGTGGTCGATGGCGGCGACGTCGTCGGCGGGGTCGGCGCCACCGTCGTCGCTACGGTCGGCGACGGAATCGCCGGGTAGTCAGGCTGGCTGAACGGAATCCGGTCCGGGAAGTCGTACAGCGAGAGGGGCTCCCGGGTGGAGTCACCGGAGCTCGTCGGCCAGTCC
>JBKJJS010000293.1:0-6278 GCA_046597895.1 Ilumatobacteraceae bacterium
GGGCGACCTCGCCCACCACCAACGCGCCGTTCGACGCGCCGAGTCCGCCCTAGATGAGGCGAGTCAGCGGCGATGGGGACGACGCGACCAGCCGGCCATCGACACCGCCGAAGCGGCACTCGCCCTCGCCCAAATCGCCGTGGACCGCACCGCCGAGAACGTCGCCAACGACCAGACGCGGGTAGCAATAGAACGCGGCGCCGTCCGCGCCTACCAAGCTGCCGTCGACGACACCGCCCCCGAGCTTCGCCGCATCCGATCCGCCCTCGCCGACATCGACCAAGCCCTCACCGACACCCGCCCCCAGCGGGTGCTCGCCGCCGGCGCCGACCCAACCTCAGACCTCTCGGCCACCCTCGGACCGCGGCCCGATCACCCCGCCGGCCACGCCACCTGGTCAGCCATCGCCGAGCGCATCGAGACCTGGCGAGACCATGCTCCACCAGCCGCCAGCACGGTGTCCTCCCTGACCACCAAGACCAGTCGACTGCTCGGCCCACGACCCCCCTACGGCAACCCCGAATGGGACCACCTCGCCCAACTCGTCGAACGAAGCCGACAACTCATCGCCCGCGCCGTCGACAACGACAGCGACCCCAGCCCCCTGCTCCTCGACGATCCGGCACGGTGGCAAGCGATGCTCGAACTCGTCGAACAGGCGGCGCGCGTCGAAGCGAGGCAGCGCCACGTCGAACGGGACTTCGGCATCGAGTTGTAGGGCTACGTCGACCGACCAGCCCAGCCGGGAAAGAGCGACGCTTCCGGCCGAGGTTCCACCAGCGAAGGGCTCCGACGTTCGCCGCTTGCGCACCGTGGCGACTGAAACATTGCGTTCACGCAGTGGCGACAGCGACGAAATCCATCGGCCGTACGGTCGTGTGCGGTGAGCTGCGAGTCTGGTCGGCAGGATGCCCATCGGCGCCGTAGCGCCTCACCTGAGAGCGCTCGCGGTCGCCGCCCTGAGGAGGTCGCGTGACCGCACGCGTTCCCGGGACCATCATCGAAAGGACCCTGCAACGCTGGGCGCGGCTGACGCTCCAATCGGGGGGGTCTCTCTCGGCCTCGTCTTATGACCATTGGGCGCGGAATCAGGAGAAGCCAACGGTCACAAGAACCACCATCCGTAACAGGGAGACTGACCCGTCTTGGGCACACATCATCGTTGCCCGCCGCCAAGTCTTCCTCGAGCTCGCGAACAGCTGGGACGTGACCATCGAGGCTCCGGTGTGGCGCGAGGACCGCAGCCGCCTGTGTTGGGCATGGCAGACGGTCGAGAGATGGGCGTCTGCGACGATCTGCGACTGTCAGGCGTGCAAGCCACGCTCGCATCGTCTTGGCGTGCCGGCGGCAGTGACCGAGCCGAGGGCTGGCCCGGCGGAACGCCGACGGCGGGGCACCCTGCTTACGCCGACGACCACCGCCGAAGCCGCTGTGCGCGCCTGGGCGCTCGCCAGCATCAGTCTTGGTGGATCATTGGCGCCTGCCAGCTACGACGCATGGGCGTCGAGCCAGGTGCCAAAGCCGCCCACCGGCACGACGATCCGCATCCGTCTTGGGGCGCGGTCCTGGGCGGACTTGGTTCTCGACAGACGCGCTCAACTCGTGGAGCACGGTGACCGGCACCGCGACGTCGAGGTCGAAGTTCCAGTTCGGTGCATCGGCGACGGTCGGGTCCGATGGCATCGTCGCACCATCAGCGCGTGGGAACGCTCGGCTCTTTGCGCCTGCGCTCACTGTGCAGCTCCGCCGATCGGCGAGGCGCACCCAGACCTCTTGGATCGCCTCGAGAACTCCTCCGATGCTTGTCGATCGGTTGACGCGACCGTCGCGTGGAAGTGCTCGAACGCCATCGCGGGCCACCCCGCGACCAAGGGGACTGCTCGCGCTGCCGCCGCTGACGCGATCGCTTGCTCGTCGTGTCGAGCTCGCGAGGTGTTCCACCGTCGCCACCGACCAGGGGAGCTGGTCGCGCCGGATCGAGCAGTGCAACGAGTGGAGACGACAACGGCTGTCGCGGCGCACCACCTGCTCCCACCGGGTAGCTCCGGGAACACTCTCGTTGGCTGGCGGATCGCGCTTGAGCCTCACGACGAGCTGATGGCAGTCACACCACTCTTCGTCCTTGCCGAAGAGCGACTCGCGGTGCTCAACCACACCGACGCGGTGTCGTTCGCTACCAGGCTCAGCCACCTCGGCTGGCACACCATCACTGCGCCGCTCGACGACGACAGGACCGAGTGACGCCGCTCATCAAGGCCGCCAGCCTCCATACTGCGAGTTGGTCACGTGAGGCCTCCGTCGCCGGGCCGGCGGCACGTCGGGACGAGACGTGCGATTCCTTGCCATGATCACGCGATGACGAACGGATCGACGAAAACGCCGGTCGTGGCCGCTGGCACGGGAGTGGGTGTGTTTCTCGCCGACCTGGCTCTCGGGAACGGCCTTCTCGAGGCGATCGTGAAGGGAATCCTGGCCGCTCTGATCGCTGCGGTGCTGATCACGATCGTCGAGCGCGGGAGGTAGACGCACCGATTCAAGAGCTGCCCGTCGCCGTGCCCGCCTATCGCCGCAGGCTGCCCCCGAAGGCCGACGCGCCGATCGCTATCGGGCGAGGAGGCGGATGAGCGCGTCGGGATCTTCCACGCTGATGGTCAGCTCTCGCACCTTCGGAGAACGATCGCGGAGCAGGACCCGCACGAACCACGGGCTCTTCTCCCTCACCTCCGCAGGCATCGCGGAGGCCATCGACACTGCAGCCGCCTGTGGAGGCTGCAAGGTCAGGGTGACGAGATCCTCGTAGCTCGCGTTGACGAGCCACTTTCCTCGTCCGCCATGCACCCCGAGCGAGCCGCCCCTCCTGTGGTCGGGGACCCGCTCTGCCTTCTTTATCGCCTCGAGGGGGATGGAGATCTCAAAGGCCCGCGGCTGTCCCATCCAGACGTGCAGCTTTCCGCTCAGAACCTCCGCGCCGGTGTCGCCGTACAGTGCGGCGGTCACGTCGTCGACCGCGGATCGGGAACGGTCCACGGACTGGGCCGTCGCCAGCCTGAACGTCGTCCTGGGTACGGACGGTTCGTGGATGTCGTGGTGTTCCGGTTCCGCGGGTGTCTGCACCTGGAGGAGCCGCTGGCGCGCCGTCGTGTACGACTCGCCGGTCTTGTCCATCCGGGCGCGAATGAGGTTCTTGAAGTCCTTGTCGTTGGTCATAGCTGCCTCTCGTCACTGCGGTGCGCGACGCTCCCCAGCATCAGTCGCGCCCGCGACGGGACAGTACGGACCGCGCTCCCCGAGCGTTCGCCGCCCTTTGCTCTGTCAGGGGATCCTGCTGGGGAGGAACCGCCAGAGTTCGGCGAGGGGATCGCCGGCCCTGAGCCTCTCTCTCATATGGGTGCGAAGTCAAGAGCTGGGGGTGACCGTTGACAGTCCGAGAGCGGCCTCGCAATCCCTCTTACATCGCGTGATCAGAGGAGTGCCGGGCGGTCGCTCACCTGAGGTCACGGCGATCGAACGTCACCAACGAAAGGATGAACAGCGCGACGACCGACGCCAGGGGGAGCGCGAAGGCGAGGAGGTCGACGGGTTCGACCTCGACGAGCATGTTGCGGCGCAGATACCAGAACCAGGGCGACAAGAAGCGGGCGGCGTCGGGAGCACCTGCAGCGGCGAGAAGGCCGTTCAACAGGTAGCCGCCACCGGCAACTGCGGTGGCGACGCTGACCGACGTCGAGCGTCGACCCGTGACTGCGCCCACCGCGAAAGCCAATGTGGTGTGGAAGAGCCCTAGGGCCATTGCACCGGCACACGACGCCAGGAGTCGGAGGACCGACAAGCCCTTGAGGGCCCCGAACGGCGGTCCGAGCGCGAACAGCAACACCATGAAGAGCGACCCGAGGGCCAAGGTCAACACCATCACGGCGACAAAGCGTTCGATCACGAGCCGATGGCGGGTCACCGGGTGTGCGAGGAGCAACTCCACCTCGCCGTCCTGCTCCGAGCCGCCGATGGCGCGGGCGCCAGAGCCGATCCCGAAGATCACCAACGATACGGGGAGTGTGAGGGCGAACAGCCGCGCCTGGAGATAGCCCGCCGGCGAACTCACGGGCACTGCATCGTCGATCCCGAAGGAAGCCTTGAAGGCGTCCGGAAGGTCGCGCATCACCTCCTCGATCGATGGCTGGTCTCGGATCGTGGGATAGAACGCGACCGTCACGATTACCAGGACGAAGGCGCCCAACGCCCAGCCGATCATCGAGCGGTGGCGGTCGAGGACGAACCGCCAGAGGATGGTCATGACGGATCACCAGCCTCGCCGCCATAGAAACCGAGGAACGCTTCGCGGAGGTCGTCTGCCGATGTCGAGATGCCTTCGATCGCCAAGGTTGCCGCCGCTTTCAGAGCGGCGTCAACCGACCCTCGTACGACGAGATCGACGAGGCGCCCGCGCACCGTCACAGACACCACGCCGGCAACGCCGGCCAAGAAAGAGGCCGCGTCAACGCGCTTCGCGAGCGTGAGCTGGATCCGCTGCTGCGCGTGCCCCCGCAGCTCTGCTGGTGACGCGGTCGCGACAATGCTCCCAGCCCTGAGGATTGCTACCCGATCCGCGAGGAGTTCGACTTCGGGCAGAAGGTGCGACGACAGGAGCACCGTCGCACCGTCGGCGATGGACTCCCCGACGAGGTCATGGAAGCCGTCCTGCAAGAGGGGATCGAGTCCTGACGTCGGTTCGTCGAGGATCAGCAGCTCCGGACGGTGCACGAACGCAGCGACGATTCCAACTTTCCTCCGGTTGCCGGTGCTGAGATCGCCGATCCGACGGTGCGGATCCAGGTCGAAGCGGTCCAAGAGGTCAACCAGCCTGCGAACGTCTTGGCCGCCGCGAACGCGTCCGAGGAACTCAAGGAGCTCGCGCACGCGATACCGGGACGGGAGTCCCAGCTCCGCAGGGAGGTAGCCGATCCGAGCACGCACGGCAGGGTCCGCCGCTGTCCCACCGAGCACCCGGATGGCGCCGGAGGTCGGTCGCAGGAAGTCCAGCAGCATCCGAATCGTGGTCGTCTTGCCCGCGCCATTCGGGCCGAGGAAACCGAACACCTCGTTGCGTCGTACACGCAGTTCGAGACCTTCGACCGCGATGACAGCACCGAAGTGCTTCGTGAGCGCAGTGGTCTCGATGACGTCGGCTTCGGCTGGAACGTTCATCGGCAAACTCCGGGTAGGCGCGATCAGCGCCGACCAGTCTTCCCGGCACCCCAAGGCTCACGGTACCCCTCCATCGGAGGGTGGTCCGAAGAAATTGGGTCACACGCTCCCGCGAGGGACGGTATCCTGGGGCTTGGTTGCGCCGGGAAGACTGGTCGGCAGAGAGTTGGAACGCGTGCCGAGCCACAAACCCTGCCGAAGGTCAGCCGTACTCGACCGCCGGTTCGCTTCGAATCACCGCCGCCACCCCATCGAGGGGAAAGCTGGCCACGGGATGCTCCGGCGACCCGGGACCGAGGTCCTCGAAGAAGGTGACGAAGCTGCCGTCGATCCGGTAGCGGTCGGCGCCGATGGTGCGGATGGTTTCGTCGGCCAGCGTCACCTGGAACTGCTGTTCGTTGCGCACGACGGCGAAGGCTACCGACGGTGACCGCCACGGCGTGGTTCGCGCTTGTCGGAGTCATCGGCGTGGCCATGGTGGTCGGGTCGCTCGTTCTCGGCGACCTCCTCGAGGGCGTCTTCGAGTCCCTCGACATCGACGTCGGCGGCGGCATGTTCTCGACCCCGGTGCTCGGGTCGTTTCTGGCCGCCTTTGGGCTCAGCGCCGTTCTCGTGATGACATCTTCGGAGGCGGGAGCGGAAACCGCCGCCCTCGCCGGCGTGGCCGGCGGCGTGGTGTTGGCGTCGGCATCACTGTGGATCACGCGGTCGTTCATGCACATGGCCACCGATGACTCGGTGCGCACTGACGATGTAGTCGGGAAGCCGGCGGTGGTCGTCTCAGCGATTCCGGCGGACGGCCTCGGCGAGGTCAGCTTGGTCCACCTCGGCCAGCGTTTGAAGTACAGCGCGCGATCCACCACGCCCATCCCCTATGGCGGTGCCGTCGTGGCCGTTGCCGTGCTGTCGTCCTCGTCCGTAAGGGTCGAGGCGGCTGAAGACTTCTGGGGCCCTTCGGCCCCGCTCAACAAAGGAGAGTGACATGGGGTTCTCGCCCTTGCTCATCGCACTGATCGCCGTCCTCGGCTTTCTCGTGCTCGTCGTGTTGCTGATCGTCCAGCGCGTCAAGGTCGCGG
>JBKJJS010000423.1:0-10945 GCA_046597895.1 Ilumatobacteraceae bacterium
CCGGATGTCGCAACGGCGTACAACCACGTCGACGCGGCGTGCATCTACTTCGTGCAGGATCCCCACCGTTACGACGTCATCGTCACGGACAACCTGTTCGGTGACATCCTGACGGACCTCGG
Organism: Ilumatobacteraceae bacterium; assembly: GCA_046597895.1. GTDB lineage: Bacteria > Actinomycetota > Acidimicrobiia > Acidimicrobiales > Ilumatobacteraceae > WLJO01. The sequence continues at coordinate 123 of JBKJJS010000423.1, forward strand.
TGGGGCCGTGAGCGGCGGCATCGGCGTGGCATCGAGCGCCAACCTCAATCCCGCCCGAACGGGTCCGAGCATGTTCGAGCCGGTCCACGGCTCGGCCCCGGACATCGTCGGCACCGGGAAGGCCAATCCCACGGCCGCGGTGCTGAGCGCCGCGCACATGCTCGACTTCCTCGGGGAGCAGGAGGCGGCGACGGTCGTGCGCGCGGCGTGTACGGAACCGGTGGAAGGCTCGACGAGCGAGATTGGCGACGAACTCGCCCGGCGGGTGAGCGCCGCGAGTTAGCAGCGATCAGCCGGTGTTGACGCCCTGATGGGCCGGGACTTGCACGGTCCGGTTCCCCGGCGTGCCACCGAGGATCACGAGTCGGTAGCTCACGTTGTTCGAGGTGCGACGCTCGTGGAGTGTTCCCTCCGGGTTGACGGTCACCTTGATGTGGTAGCGCCCGTTGGGTAGCTCGGTGATGTCGATCGCCTGGCCAGCCACCGTTTGTACGTAGGTGTCGCCCCACCCGACAGGCAGGACCTGACGCAGCCACTGGGCGTCGATGTCACCGCAGGCCGAGGCGAGGCTGGTGGACTGGGGTCGCCACAGCGCACCTGGCACGTTGAGGTCGATGGCGTCGGTGGGGGCCACGCACCATGAGAGCGATGCGGGCAATGCGAGGGACGTCGCCACTGCCGACCCCCAACCTCGCTCGAGGCCGTTCAGCCGGCCGAGCGCGAACGGATGCAGAGAGCACGACGCCGGGTAGATCGCGTCGGCCACGCCGTCGCCGTCGACGCGCTGGTGCAGGTTCCGCCCAGGGCACCACGAGACCGTCGCGCTGGCGACGGGTTCGCCGGCTGACGACACGACGACCTGGCCGAACTGGCGCAGCCCACTGGTGGTGACTGTGCCGCGGGGAAGTGTGAGAGACCGGAGCCGCCGGCCGTCCGCGCTGCGAATGGTCAGAGTGGAGACCCAGGCGTTGCCGTAGGTCGGGCGCCTCGTACGGACCTCGAGGCTGTGCCCGTGGCCGGCGACGAGCACACCGAGTTCGACTCGTACGGGCGCACCGGGCGCCCGGGACGCGACCAGCGAAGGTGAGAGGGCGATCAACACGAAGCCGGTTGGCGCTGGTGCAGCGTTCGCCCGGGCGACGGAGGGGAGCCACGACGCCACCGCGAGCGCCGTGAACGACGCCAGCCCGCCGATGACCTTCTTCGAACTCCTTCGCAACCATCCTCCTTGAATCTCCCCTATCGTCGCGCAGCGATCTACATTTGAGGCAACGGTTGCGGACCGGGAACACTCGCAAAGGGGACACACATGCCGATCACACCGACGCCGAAGATTTGGATGAACGGCGACCTGGTCGACTGGCAGGACGCCAAGATCCACGTCCTCACGCACACGCTGCACTACGGCACGGGTGTGTTCGAGGGGATCCGGGCGTACGAGACGGCCAGCGGACCGGCGGTGTTCCGGCTGACAGACCACATCAAACGCCTCTTCAACTCGGCGAAGATCGTGGGGATGGAGTTGCCGTACACCGTGGAGGAACTCGTCCAGGCGACGAAGGACACGGTCAGGTCCACTGGTTTGCCGGCGTGCTACGTCCGTCCGATCGCCTACTACGGTTACGGCGAAATGGGGCTCAACACCCTGCCGTGCCGCACGGACGTGTCGATTGCCTGCTGGCCGTGGGGCGCCTACCTCGGCGATGACGCCGTCGAGAAGGGCGTGCGCATGAAGATCTCGTCGTGGACGCGCCACGACCACAACACCATGCCCCCGGCGTCCAAGACCACCGGCAACTACGTGAACTCGTCGCTCGCCAAGGTCGAGGCACTCAAGGCCGGGTACGACGAGGCGATCATGCTGGCGCCGAACGGACTCGTCGCGGAGTGCACGGGCGAGAACATCTTCTGCGTGCGCAACGGCATCATCCTGACGCCCCCGATCTCGGCCGGTGCGCTCGAGGGGATCACGCAGAACTCGGTCACGGTGATCGCGCGCGACCTCGGGTTCGACGTGCGGGTGGACAACCTGGCCCGGTCAGACCTGTACATCGCCGAGGAGATGTTCGTGTGCGGGACGGCGGCCGAGGTGAGTTCGGTCAACTCCGTGGACGACCGGTCGATCCCGTGCCCGGGCACGATGACGAAGGCGATCGCCGACACGTACGCGCGAGCCGTGCGCATGCAGGAGGACCGCTACAAGGACTGGTGCGAACTCGTCGGCTGACATTGCCATGACCAGGGACGAACCGGTATCGTCACGCCTCGTGACACGCGTTCATTTCGCTGGCATCATCATCATTTCCTAGCGCACGTGGTCTCCATGTGCGCTCAGAGCCGCCCATTCGGGCGGCTCTTTCGTTTCCCGGCCAAGAACCCGGCCAAGAACCCGGGCAAGAAGGAGCAGAGGTCATGACGAACTCCACCCTTGGTGAGCAGGTCGAGATCTTCGACACGACATTGCGTGACGGCCTCCAGGTGGAGGGCGTCTCGGCCACGGTCGAGGACAAGCTGCGCATCGCCGAGCAACTCGACAACCTCGGCGTGAGCTACATCGAAGGCGGGTGGCCCGGCGCCAACCCGAAGGACATCGAGTTCTTCGCGCGGGCTGCCACCGAACTCCAGCTCGTCACGTCCCGGCTCGTCGCGTTCGGGTCGACCCGCCGACCGAAGGGGAAGGTGGACGACGATCCCACGCTGCGCAACCTTGTCGAAGCAGGCACCGAGTCCGTCTGCATCGTGGCCAAGAGTTGGGACTACCACGTGCTCACGGCCCTCGGAACCACACTCGACGAAGGGGAGGCCATGATCGCCGACTCCGTGGAGTTCTTGTGCGGCAACGGTCTGCGCGTGTTGCTCGATGCCGAACACTTCTTCGATGGCTACAAGCGCAATCCGGAGTTCGCCATGAGGGCCCTCGAGGCCGCCGTCGTGAAAGGCGCTTCTCACCTCGTGCTGTGTGACACGAACGGTGGCGCGTTGCCCCACGAGGTCGAGACGATCGTGGCCGCCGTGAAGGGACACTTCCGCACCGACGTCACCATCGCCATCCACTGTCATGACGACACGGGCTGTGCCGTGGCCAACGCCATCGCCGCCGTGCGCAGTGGGGCACGTCAGGTGCAGGGATGCATGAACGGTCTCGGCGAGCGCACCGGCAACACGAACCTCACGACGGTCATCCCGAATCTCGAGCTGAAGATGGGGTTCCGCTGCCTGCCCGAGGGTCGACTCGAGCGCCTGACGGCTGTCAGCCATCACATCGCCGAGTTGCTGAACCGGCCTCTCAACCCGCAAGCGCCGTATGTCGGGGCGAGCGCATTCGCTCACAAGGCCGGGTTGCACGTGAGCGCCATCCGCAAAGCCAAGGATGCCTATGAGCACGTCGACCCGGAGCTGGTCGGCAACGGCACGCGCTTCGTCGTGTCGGAGATGGCCGGCAAAGCCACGATCCAGGCGAAGGCGGAGGAGCTCGGGCTTTCCATGGACGGGGCGGTCATCAACCATGTGATCGATGAACTGAAGCGACTCGAGCACGAGGGCTATCACTTCGAGGCCGCCGATGCCTCCCTCGAGTTGCTCATGCGTCGGGCCATCGGATGGCAGCAGGACTACTTCTCGGTGGAGTCGATGCGGGTCATCACGGATGAGTTGCAGAACGGCCAATTCATGACGGAGGCCACGGTCAAGGTGTGGGTCGGCCAGGAGCGGGGCGTCCACGTGGCTGAGGGCAACGGACCCGTCAACGCCATCGACACGGCGTTGCGGGCCGCCATCCAGGGCCGATACCCGCAACTCGCCAAGGTCCACCTCACCGACTACAAGGTGCGCATCCTCGACGGGGCAACCGCCACCGGAGCGATCACGCGGGTGCTCATCGATGCCACGAACGGCGACCGTTCGTGGACGACCATCGGCGTGTCGGCCAACATCATCGAGGCGTCGTGGCAGGCGCTCGCCGATTCGCTCGTGTTCGGCCTTCTCCACACGAGCGGCTAGAACTGGGCTCATGGCCGCTCCTCCCTTCGTGCCCGTCGACCCGGTCGACCGCCCCCGCGCGTACGAGTCTCCTACTCACGTCCCGGATTCGTGGACCGGCGGACGCCCGGCGGCCGTTGGGGGGCGCCAGCCGAGCGGCGCCCGCCTCGGGTATCAGGGGCCCGACCAGGGCTATGCGCTGCTGCTGGCAGAGCGGTTCCGGGACCGGGTACAGGTCACCGAGGGCGAACGCGTGGATGACGCGATCACCGGGTGCCTCGGCGTGGCCCTTCGTAGGGCGTCGATCTTCGGGCGGGCGCCCGTCGTCCACGATCTGACGATTGCGCTGACGATCTGGGGTTTCCTCGACGCCACCCCTCCGGTGGACCTCGTGGCCGCGCGTCGTCCGATATTCGAGGGGGTGGCCAATGTCGCACACCACTACGCCGAGGGTCGGGCCATCGTCGACGGTGTCCCAGAGTCGACGCTACGGATGTCCGTAGGGGATGTGACCAGGGCGTACCCCTCACAATGGCCGTCGTTGTTGGGCCGGTAGCCTGAAAGATCCACCTCGGAAGCGGGAATTTTTGTCTGGCGCGTCATCCACTGGGAGCTTCGGCGTTTCTATACTGGGAGCCAGGTAGGCCCACTGGCGCTGAGAGGGTAAAAACCATGGATCAATCGGTAGATCGTCGTCAGGTACTCAAGTTCGGGGCAGGCGTAGTCGTCGCGGCCGCCGGTGCTTCTGTGCTGCCGAGTCAGGCGGACGCAGCCCCGGTCAAGAAGTCAATCGGCTCCGCTGGGATCGAGCGACTTTGGGGCTTCAAGAACAAGAAGAAGAAGATCCTGAAGACCAAGAGCGTGTGGTCCGGCACGGACAAGCCCACCCTCAACAAGGGTGGTTTGTGTCACTGGATCGGGACGGCTCAGCCCCTCGCCAATGGCAACTGCGTGCTCTTCGGGCATCGCACCGCGGCCGGTGGTCTGCTGCGTTCCTCCCACAAGATGAAGCTCGGCGACAAGATCGTCATCAGCATCACTGGCAAGGGGACGAAGACTTACCAGGTCGCCGAGTTGCCGACGGTGATCGGGTCCAGGGACTTCGCTTCGGCGATCAACTGGGGCGACAAGACGAAGGCGAACGTCACGCTCGTTGCCTGCACGAAGGCGAACAAAATGCCCAGCAGCACCAAGTTCCGGCTGCTGATTCGGGCCACCGAGGTCTGAGCGCAACAGCGCGATGACAAGGGCGGGGGTGATGCCCCCGCCCTTGTCGCGGAACGCCTACGGTGAGTGCTCGTGAACGCCGGGGCCGATGTGGTCGTCATCGGTGGTGGGATCGACGGTGTCTCGGCCGCGTTGTTCCTCGAAAGCCTGGGCCCGAGGGCGGTCCGGGCGTTGACCACGGCCAGCCGGGTGGACTACGCGGCGACGCCCGACCGATCGGGTTACGACCGCTGCGTCGCACCATCGCGGTGTGCCCGCCGGGTATCCCGGCGGCCTCGGGCTGCCCACCGATGTGACCGGGCAAGGTGTGACCGAGCGGGATCTGTCGCCTGCTCGCTTGAGTGAGAGAGACTGAGAACATGACGCAGCAGCCGATGACCCTTTCTGAGGAGCAACACGAGTTCCGCAAAGTGGTGCGCCAGTTCGCCGAGGACAAGATCGCCCCGCGAGCTGCCCACACCGACCACGTCGGGGAGTTCGATTGGGAGGCCTTCAAGGCACTCGTGGCCGCCGACCTGACCTCGCTGCAGTATCCGGAGGAGTACGGCGGACAGGGCGCATCGCTCGTCACCCAGGCGATGGTGGCCGAGGAACTCGCCAGGGCGTGCGCGTCGACGAGCCTGATGTTCCTCATCTCGAAGCTCGGAATGCTGCCGGTGATCAACTTCGGCTCGCACGAACTGAAGAGCGAGGTCCTGCCGGCGATCTGCAGTGGCACCAGCCAGGCGAGCTACTGCCTTTCGGAGCCGGACGCCGGCAGCGATGTGGCATCGATGACAACCAGAGCGGTACGCGATGGCGACGACTGGGTGATCAACGGCACGAAGTGCTGGGTCACGAACGGGGGCATCAGCGACCTCTACACCCTGTTCGCCCGCACGTCGGACGATCGCCACCATGGCATCACGTGCTTCATCGCTCGACAGGAGTGGGGCGTCCAGATCGAGAAGTTCGAACACAAGCTGGGGATCAAGGGTTCGCCCACCGCGATCATTCGCTTCGACGACATGCGGGTGCCGGATGCATGGCGTGTCGGTGACGTTGGTGCCGGGTTCGGCATCGCCATGCACACCTTGGACCGCTCACGGCCGACCATCGGAGCGCAAGCCGTCGGCATCGCCCAAGGCGCGCTCGACTACGCCGTCGGCTACATGAAAGAGCGCACGACGTTCGGCAAACCGATCGGCCAGAACCAGGGACTCCAGTGGATCGTGGCGGATGCCGCCATGAAGATCGAAGCGGCGCGTGGCCTCGTGTACCAGGCGTGCGCGGTGGCCGACGAGGGCGATCCGCACGGCACGCTCAGCATGATCGGCGCATCGGCCAAGTGCTTCGCGTCGGACGTGGCCATGCAGGTCACGACGGACTGCGTCCAGTTGCTCGGCGGCTACGGCTACACGACGGAGTTCCCGGTCGAACGGATGATGCGCGACGCCAAGATCACCCAGATCTACGAGGGCACGAACCAGATCCAGCGCATGGTGATCGCCAAGAAGCTGCTCGGCTAGCGTTTTCTGTCCGTCTGGTGCTGTTTGGTATCAGCCTGTTCGGACGTCATCCCTACTGCCATCCCTACAACCTGTCGGCGACGGTAGCGTCGGCGGTATGGCGACGATCCGCGAGCGCTCGGCGGGGGTGTGGGAGGTCCGTGTCTTCGTCGGACGAGACGAGCAGGGCAAGCCTCAGCAGGTCTCGCGGACGGTGCGTGGTACGAAGCGCGCGGCTCAGCGGGTAGCGGCAGGGTTGACAGTGGAGCCGCCGTCACCGTCGGCCAACCGCACGGTGGCGGAAGCGCTCGATGCGTGGCTCGAGGTGAGCACGCCGACGTGGGCGGTGTCGACGGGGAGGGATCAGGCCAGCCGGGTTTCGTTGGTGAAGCGTGATGCGATCGCCAGGACGCCGGTGGGTCGGCTCACCGTGGCCGATGTGGACCGGTGGCACGCGCGGTTGCGTGCGCGGGGAGTGGGGGAGTCGTCCATCCGCAATCAGCACCTCGTCCTGCGAGCCGCGCTGTCGCAAGCAGCGCGGTGGGGGTGGGTGGCTACCAACGTGGTGACCCTGGCGACGCTCGGCCGGCGCAAGACGCAGCCGCGGTCGGCGCTGTCGTCCGAGGACGTCCGAGCAGTGATCGCGGCCGGCTCGGCATTGGACGTAGCGGCCGGCCTGGCGTTCCGGCTGGCGGCGGTGACAGGCGCCCGGCGGTCAGAGCTGTGCGCACTGCGATGGACGGATCTCGTGGGGGACAAGTTGACGATCGACTCCAGCATCTCGATCGAACGGCACGGCTCGGGGAGCGACAAGCGGAAGCCGGCGCTGACTGATGGCGCGACGAAGACGGGCAACCAGCGGGTGGTGCGACTGGACGAGCGGACCGTGGAGGCCGTCGAGGCGTTGCGGGCGGAGCGGGAGCAGTGGGGCCGGTGGATGCTGAACATCGGCGACCGGCCGCTCAACCCCGAGCGGTTGACCGGGTGGTGGGCGTTGGCTCGACGCGACGCCGGCATCGGGGCGCAGTGGCGCTTGCACGACCTGCGCCATTGGTCGGCCACGGAGGCGATCGTCCGGGGCCACGACATTCGTACCGTGGCCGGCCGGCTCGGCCACGCCAATCCGGCGATGACGCTGCGCACGTACGCTCATGCGATCGACGGCGCGGACGCGGGCGTGGCCGTCACCCTGGCGGCGGCCTTGGAGGAACATCGATGAAGCAGCGGTTCGTCAGGCCGGATGACGAGCTGACCGACGACACGGTCATCGTCGTGCGCGGCGGTGCCCTGGTGCGTGAGGCCCTCGAGCAGGACGCCTCCAGGGCGTTCAAGGCGTATGGCGTGTACGCGATCTCGGTGTTGGCCGCGGACGGCGTCACCGTCGATCAGCTTGCGCAGGAGATGCCGCTCGTGAGGTTCGAGCTCGTGACGCTGATGACGGTCGGAGCAGTGCGTGCGGTGGGACTTCGTCTCGTGCCCACGGGGCGCCAGCGGCTTCACCACAGCATCGACTTCGACGATCTCGATGCGGGTGTGACCCTGCTCATCGGCTGCGAACATCGCACACAGGTCAACCCGTATCATCGACAGTGATGAACGGAAGGAGGCAAGCCATGGATCTCGAGATCGACCTCAGAGCGGATCTCAACGCCATGGACGACGACGGGAATGGTTGGTCGGTCCTCTCCGACGCGCGTGACCCTTCGCTCGTCACCGTCGGTCGGGCGCTGCTGGCTGGCAACTCCCAGGCCATCGCCGTCGTCCGGGTGATCGCGGTAGACGACGACGGACAGGTTCATTTCGTGATCTACCCCGACCCGATCAGCGAGGTTCGCCACCTGCTCGATCGCACCCGCGCCTGATTGGGCACGACCGGGGTGGGCTACCCCGCGTCGACATCCCGTGCGATCCAAAACAGATCGATGACACAGGCTTGCCGTGGGCGTTGCTTGACCATGCAAGGGAACCCGACCGGATCGTCGAAGGTGCCATTGTCACCACCGGTGACCCGGAGGATCCGGTGTTCGCCCGAGTGTCCTCGCTGACCGAGCGTCCGACGGGGCGTGAAGGTTCATGTCCAGATCCTGCCTGGAGATCCGTTCGACTACGTCGAGGCGATGCGACGCTCCCACCTCCTCGGGACATGAGCGAACGCTCGACGTGGTTCGGCAGCTGACCGTCGACTTCAACCGGTCATCCAGGGCTCGCTGATCCGTGCCAACGTCCGGCGGGCCTTCGAGCGGCCGATCTGCAGCAGCTTGGCCTCCTGCTCGATCGTGATGAAGGGCGGAACGTCCTCGTGCATGTGGTGGAACCTCCTGAAGGGTGAACGACAGCACGCGCGGTCGAATCGGTATGAACGGCAACGGGGTGGCAGCAATCGACAGCCGGCAAGCCCGCGGAGAGGTGCGGCCTGCTTCGATGCGGGGGGCAACCCGCAGCGAGCCGCAGGCGAGTAGAGGGGCGCCAGGACCTCCGTCGTCCGCCGTGGGGGCTTGGGCACTCGTCTGTCGGCACGGTCGTCCTCAGGGCGCGACTCGGGGAGCTCGTAGTCGGCCGCCGGATCCCACTCCTGCCAGACCTCACCGCGCGCCGGAGATACCAGCCGGAGGCTGGTATCTCCCTATGTGCCTGCTTCCGTCGATTCCGCCCCCAGTTGGCGACGACCAGATCGGGCGTACTCGCATCCGTGGGGGGTCAATCCCGGCCGAGTGCGACAGCTCCCCCGTGACTGACCCGTACGCGACCGCGGTTATTCCGGTGATCCGTTGGGCAGCACTCGGGATATTCCGGCAATCGCGCTTCAGCCACCGCAGCTCAAGAGTTCCCCAGAGGCCCGGGCGCCCTAGCTCCCGCGGGCAGAACGGCAGTTCGGCGCTGAGTGGCTCAGCGACTAATCGTCAAGTGTCCTGGCGTCGTAGCTACCGCTGGGCCGGATCGCGAACCAGGCCCGTGTAGCGAATCGACGATCAGTCGGCGGGGTGCGATGACCACCTCGCTCTCATGCTCACTCGACAGCTCGGGTCCGGTCAGCACGGCGAGCACCGAGAACTCCAGCTCGATCAGGAGTCGATTCGGGCGTGCCGCGATGAACGTCACGACCCGAAGGATTTCTCCGGTCGACGGCGGTCGCTCTGACCATCCAAAGCGAACCTTTCCCTGTCGAGCCAGTCGCTCGACGGCCTTGGCCGCGGCGACCTCCAGCGGAATCCCTGGTCGATCTTCCAACCATCCCTCAGGAGCGTCAGCCACCAGCTCCTCCATCAACGACATCCCCGGACCGCAGCCCTGATGGCCTCCGCTCAGGCCGCCACGTCCGAAGACTCCCCTCCGACCCTTCGTAGGATCGAGGTCCGCGTCGCCGGGGGGCTTAACCATGGCACAGAGTGCCTCAGTCGCGGCACCTGTGCAACCGCCCCCGAACGGCAGTTCGGCGCTAGTTCGTTGGAAGCCACTCGGCGGCGAAGTCCAGCTACTCGCTAGCCCTTCGCCTGTCATCGCCGCCAGCTGATGCCCTCGCCACGTCGAGTCCGACCGGCTCGGCGCCGGGATGACCGAGCTTCCACTCCTCCCACACCTCGAACAATCCGAACAGGTCGCGCGTCGCCTGACGCATCGCAGCAATGAGTTCCTTCAGGAATTCGACGGGAATGTCCTCGGCCGGCAGCGGAACGCGACCGTTGAGTGTCGGACGAATGTCGTCGTCGCTAATCAGGGAGTTCGCGTTGAACAAGTGGCGGTCGGAGAGGTGCACCCAATCGTTCGACGCCTCGTAGACGTCTGGCAGCCAGGGAAAGAGGCGCCCCGCTCGCCTCACGAGTTCCGCGTCCGTGAGTGACTTGGCGCTATCGAAGGCCTTCATCTTGCGTAGCTCCGTGCCCTTGAGGATTTCGACAACAACCTCCGGGCCGTTCGGGGCCTCAAGGATGTAGAGCGTCCGATAGACGTTTTCGATCTGGAAGCGCACCAGCGGCGCAGCCACAGTGACGTTCCAGCCGTCGAATACCTGCAGGAAGCCCTCAACAAGGTGGAAGGAACGTTGGGCGACTCCCATCACCCACATGTCAACGACGAAGAACTGACCGCCGGCACCTATCACTCGGCCAGCCAGGGTGACGTGGTGGTCTAAGA
>JBKJJS010000428.1:0-12415 GCA_046597895.1 Ilumatobacteraceae bacterium
CAGCGGTTTGAGAGGGGCAAAGCGGAGGTCTACGCGGCGCGCCTTGATCTCGCGTTTCCAGGTCCCGACAACCCGTCCGGCCGACACGATCGTTGGCATGAACACGCCGTTGCCCCCGGGGATCACATGCCCCATGTGCTGGCGCGAGATCATCGCGGAGCGGTCCTTGAACCCCAGTGGGTACTCGTCGAACCCGGGCAGCTAGCTGACCATCCGTAGCCGCCGCACATCACGGAGCGTCACCTCGACCATCCCACATTCTCGCCGACGACCATCTCGGCGTGGGCCATCGAGGTCATGGCGAAGAAGGTTCGCCTAACCTCTCCGCCGTATGGTCTGCGTCAATCCGCCAGACACCGTGAAGCCGGCGATCGGCTTCGTCGGCCTCGGCAACATGGGCGGGCCGATGTGCCAACGGCTCGTGGCAGCGGGCTACCCGGTCACGGCATTCGACATCGATGAATCAGCGCTCGCGGTCCTCGTCGCGAACGGCGCGTCGGCCGCTTCATCGGCGACGGACTGCGCCGCATCGGCCGACGTGTTCCTCACCTCGCTCCCGCGGCCCGATCATGTCGCGGCCGTGATGTCCGGAACGGATGGGGCACTCGCCGCGCTGCGTGCCGGATCGGTGTGGGTCGACCTCACCACGAATCGGAAGGAACTGCTGGCCGAACTCGCGGCCATCGCTCCCGCTGGAGTCGCCGTCGTCGACGCTCCCGTCACGGGTGCCGTCGACGGGGCGCGCCACGGCACGCTCACGCTCTTCGTCGGTGGGGCTGACGCTGATGTCGCCCGCGTGACTCCGGTCCTGTCGCACCTCGGCCTGGTCATCCACTGTGGTGGTCCCGGTACGGGCAACGTCGTCAAACTGGTCACCAACCAACTCTGGTTCATCGCGGCGGCCGCCATCGGCGAGGGATTCGCGATCGGCATCGCCAATGGCGTGGAACTCGGCACGCTCTGGGAAGCCATCAAGGAGAGTGTCGGGGACAGCTTCGTTGTGCGCCACGACGCCCCGTCCATCTTCGCTGGCCACTATGACCCATCGTTCTCGTTGGATCTGTGCATGAAGGATCTCGGCCTCATCGGCGCGCTCGGCCAGAACGTGCACGCATCGCTGCCCATGACCGCAGCGGCGACGGACGCGTTCCGAGTGGCGCACGAACGGTACGGTGGCTCGGCGGCGGAGTTGCACGTCGCCAAACGCATCGAGGACGACGCCGACATCTCGATGCGACTCGAAGGGGAGTGGGCGCCGCCGTGGGAGCAGTAGCGATGGATCTCGAGCGTCTCATCGATCTCGACACCTACCCCATCGGTGCTCCCGATTCGGTGGCCTACGCGGTTGCGGTGGCATCCGCGCGGGAGGGACTGCGGGCCGTCGGCTGCGCCGTGGTGCAAGATCTGCTGAGACCCGAGGGTGTTCGGCGACTCAACGACGAAGTCATCGCCCGGAAGCACACCACGCACTTCTCAACACAGATGATCAACCCCTACTTCCATGTGTGGCCGAATCCGGAGTATCCGCAGCGGCATCCGGTGAACACCTTCACCGAACGGTCGAGCGGGTTCATCCCGGGCGATGCATGGGAGCCTGGCTGCGCGATGGATGTGGTGTTCCGCAGCCCCGAGCTGACGAGGTTCCTCGCCGACTGCCTCGAGATCGAAGCGCTCCACTGCTACGCCGATCCGCTCGCAGGGTTGACGGCGAACATCCTGGATCCGGGGCAACAGTTCAGTTGGCACTTCGACACCAACGATTTCGCGGTCACGGTGCTCGTCGACGAGGCCAGCGAGGGTGGGCTCTTCGAGTATGTACCGATGATTCGAAACGCGGTCGACGAGAACTTCGAGGCGCTGCAACGCGTGCTCGAAGGCGGGCGCGAGGGAGTCCACACACTTGACCTACACGCCGGCGACATGCAGATCTTCCGCGGCCGTCACTCGATCCACCGCGTCACCCGAGTACCGGCTTCGTCCACCCCCCGCCACGCCGCGATCTTCGCCTACACCGCACAGCCCGGCGTGATCGGACGTCTCGAGCGCACTCGGCAACTGTTCGGGCGCGTACTGCCGGCCCACGAAGAAGCCGAGCGGGTACGGGTGCGGTCCGACGAACTCATCGATTGAGTGGGTGGCATTGGGCCGCCTTGAGCCGGCGAGAGGCGACCAACAGGATGACGAAGGCAAGCCCGGCCACCGCAACGAAGGCCACGCGGAGGCTCTGCCACTGCGCCACGGCGCCCACGCTGAGGGCAGTGAGCATGAGGCCGAGCCGCTGGCCGAGGAGCATCGAGCCCAGTCCGGCGCCGGCGGAGACGCCGGGCAGATGGGTCGCAGTCGCGTAGAGCTGCGGGAACACTACCGACATCCCGAGCCCCCACACCACGAGGCCCAGCAATGCCACAGCACCCACAGGGGCCAACACCGTGACGAGCGCCCCGATGCCCACCAGTGTGAGGGCCCCGGTGAGGAGCCGCCGCTCGCCGATGCGCTCGAGCACGTGGTCGCCTCCGAGACGACCGATCAGCATCGCTCCCGCGTAGGCCATGATGCCGAAGCCGCTGGCTCGACCGAAGCCGAACTCGTCGCGCATGAGCACGGCCGCCCAGTCGTTGGGCATTGCTTCCAACGCGATGGCCCCAAACGCCGCCAAGGCCATGGCAACGCTGACGGGGGAGAGCCGTCGGGCGCGGTTCGCCCGTGAATCGGCCGCGGGCACCGACGCATTCGTTGGAGTTTCCACGGGGATCAGCCACCGCCGCGCCGCCGCGACGGTGACGAGCATGATGGCACCGACAGCGAGGAATTGTGCGCTGACGCTGGCTCCGGCGGCCGACGCCGCTGATCCGACCAAGGCTCCAACCGTGAAACCCAGGCTCCACATGGCATGCAGACGGTTCATGATTGGGCGTCCAAGTCGGCGCTGGACGATCACGCCTTGCGCGTTCATCGCCGCGTCGTTGCACACGTCGAGCATGCCCAAGATGGTGAGCAGCACGAGCAGTGCGAAGGCGGTCGGAGCAAAGGCGATGAGCGGCATGCCGATCGAGAGGGCGCCGGCCGCCAGCGTCAACAGTAGGCGGCTCCCCAGTCGGCCCATCAGCCTTCCTATGACGAGTGCGCCGATGATGCCACCGAGGCCGCCGCCGAGAAGGGCGGCACCGAGGCCGGCGTTGCCGAGGCCGAGTTCGTCACGGATCTCGGGGATCCGAGGCAACCAGTTCGAGAACGTCGCACCGTTCACGAAAAACAGTGTGGCCACCGCAGCTGCGGAGTGTCTCGTCGTCCATTGGTCCAGGGTGGGTGCCGTGGACACGGGAATTCACTCTACGGCACGGCCGCGAACACCCCGCCGGCGCCGGCTCTCCGCACCGCCTCGATGCTCGCCATGTCGGCGAACGGGTTCACCTCGGAGACGAGGAACATGACGTAGGTGGGGCGTTCGCATGCCGTGTCTAACCCCGCGAGACGATGAAACGCACGACGCGCGTGGGATGGGTTTCCTCCGAGCGCACGCAAGCAGATGCTGTGGTGGGTCGTCAGCGCGACCAAAGACGAAACCCGAGCACGGCGGATCGCGACGATCCTTGCCAAGGCGGCGACCTCAACGATGCGACACCGCCCAACTTCTCGCTCGACCGCCAACTGCCCTATGAATTCGGCGCGGTCAGCCAGCCGCTCGTGGTCCAAGTCGGCACCGCAGCCGCAGGCGAAACGTGTCGAAGTTGATGCCGTCGCGTTCGCCGGTCGCCGTTCAGAAGCGCACCGGGCGGACGATCTGATGGTTCCAGACCGGCCAGGCGTCTGGCGGTCACAACCAAGCAAGCGGAAGCTAAGGAGCGGGAGCGTGACCCGGGAACTTGGACCTACTCTTGGGATTGAAGCGGGTTGGTCAGTCCGTCGTGACGGATTCGAGGATCATCGTCTTCGGAGACCCGGCCAGGGCTGGCGCGTTCTCTGGGTTCCCCCACACCTGGGTCTCGAGGAAGCGCTGGAAGCTGGTTGCTTCGTCGGTGGATTCGAAGTCGAGGTCGATGACCACGTAGTTCGGGTTGTCGACGGGGCGCTGCACGCGCTGTGCGCGGACACCGGCCTGGCGGCGTGCGTCGGCGAAGCGGCTGAAGGCCGAGGCCCACGTCTCGAAGTCGGTGATCGCGTGCTGAATGTGAAGCGTTGTCATCGCTGTCTCCCTTCCGGAGGTCTCTTCGGAGGGTACGCAACCCAGCGTGAGCTGCCCATCCCAGCTTCCTGGGTTTTCTTCGGGTCGGCGCTCCTTCAACGCAGCTGTCGTACTATCAAGTCGTGTCCACCCCCTCGCACGGCCGGGCGGTCGAGCGCGTCGCCCGACTGTGCGACACGCACGTCGATGCGCGGGCGTTGCGGTTGACGCTGATCGACGAAATCCGTCGTACCGTGCCGTTCAACGCATACGCGTGGCTGCTCACCGACCCCGAGACCGAGGTCGGCTGCGCTCCGCTTGCCGACGTTCCCTGGTTGCGAGAGCTTCCGCGGCAGATCCGACTCAAGTACCTGACGCGCGTCAACCGTTGGACCCAACTCGACGCTTCCGTCGCGCGGCTACGCGCGGCGACTTCTGACCACCGAGAGCGCAGCCTGGTTTGGGATCAGCTGCTCGCCGGCTACGGCGTCGACGACGTGGCATCGCTGGTGTTCCGGGACCGGTTCGGGTGCTGGGCGTTCCTCGAGCTCTGGCGCACCGAGTCCGGGGCGGGCTTCACTGGTGCCGAGGCGGAGTTCATGCACGGCATCAGCGGGGTCGTCACCGATGCGCTCCGACGTTGCCAGGCGCGAACATTCGAATGCGCGCCGACTTTGAAGGACAAGACCGGACCCGTCGTCCTCATGCTGTCGCCGGATCTGGACGTGCGAGCGCAGACCCCGGAGACCGAAGAATACTTGAGGGTTCTCGTCCCTCCTGACGCTGATCGCCACCCGATCCCGGCCGATGCCTACAACGTGGCCGCGCAGTTGCTGGCGGTGGAGTCCGGCGTTGACGACCATCGCCCGATGACACGAGTGCACTTGGCGTCGGGGATGTGGCTGACCTTGCGAGCCGCCCGCATCGGCAACACCTTGCCGACCGAGGAGCGAGACATCGCGGTCACGATTGAATCGGCGTCAGCAGCGGAACGGCTCGAGTTCTTCGCACGCGCTTGTGGTCTCAGCTCCCGCGAGGGGGAGCTACTTCGGCACCTCGCAACGGGTCATGACACCCGCGACACCGCAAAGCTCATGTTCGTCGCCGAACACACCGTCCAAGACCACCTGAAGTCGATTTTCGCCAAGACGGGCGTCCACAATCGTCGAACCCTGCTGTCTCGAGTCGCTGGTCCCTGAAACGCCACGTCGCCGCAGCACCTCGGGCGGTTCAGCGACGTGGCTTATGAGCTCGCGTGGACCGATTGCCTTTGTCACCGAGGCCGACCTCCGGAGGCTGCCGCGAGTGCGTCGGGTGGAAGTCGGCGTCATTCTATTGGGCGCTGGGCGTAGTCATGCTCCTAGAAGTTCGACGGTCATCCTGACGGCGAAAAAATCCGGGCGGTAGAAGTTCGGTAGAATTTTCGCGTTATGCACACCCCTAAGAGGAGCCTCTACCTGCGTAAATCCGTGGTGGAGCTGGGGGGAATCGAACCCCCGTCCGTCAGGCGGGAACCGCCCGTGATACGACCATTCCCGACTTCGACGCTAACGATGCGTCATCGGCGGGTCGATTGGCCGCCTCTTACGAGTTGACCACCGAGCCGTCTTTCCGGCCCGTCAGTGGTCTTCCCCACCGCCAGCGGTCTTTCCCGCAGCCACCCCTCGCTTCTGTTGCCGGGCTGCGAGGAGCAGACCCCGTGCGGCCTCTCGGCTCACGATGACTGATGAAACCTGAGTGATCAGGCGGCAACAGTGAACTGCGAGTTGGCAGTTATTGGTTTGCCCCGTTTAGCGAGTCTGAGCAACTCGGGTCGCACGCTCGGCCACCGAAACTGGCGTCGAAACCTGTCAGCCCCGTGGTCTTGCACCGCTGAGTCTACTGCCGGCCCCACTCCCGCCGTGCAGGCCGTGCCCGGGTCAGGACACCAGCGTCGCCACGAGGTTGATCGTGGTGGCGATGATGGCGGTGCCGAACAGATACGACAGCAGGCAGTGGAAGAGCGCGGCGCGCCGGATGTCGCGGGCCGTGATCTTGTTGTCCGACACCTGAAACGTCATCCCGAGCGTGAAGGACACGTAGGCGAAGTCCACGTAGTCCGGCGGCTCGTCACCGGGAAACAAGATCCCCCCAGTGGGCTTCCGGTGAAAGAGGTGGGCGTAGTGGAGCGTGTAGACGGTGTGGACGACAGTCCATGAGCACACGACGCAGCCGATCACGGCAGCCGTCAACCAGAAGCGGAGCCCGCCGGTCGACCGGTTTGCCAAGCGCATACCGAACAACACGCCCGTGAGGCTGGCTGTGCTTGCGATCAGCACGATGAGGTTGCTGACTGGCCGGCTGGCATCCTCTCTGGTGGACATGGCCGCCGTCGCGGCCGGGCTGAACCGCCACACCGTGACCCACACCAGCACGAGGAACACCAAGGCGGCCGAGTTCCACCCGGCGAGAGCCGTGAGTGGCCACGGAGCACCGGCGACCGCCGCCACCCCGGCTGCGACTGCGCCCGACGCCGCGGAGACCATCAGGCGACGGGCAGCCGGTGTCTCCCTGGCCAACCACGGCACACGCTCGATCTGAGGGTCTCCAGCCACGATGTGAGGTGTACCAGTCCTGCTGCAGTCGGACGGGGATGATCGCCGTTCACTACGATCCTGGACCGACGCAAGGGGAGTGGCACATGCAGGATCGTTGGATCGCTGATCGGGTACCCAGCAGGGTGTTTCCGGCGTATACCCGAGGCAATGCTGGTGAGGTCCTGCCGGATCCGGTGAGCCCGCTGGCATGGACGCTGATGTGGGAAGGCGGAATCATCCGCGGGTGCCGGGACGGCTTCATCGGCTTCGGTCTCGTGGACTGGGACGAGCTGGAAACGCCGAACGAGCCTGAGTGCTTCGGCATGTTCGGCGGCTACTTCTACAACCCGCTCGCATTGGTACGGCTCATGGGTGCCCGCATCCCCGGCGGCTCCCCGGAGGCCATCGACGATGCGTACTTCGACCCCCGCCCCGACGTGCCTCCGTACGTCCGCGAGCCGTGGCACGAGAGCCCCAAGCACGCGGAGAAGCTCGGGAATTCCTTCGGTTGGGTCATGTCGGTCGAGTCGCACGTGCAGGTGGACGAGGACCACGCCATGGCTGAAAAGATCCGCACCGAGCGCCCCGATCTGTCAACGGTCCATGATTCCGTGCTCCTGGCCCGGGCCCGCTCGCTCGTGCCCTACCTCCAGCAGATGTTCGAGACATCGATCTGGTCATCGCTCGGCGCCTCCGTCGGCCCTGGCACCATCCACGCCATCTGCGAGGGCATCGGCGAGCCGACGTTCCACATTCGCCTGCTCGGCGGGATCGAGGTCGACTCGGGAAAGCCCTCCTTCGCCATGTGGGACCTCAGCCGGTTGGTGCGTCAGTCGAGCGAGTTGACAGCGTCCTTCGACGCCGGGGTGTCGGGGCTGCTGGAGCGGCTCCGAGCTTCCGGCTCGGCGGAGGCGGCCGGCTTCCTCGCCGCCTACGACGACTTCGTGTTCCACTACGGCTCCCGCGGGCCAAACGAGTGGGACCTCATGGCCAAGACGTGGGAGACCCACCCGGAACTCGCGCTCGGCGCTATCGAGCGGATGCGGGTGACGGACGACTCGATGTCGCCGTACACCCGTCATGACGCCGCCGTGGCCGAGCGCGAACGGCTCGCCGCCGACGTCAGGTCCCGGCTGGCCGACGACGCCGGCACACTGGCCACCTTCGACGCTGCGATGCACTCGTCGGCGGTGTTTCTCGCCAGTCGCGAGCGCTACAAGACGAACGAGATCAAGGTCATCGGGGAGATCCGCATGGCCATCCGCGAGTTGGGGCGCCGGATGGTCGAGCGGGGCGCGCTCGACAGGGCCGAGCAGATCTACTTACTGCTCGCCTCCGAGCTCGATCACTTCCGCCATGAACCGCACTCCTTCACCGAGACACTGCGTGAGCGCGAGAAGGAGCTGGCAGAGTTGGCCACGCTCGAGGCGCCGTTCATCGTCAACGGCACGGTGCCCCCGCTCTCGCAGTGGCCGAAGAAAGGGGCAACGCCGATCGAGAAGGTCGCCTCAGGCACCGTGTTGAAGGGGACCGCCGGCTCGGGTGGGGTGGCCACTGGGCGGGCCCGCGTGATTCTCGACCCGTCGGACCCCTTCGCGCTCGAGCAGGGCGACGTGCTCATCGCCCCGAACACCGACCCATCGTGGACACCGCTGTTCATCCCGGCGTGTGCCGTTATCGTCAACGTCGGGGCCATGGGGACCCACGCCATGATCGTCAGCCGCGAACTCGGTATCCCGTGTGTCGTGTCGGTGGCCGATGCGACGTCACGGATACCCGATGGTGCGATGGTCACCGTGGACGGCGCCGCCGGAACCGTCACGGTGCACTGACCGCAGTTGACCCACTGACGTCACTCGACTCCTTTGCGGGCCCTGCCCATCTGCACCGAGATCTCCCGCTCAGCGTCGGCTTTGGCCAGTGCCTGGCGCTTGTCGCCCTTGGTACGCCCTTTCGCCAATGCCAGTTCCATCTTGACCCGACCGTCCTTGAGGTACAGCGAGAGCGGCACCAAGGTCAGGTGTTCCTGGCCGACCCTCGCCTGGAGTCTCCGGATCTCGCTGGAGTGGAGCAGCAGCTTGCGCGGCCCGTCCGGTAGGTGGGCACCGAATCCGGTGGCGTGGCTGTAGGGCGCGATGTGCATGCCGTCGATCCAGATCTGGCCGTCGGCGATCCGAGCGTAGGCCTCGGCGATCTGCACGAGCCCGAGCCGCATACTCTTGACCTCACTGCCGCGCAGCACGATGCCAGCCTCGAGAACATCGAGGATGTCGTAGTCGCGGCGAGCCTTGCGGTTGGACGCGAGGGGCTTGTGGGCATCGGGAGCCATGGGACCACCGAGGCTAGCGGTAGCCTCCGCGCCCGATGACCCCCGACACGTTCCACCTGAGCGCCGATGCCCACGCCGCCATGGTGGCCCACACCTACGACTGCTACCCCGAGGAGATGTGCGGGCTCCTGGCGGGCCCGCCCGGTGAACCGTCGGCGGCGCAGCGCTTCTACCGGTGCCGCAACGACGCGGCCTCTGCCAGGGTCTACACGGTCAACGCCAGAGATCACTTCCGGGCGGAACGCGACGCCGAGTCGCATGGGTGGGAGATCCTCGGCGTCGTCCACTCCCACACCCACACCGAGCCGTACCCGAGCCCCACCGACGTGGCCGAGGCGCCCGACCCTGGTTGGCACTACGTCATTGTGAGCGTCAAACGAGAAGCCCCCGAGATCCGGAGTTACCGGATCATCGGGGGCCTCATTTCCGAAGAGTTGCTGACCGTCGGTTGACGATCAGCCGATTGCTCTGATCGTCAGCGGACGGTGAGCCGCTGACGGCGGCGGGTGCCGCCAACTAGGACCAGGCCAGCTCCCATGAAGGCGAGACCGAACAGGAGCATCAGGTTGGTGTTTGCACCGGTCTCGGGCAGTTCCTCATCGTCGTTGATGATGGACACCGTGCCGCTGGTGCCCGGTGCGGCGTCGAAGATGCCACAGTGGGTGACCCCATAGACACACGTATGCGCACCAGCGAGATAGGCATCGAGGATGTCCACCGTGAACTGGCCATACGGCGGTGTCGCCTCGTCAACTTCGTAGATGGTGTCACTGATGATGGTGACGTTGATGATCTTCGTCTGCTGACCAGCTGAGAAGAGCAGGCACACCTGGCTGTCGTAGATGAAGTCCTCCCCGGCGACGGCAGTGCCGTCGACGAGCGCCCAGTCGACACAGATGCCCTCGGGCGGGGCAGGGGCATTGAGCTGGATCGTCACTGGCACCGTCGGGTTGTCGCCGTCGTGGCCCTCCAAGATCGGGGTGGCGTCGAAGGCGTCGGCGACCCAGACGTCATCGTTGAGGATGATCCCCTGCGCCGAGGTGTCGCTTCCAAGTGGGTCGATGTTGGTGAGCTGCGACAGGTTGACGTCGAAGTTCTCGTCGTTCTCCGGGGTGTTGTCCTTGACGTTGGGCACGCTGAACGTCTCGACGCTGTCACCCGGGACGAAGGTCACCGTGCCGCTACTGGCCGTGTAGTCGCCGGGGGCCAATGCCGTCACGTTGGAGGCGGAGAAAAACACCGAGCCCGTCTTCTTCGGAATGTCGGACAGCGTGATCGTGAACGTCATGTTCTTCGTGCCGCCACCCGAACCCTCGAACTCGGCGACCTTCTCGAAACTGAGGATGAACGGGAAGTCGTCGTCGATGATCGTGCCGACACCGTGGGGATCGCTGCCCTCGTCGTCTGTGACGCCGATCGGCTCGTCGATGTGGAGGTTGATGGTCTCGTCGGCCTCGATGACGGTGTCGCCGTGGACCGTGACATCGACCTCCACCGAGGTCTGACCCGGCAGGATCAAGGCGTAACCCTCGACGCCGTCGTAGTCGTCGGGAACGCCTCCGTCGGTGGCGGTGCCGTCAGTGCTGTAGTAGTGCACCTTCAGCCCATCACAGATCGCCGGGAACTCCGAGGAGATCGTGAACGTCATGGTGGTGTCGCCCGCGTCGCCTTCAACCACGCTGGTGTCGTTGACGTAGAGGTGCTGGCCGACAACATCGTCGTTGCGGATAAGGATGATCTGCGACGTGTCGACGAGAAAGTGGGCTTCGGGCCCTGTGTAGACAACGTTCTTCAGCTCGACCTGGAAGCTCTCGTCGAGCTCCGGCCAGAAGTCATCGATGATCGGAATGACGAGCCCGATGAACGTCTGGTTCGTATCAGTCAACCCGTTGATGGAGTACGGGACGCTCTGGGCGACGTAGTCGATGTCCGGCACGTCTTGTGCCGTGCCGTTCTGGGTCACGAGATTGAAGCTGAGCGTCTCATCATCGGCGAGCGGCCGGTTGAGCTTCAGAAAGGCGGTGACTGTGCCATCCGGCAGAGCGGATTCGCACACCCGGAAGTCGGGCTCCATGGCGAGGTTCAGATCGCCCGGCTGGTCGTCGTCCTGGATGAGGCCGGTTCCTGAACCGTCGAGAATGAGGCACGGGGCGGGGTCAGTGGCGGTGCCCGGTAGGGCGATCAGTTGGAGCGACTCGAAGTCGGGAAGGCCAGGTGGGCTGTCCGGCTCGAAGAGAGTGTCAGCCGTGATCGTCACGATGACGTTGACTGGTCCACTGCCCGCAGGCACGCTGATGGTCTGGGAGAAGGCCACGTAGTCGGCTCCACCAGTCGCCGTCCCGTTCACCGTCTGGACGATCAACTCACACGCGCCCGTCGCGCCGTTTCGCGTGATCGGGAAGGTCATGTTGACAGTGCCGACGTCACCTTCGAGCACGGGCGGAGCATTGCCAACGCTGAATCCGACGAGGGGGACCCCCGCACGGGCCTGGGTCGGCCCGAGCGCGAGCACGACCCCACTGCTGAGTGCCAGCGTTCCGACGACCGCCACTGCACGCTTGATCTTCATCTTCCACCCTCTCACGTCATGGGTTGCCAAAGTTGGCTGGCTAGATCATAGAACGAAAGCGGGCGCTGGTGGGGTGTTCTGTCGCGCGGACCCGATCTCGGGGGTGGTGACGGGAATCTTCTGACCCGCTACGATTGTTGACAGGTCTGATCGGCTTTGTCAGGAACCGATCGGAAACACCGTCAGAAGCGGCGTCAGAAACGGGGCACCAAGTGGTCGTCTACGAGAACGTGTTGGACATGATCGGCAACACCCCGATGGTCGATGTCTCGTGCCTGTCGCCCAATCCCCGCGTTCGCATCGTGGCCAAACTCGAGGGCCAGAACCCGTTTGGCTCGGTGAAGGATCGCATCGCGAAAGCCATGATCGAGACCGCCGAGAAGGAGGGACTGCTCAGCCCCGGCCAGCAGATCCTGGAGCCGTCGTCCGGCAACACCGGCATCGCGCTGGCGGCCATTGCCCAGCTCAAGGGGTATCCGATCAAGATCGTGATGCCAGCGTCGGTGTCCATCGAGCGGCGCCAGATGTTGGAGATCTTCGGAGCTGAACTCATCGTCACGCCCGGTGAGGAGGGTTCGAACGGCGCGGTGCAGCGGGCCCTCGAACTGCATGACGAGCATCCGGAGTGGTTCATGCCCTACCAGTACGCCAACGATGCCAACCCCCGCGCCCACTACGAGGGAACCGGGCCGGAGATCTGGCGGGACTGTCCGGAGGTCACCCACTTCGTGGCCGGCCTCGGGACGAGCGGGACCCTCATGGGCACCGGCCGGTTTCTC
>JBKJJS010000165.1:0-7537 GCA_046597895.1 Ilumatobacteraceae bacterium
GGGACACGCCGCTGTACGCGTGCCTGGAGCCGCACCCGAAGTTCGAGGACGGCTACAAGATGGCCGCCGACCTGCGGAAGATGCGCGACGAGGATCCCGACGCCGCCAAGGTGATCGAGGTGGCGAAGGGCCTCGAGGGGCTTCGTCGCCAGGACGGCATCCACGCCGCCGCAGTCGTGATCACCCGCGAGCCGCTCACGGAGTATCTACCGATTCAGCGCAAGCCCGAACCGGGGGGCAAGCCGCAGGACGCCCCGATCGTGACGCAGTACGAAATGCACGGGGTGGAGGAACTGGGCCTCCTCAAGATGGACTTCCTCGGCCTGCGCAACCTCGACGTCATCACCGACAGCGTGGCGATGATCCGTCGCAACCACGACCCGGAGTTCGACATCGACACCGTGACGCTCGACGATGTCCCCACGTTCGAACTGCTGAGCCGGGGAGACACCATGGGTGTCTTCCAGCTCGAGTCGCCGCCGATGCGGGCACTACTGCGGTCGCTTGCCCCGAACTCCTTCGACGACGTCTCCGCCGTGCTGGCGCTGTATCGGCCTGGCCCGATGAGCGTCAACATGCACTACGACTACGCGGACCGCAAGAACAACCGCAAGCCAGTCGAGTACTTCCACCCGGACGCGGAAGAGGTGCTGGGGGACACGTACGGCCTGATGATCTACCAGGAGAGTGTCATGCGGGTGAGCCAGCGGTTCGCCGGCTACACGCTGGCCGAGGCCGACAACCTGCGAAAGGCGTGCGGCAAGAAGATCCGCGAACTGATGGCCCTGGAGCGGGACAAGTTCGAAGAAGGGTGCGAGACCACCGGGTACGGCCGGGCGCTTGGCAAGGAACTCTTCGATGTCATCGAGCGCTTCGCCGACTACGCGTTCAACAAGAGTCACACCTACGGCTACGGGCTCATCACGTACCAGACCGCCTACCTGAAGGTGCACTACCCCGTTGAGTACCTGGCCTGCCTTCTCACGTCGGTGAAGACGAACCTCGACAAGGCCGGCGCCTACCTTGCTGATGCCAGGGCGATGGACATTCGGGTGCTCAACCCGGACGTGAACCGTTCGGAGATGGACTTTGCTCCTGACCGGGTGGAGCACGGGGCGATCGCGTTCGGACTCTCGGCGGTGCGCAACGTCGGCGAGGGGATCGTCGGGTTGTTGCTCGCCGAGCGAGAAGCGAACGGGCCGTTCCTCACGTTCCACGACTTTGCCGAACGGGTGCCGGAACCGGTGCTGAACAAGCGAGCGATCGAGTCACTCATCAAGGCGGGCGGTTTCGACTCGGTCGGGCATCCACGACGTGGTTTGCTGGCGGTGTTCGAGCAGATCATCGACTCGACGGTGGTGCGCCGCCGGGAGCGTGACCAGGGCGTCATGTCCCTGTTCGGTGACATGGGTGCGACGAACTCCGCCTTCGACGAGCGAGTCACCGTTCCCGAGATCGAGTTCGACAAGGGGCAGCGACTCAAGTTCGAAAAGGAGATGCTCGGCCTGTACATCTCCGATCACCCGCTCCTCGGTGTGGAGGCGGCGATGCGCCGTCGCGTGGATTGCTCGATCTCCGAATTGGCGGACAAAGAGGATGGTTCCTTTGTCACAGTCGGTGGCATCGTGACCGGGCTCACCCGCAAGTTCACGAAGAAGGGTGATCAGATGGCGGTGTTCGTCCTGGAGGACCTTCAGGACTCCGTCGAGGTCATGGTGTTCCCCAGGGTGATGTCCGAGCAGGGACACAAACTGGGCGATGACGTGGTCATCACGGTGCGTGGCAGGGTGGATAGCCGCGACGACACCCCCAAGGTGATGGCACAGGACATCGTCGTGCTCGATGCATTCGAACTCGGTCAAACTCCGCCGCTGCGCATCCGGATGCCTGCCGGAGCGCTCGACGAGCGTCGGATCGAACGGCTGAAAGCCATCCTCAGTGAGTTTCCCGGCGAGTCTCCCGTGTACCTCGACCTCGGTGACAACAAGGTATTACGCCTGCACCACCAGTTCTGCGTCAACCTCGATAAGGCGGTCGGCGAACTCCGGGTGGCGTTTGGCCACGACGCCATCGTGCTGTGACATCCGTGACCTCTTTGGGGAACGCCTCCGAAGGTGGCAGAATAGGAGGCCTCGCACCGCACGAGCCGGATCGACCGGTAAGCACTTCGAGGGGAGCGATCAGCACAATGCCTGTGGACGTCGATACGAGGGACAGCGCGGCGCTCACTGACTCTGACCTGGACGAAATGGCGTCTATGGGCGTGGCGTTCGGGATTGGTCAGTTCTCCAAGTCCAAGGAGGACTGGGTGCTGTGCGCCCGGGCGCGGGTCGACGACAAGCTCCACGGGGTTTCATTCGCCACGCTCGAGCGCATCGGGGGCACCCCGTGCGTGCTCATCGGCCTGTTGGCGGTGCGGCGCAGTTCCCGGCGCGACACCGTGCTGAAGGGCCTGATGTCCGAAGCGTTCCACCGAGCGCTCATGGCGTTCCCCGACGAGGACGTCGTCGTCGGTTCCCGGATGGTGTCCGCCGATGCCTACGAAGCGTTTCGGCCGTTGAGCGAACTCATTCCCCGTCCCGGCCACCGCGCCGTTGGCGAGGAGCGGGCGTGGGGCCGGCGCCTCGCCAAGCGGTTCGGGGTTGATTCCACGTACGACGAGCAGTCGTTCGTCGTACGGTCGAATGGCCAAAGCGGATTCCTCGATCACGAATCGTTGAAGCCGGAGAAAGTGGCGCCCGATCTCGTCGCCCTGTTTGCCGGGGTGGACGCCGCCAAAGGCGCATCCCTCGTTGCCTATGGCTGGACCATGGCCGAGGATCTCGTCAAGCTCGGTCGACGCTGATCGAGTTCGAGGAGATCGTCCGCCGCAGGCGGATGACGAGGGACTTCGACGAGTCCCGGTCGGTATCGGCGGCGCTGATCGACCATCTCGTGGACCTGGCGAGCCGCGCCCCGAGCGCCGGGAAGACCCAGGGCTGGCACCTCGTGGTGTTGGTCGGGGACGACACGTCCCGGTTCTGGGATGTGACGCTCCCCGCCGAGCGACGGGCGGGATTCCGCTGGCAGGGTCTGGTGCGGGCGCCGGTGATTGCTCTTGCCTTCGCCGATCCCGCCGCCTACGTGGCCCGCTATGGGGAGGCTGACAAGGCGGCGTCGGGCTGGGGTGTTGGTACCGAGGCCTGGCCGGCCCCCTACTGGACGATCGATGCCTCGATGGCGGTGATGACCCTGCTGCTGGCGGCCGAGGCGAAGGGACTCGGCGCGCTGTTCTTCGCGGTGAGTACCGGCGAACGGGAACTGAGGACGGCGCTGGGAGTTCCCGAGGGGCTTGAACTGCTCGGGGCAATTGCACTTGGCTGGCCGGATCCGGGGGCGCCGAGTGGGCAGGGGCGGTCAGGGACCAGGCCCCGGCGACCCGTCGACGACATCATCCACCGCGGCGGCTGGTGAGTCGCGAGTCTCACGATCTCCGGCTGAGCACCGCGGCGAGAATCGTGCGTTCGGTGTCGTACGACAACACCGCCAGCGCATCCTCACCTCTCAGCCACTGTCGCCCGATCACCTCCACGCCGTCGGGACCGTCATCGCAGTCGGCGATCCAGTGCATCTCCCAGAAGAACACGTACTTATCGCTCGAACCCTTCTGGTACGTCGTCGCGGCGGCAAACGCCGCCAATGACACGGTGACGCCAAGTTCTTCGGCGACCTCGCGCATCGCACATTGGCGCAACGTCTCGCCGATCTCCAGCTTGCCTTTCGGCAGGGAGATGTCGCCTCCGTACCGTGGTCGATGGACGACGCCGATGCGCGGCTCCCCGTCGATGAGCCGCCACACGATGCCGCCGGCGGCGAAGATGTCCTTGCGGGCGATCACGGCGCCGCCAGACGCTCGACGAGCGTCTCCACCGAGTCGGCGGGAACCTGACAGGTGTAGTCGCGGCACACGTACGCGAAGCCCGGCGGGCGTTGCGACCACAGGGGCGAGTCGTACGGCTCGCCCCACGCCAGCACGGCATTCGGCAGGTACCGGCCGCGTACTTCGGCCACGAGATCCGCACGGTCGCCGACGACGGCGATCTCGGTGAGGCCGACTCGACGCATGTCGACGGAGGCGAGCAGGTTGGCGAACCCGCTCGGCGAGCCCGTGATGACCCGTCCGAGTAGCTGGAGGATGCGGTCGGCGTGGTTCGCGTAGCGGGTGTCGCCCGTGAGGGCGGCGAGTCGATACAGGGCAACGGCGGCCGTGGAGTTGGCCGAAGGAGTGGCGTTGTCGAAGATGTCCTTCTGACGCACGACGAGTTGCTCCCCGTCCTCGGCGGTGGTGAACACGCCGCCGCGATCGACATCCCAAAACCGGTCGAGCAGGTCGTCGGCGACGGCACGGGCGGCCTCGATCCACCGGGCCTGCCCGGATGCTTCGGCGAGTCGGGTGAACGCGTCGGCCAAGGCCGCGTGGTCGGCGGCGAGTGCGGCGTGGCGGGCCCCGCTGTTGGTCTGCCACGAGCGGTGCCACCGGCCGTCGGGCCCTCGTAGGGACCGGAGGAGGAACTCGCCGTTGGCGATCGCCGCGGCCAGCCAGTCCGGCCGATCCATGGCGGCGGCCGCTTCGGCCAGGGAGGACAAGAACAGCGCGTTCCACTCGGCGAGGACCTTGTCGTCGAGGCCGGGGCGGGCGCGCTCCGACCGAGCGGCCAAGAGAAGGCGCCGGGCCTCGGAAACGGCGGCGGGGCGGGCCAACAACCCCCGGGCATGCATCCGGTTGAGGATGTTGGCCCCCTCGAAGTTGCCGGCCTCCGTGACGCCGTACCATTCCATGGCCGTGGTCGCGAGGTTGTCGCCGAGCACGTCACGTAGTTGCTCGGGGATCCAGACGTAGAACAGCCCTTCATGGCCGTGACCGTCGTCGTCCGGGCTGTCGGCATCCTCGGCGGAGTAGAAGCCGCCATCGGGGTGCCGGAGATCGCGGAGCACGTATTCGACGATCTCGCTTGCCACCTGACGCCAACGCTCGTGGCCGAACACCTGCCACGCGTGGACGTAGACCCGCAGCAGCAGCGCCTGGTCGTACAGCATCTTCTCGAAGTGGGGGACGAGCCAGCGCTCGTCGACGGCGTAGCGGGCGAACCCCCCTCCGAGGTGGTCATAGATGCCCCCACTTGCCATGGCGTCGAGCGACGTGGTGACGATCGTGGCGAGGGTGGTGTCGCCGTTCACGGTGTAGGCCCGCAGGATGAGGTCGAGGTTCATGGTCGACGGGAACTTGGGGGCGCCACCGAAACCGCCCCACTTGGTGTCGAATGCGGTGCTCAGTTGGCTCAGGGCGATCTCGACCAGCTCGGCGCCGGGGATGCCGGCCGCCGGCTCGATCAGAGCCGAGCGGCCGATTGCTCCGAGGAGCGCGGTGACGTTGCTCTGGATCTCGTCGCGCTTGTGGTGCCACGCATTGGAGATGGCCTCCATGAGGCCGAGGAAGTTCGACTTCGGGTAGTACGTGCCGCCGAAGAAGGGCTCACCCTCGGGTGTCAGGAACGCGGTCATGGGCCAACCGCCCCGCTGGGTGAGCGCCTGGACGGCCTCCATGTAGAGGGAGTCGACATCGGGCCGCTCCTCGCGATCCACCTTCACATTGACGAAGGACTCGTTCATCGCGGCGGCGACCTCCGCATCCTCGAAGCTCTCGTGCGCCATGACGTGGCACCAGTGGCAGGCGGAGTACCCGACCGACAACAGGATCGGCACGTTCCGCTCGGTGGCAGCGGCGAACGCCTCCGGCCCCCAGGGATACCAGTCGACCGGGTTGTCCTGGTGCTGACGCAGGTAAGGGGAGCTCTCGTGGGCGAGGCGGTTCACACGCCCGGACGCTACCGGCGGTACGGTCTCGCTCTCATGGACATCAGGTTGGACGGCAAGGTCGCTCTCGTGACGGGGGCTTCGAAGGGCATTGGCAAGGCGATCGCGGCGTCGCTGGCCGCGAGCGGGGCGAAGGTCATGCTCTCATCGCGAAAACAGGACCAGTTGGAGGCGGCAGCGGCCGAGATGCAAGGAGAGGTGGCGGTGTACGCCGCCAACGCGGGGGACGTCGCCGCCGGTCGGGCGTGCGTGGCCGCCACCATCGAACGGTTCGGACAGCTCGACATCCTCGTCAACAATGCCGCCACGAATCCGTACTACGGCCCATTGCTCGGGGTGGACGAGGGTCGGTTCGACAAGACGTTCCAGGTGAACATCCGGGGACCGCTCTTTTGGTGCCAGGCGGCGTGGGAGCAGGCGTTCAAGGAACGGCCTGGGGTGATTCTGAACATCGCCTCGGTGGGCGGGGTCCGAGGGGGTGGCGCGCTCGGCGTCTACAACCTTACGAAGGCGGCGCTCGTGATGATGACGCGCCAACTCGCCGGCGAGGTGGGGAGAACGCGGGTGGTGTGTCTGGCGCCTGGCCTGGTGGATACGGACTTCGCCGGTGTGCTCGTGAAGAACTTCGGGGCGCAGCGGGCGGCGATGAGCCCTACGGGGCGGCTCGGTCAGCCTGAGGACATCGCCAGCTTCGCCACGTTCCTCGTGTCTGACGACGCGTCATGGATCACCGGCGACACGTTCGTCATCGACGGCGGCGCCGGAGTCCGCCTGGAGGGCTAACCAGACGCGTCCAACCGGCCGAGGGCGCCCGGTAGGTCGGGATAGCGCTTCGTGTTCGCTCCGCCGTCGACGGCGTACAGGCTGCCGGACACGAACCGGCTCTCGTCACTGGCCAGGAAAAGGGCCACGGCTGCCACGTCGTCAGGCTGGGCGAAACAGCCGAGTGTCGTGTTCTCCACGAACTCGTCGACTACCCCGGGCATCTGCCAGAAGCCGGAGGTGGCTGCAGTTTCGACGAGGCCAGGGGCGATGGTGTTGACGCGGATCTTTCGGTGGCCGAGTTCCATGGCTGCCACGCGCGAGAACATGGCCACGCCGGCCTTGGCGGTGCAGTACGCGCTCATGCCCGCCGCCGGTTGGGTGGCGTTGAGCGAGGCGACCGTGATGATGCTGCCGCCGTCATTCATCACAGTGGCGGCGTGCTTCACGGTCAGGAATACACCCGTCAGACACAGGTCGATGATGGCCTGCCACTCCTCGAGCGGGTGGTCGACCACCATGGCGAAGGCTCCCCGGCCGGCGTTGGCGACGGCGATGTCGAGCCGACCGAAGTGGTCGACGGCCAGGGCGGCGATGGCCGCGGTGTCGGCCTCTCGGGTGACATCGCAGCGGATGGTGATGCAGGAGGAGCCGAACTCGGCAACCAGTCCATCGAGAGGGGCGATGTCACCGAGCACCACGGACGCACCTTCGGCGACGAACCGACGCGCGATACCCAACCCGATTCCCGACGCCGCTCCGGTGATCAGCGCCACCTTGCCCTCCAACTGACCCATACGTCGAGCCTATGTCCAGTGGTCGCTTCGTGCCCCTGCCCTGCCCCGATGTAGCTGGCATGGCTTCGAACGAGATGACGCGTCACGTCGGCAACACCCCGCCGATGCGCGTCATCTCTCTGGCA
>JBKJJS010000187.1:0-4250 GCA_046597895.1 Ilumatobacteraceae bacterium
GAGGTCACCGTGGTGCAACTCGACGCGCACACCTTCGCGCTCGGTCAGTCGGCGGGCGAAGGCCAGCTGCTCGGCCGAGAAGTCGACGCCGATGGCGACGGCGCCCTGCTTGGCGAAGGCGATCGAACTCTGGGCGCCACCACATCCGAGCTCGAGCACCCGTTTTCCCGCGAGGTCACCGAGGAGTCGCAGATCGCTCTCGTTCGGGATGTCGGGCCCGTAGTTGGCGACGTCGGTCGGCAGCGCCGCGCCCTGTTGGTACGCGCTGGAGTGACGATCCCAGGCGGCGGCGTTGTCGGTGGGCACGCAAGGAGCGTAGGCAGACTGGCGTTCCGTGGGGCGCATGCGGCTGGTCAGCTTCAATATCTTGCACGGACGCCGTGCCGAGGACGGGGGCGTCGTCGATCTCGATGCCCTCGTGCGGTCCGTCGTCGCGCTCGATCCCGATCTGTTGGCGCTGCAGGAGGTCGACGTCGGCGTGCCCCGATCTGGCCGCGTCGATCAGGCGGCCGTCGTGGCGGCCGCGCTCGGCTTCGAGGTCGTCTTCGGCAAGGCCACCCGTGTCGGCGGCATCGGCAAGTACGGCAACGCGCTGATGACCCGCCGCCCGATCCGCCACGTCGAGGTCTCGAGGTTGCCGAGGACCGGCCGGCGCAATGAACCCCGCGCCGCCATCCTCGCCACGGTCGACGTCGGCGACATCACCCTGTCGGTCTGTGTCGCCCACCTGTCGATCCGCCGACCCGAGGTCCACCTCCAACTCGAGGCGGCGCTGGCGGCGCTGACGAGCCGGCCGGGCCCGCACGTGCTCATCGGTGACCTCAACCTCGGGCCCGACGAGGTGGCCCCCGTCGTCGAGCAGCACGGCCTCGTGTTGGCGCCGAGCGAGCAATCGACCTTTCCCCGCAATGCTCCCCGAGCTCGCATCGACCACGTGGCCGTCGGCGGTCTGACCGTCGGCCGAGTCGACGTCGTGGCCACCGAATCGTCCGATCACTGCGCCCTCGTCGTCGAGGTGGTCGTGCCGTAGATGGGCACCGCCACCGCCACCGTCGGCTGACGCCGCCCGAGCAGGTCGAGGCCTGCTTGGTGTCGAACCCCTCCCCATGCGACGCCTGTCTCGTCCCGTCCTTGCCGCCGGCCTCGTCGCCGCCGTCTTCGTCGGGCTGGTGGCCCGCCAGCCGGCGACGGCGTCGACTCCGATGTCGGGAACGCTCACCTCGCGCGTCGGGGAGGTTGCCTGGAGCGGTGACCAGAACCCCGCCCAGACGGCCGGCTTCCAGGGCCTCGGGTGTCCGGCCGGCGCCGCCGACCCGACGTGTGACCGGTTCGACCTGACGATCGATCCGTCCGTGGCCACCCAGCGGGCCAACGACGTCCAGATCGCGATGCTCGCCCAGACGTCGAGCCTCAACGACTTCGATCTCTACGTGTACGACGCCGCCGGCACCGAAGTCGGCCGGTCGGTCACCATCGGCCAGAGCGAGACGCTGGTACTGACCGACCCGGCGCCCGGCGCCTACGCCGTCTATGTGCAGACGGCCCTGTCCATCGATCCGGCTGCGACCTACGACGCCGTCGCCCGCACCGTCGCCCTCCGCAGCCAAGCGCCGATCGACGAGGAGACGCCCTGTGGCATCGAGGGTGAGCCGACCGGACTCGGCCCCATCGTCGGCGACCCGAGGCCGGCCCTCGACTCGTTCGACCGGGGGCAGCGGGTGTCGCTCGACGTGGCCCTTCTTCTCGACGGCGTGAGCGTGCAACAGGCCCGTGCGCTGTTCGACAAGGCGGCGGCGTCATACGCCCCGCTCGGCATCGACTTGCGGATCGCGTCGACCAGGCCCCACCGCTTCGCATCCGACGAGGCGCTGGCCATCGTCGCTGAGGCCAAGGAGGTCTTTGGTGGCGAGCGACCCAAGGGCGCGGACATCGTCGAGGTGCTCACCGCTACCGACATTCAACAGCTGGGCCAGCGGGCGATCGCGGGCTTGGCCGACTGCATCGGCGGCGTGGCCCATCCCGATCGAGCGTTCCTGGTGGCCGAGGCCTTCTCGCCGGAAGACATCGCCATCGGCCCTGCGGTGTTCGACGCCAACGCTCGGGCCAACGTGACGGCCCACGAGATCGGCCACCTCATGGGGGGCCAGCACCACTACGCGAACTGCGTCGAGGGGGTGCAGACGTCGGACGTCCGCGACGACGGCAAGGTGGAGGTTTCGCCTTGCACCCTCATGTTCAACGCCGCTGACTTTCTCGGCGTCAACTTCGGCACGGCCAACGGCGCCGTGACCCGAGGGCATGCCGTGCAGTACGCCCAGCCGTAATTGCGTCTTCACCGTCGGCGGGCAGGAGTTCTCACCGTTCACGGCGAAAGCGGGGGGATGCGCAAGCTGCTCGCCTCCGCCATCGGCGTTCTCCTCGTCTCTGCCCTGATCGCTGCCGGCCTCCAGCCGGGGCCGGGAGCAACGGCCGCCGGCCCGGCGCGCTCGGGTGCGACGACGCCGTCGACACCGCTCCGCAGCACCGGTCTACCCACTCCGTCTGATGTTGAGGCGGAGGCAGCAGCCGTTCCTGCGGCCGATAAGGCCCAAAGTGCACCGCAGTCGTCGGGGCAGATCTCGGTCGCAGCTGCGCCGGCGAAGCGTGCTTCTGTTACCTCCTCGCCCGCCGAGTTCAACGTGGAGCGGTCGACGCCCAAGGTCGACGAACTCCTCACCACGCAGTTGGCGGCGGCCGCACCGACGGACCGTCTGCTCGTGTTCGTCCACGCCGCCGACGCGTCCATCGCCCGCCGTGCCGCCGAGAGCAGCGGTCTGGCCGTCGCAGCCACCTTCGCCAAGGTCGGTGTCGTGGCTGCCGCCGGTCTGCCGGAGAGCATCCGCTCGCTCAGCACCGTGCGCGGCATTTCGTACCTCGAAGGTGATCAGCCCCTGTCGTATTTCCAGGACACCTCACACGCCACGACTCGCGGAGAAGAGGCGAAGAAGGGCTTCTCGGTCAACTACGAAGAGCCGCAGCCTGACAAGCCAGGAACGTCACGACAAGAGTGCACGACCAAGCGGAACAAGCGCGGTCGGGTCGTCCGCGACCGGCGGGGCCGACCGGTTCAGACGTGTCGAACGGTGACGGCGCCTCCGCAGGCGCAGCCTCCGATCACTCGGACGCTGACGTCGACCGGCGTTGATGGCGCGGGGGTTTCCATCGCCGTCATCGACTCGGGCGTCGACGGCACACACCCGATGTTCCAGGATGGCGCCGGCTCAGCGGTCGTACGGAACCTGAAGCTTGCCTGCCCGATCGGGTCATTGATCGCTGTGGAAGAACTCGGCGCATGTGCTGGGTCGGCCAGCGATCCCCGCGACCGTCTTTTCGTCGACGCCACGACGCTGAATGACACCGACACGATGTCCGCAGGGGGCCATGGCACACATGTCGCGGGCATCGCCGCCGGCCGGCCCAAGACACTGAGCGATGGGAAGTCGGCGGTCGGTTCGGCACCAGGAGCGAAGCTCGTCTCGTTGTCCGTCGGCAGTGCACTGTCGATCTACGGCGGGTTCACGGGACTGAACTGGGTGCTCGAGCATCATGCGGCGCCGTGCGGCCGACCGGCTGATCGGACCTGCCCGGCGATCAAGGTGATCAACAACTCGTGGGGGTACGGCGGCGAGTACAACCCCGAGTCGCTTGGCTCCAAGCTGCAGAACAAGCTGGTCGCTGCAGGTGTGACCGTGGTCTGGGCAGCCGGCAACAGCGGTGGTGACGGAAGTGCGTTGCGGACGAATCCCCCGAGCCAAAGCCCCACTCCGGGTGTCATCTCGGTCGCCAACTTCGACGATGGTGATGCCGCGAATCGCGACAACCTCTTGGCACCTTCGAGTTCTCGAGGAGAGAAGGGCCGCCCCCAGACCTACCCGGATGTCGCCGCGCCGGGCACGAACATCCTCTCCGCTTGCCGGCCGCTTCTCGCCATCTGCCGAGGCACCGGAAACGGGACGAGTGATCCCAACTATGGCGTCATCACCGGCACCTCGATGGCCGCACCCCATGTGGCTGGCATCGTCGCTCAGCTGCTCCAGGCCAACCCGACGCTGACCCCGGCAGACATCGAGGATGCCTTGGAGGACACGGCCCACGCGTTTGCCGCCGGCGGCTCGTACGAGCCCGACACGAGCAACGATGGTCTCACCTCGTTCGATCGTGGGCACGGGCTGGTCGATGTGGTCGGCGCGGTGGCCCGAGCCCGGCTGTTC
>JBKJJS010000191.1:0-10600 GCA_046597895.1 Ilumatobacteraceae bacterium
CCCGTTCGGCGCCCACCTCGCAGTCGTGGAAGTGGACATTGAGACGGGCCGGGTCGAGGTCATTCGGTTCGTGGCGGTGGACGACGCCGGGCGCCTCCTCAACCCGCTGTTGGTCGAGGGCCAGGTCCACGGCGGTCTCGCCGGTGGCATCGCCCAGGCGCTGATGGAGGAGTTCCGGTACGACGATGATGGCAACCCGCAGACGGCGACACTCGCCGACTACGGCATCGTCTCGGCGGCCGAGCTGCCGAGCTTCGAACTCCACGAACTCGAGACGCCGACGGACCGCAATCCGCTCGGTGCCAAGGGGATCGGTGAATCCGGCACGATCGGGTCGACACCCGCCGTGCAGAACGCCGTCTGCGATGCGCTCGCCCACCTCGGGGTGAAGCACATCGACATCCCGCTCACGGCCGAGAAGGTCTGGCGGGCCATCCCCCGCTAATTGTTCGTCTTGTTCGTCGTGGCGAGCCTGATCCCGGCGGCGTGCTTCAATGTCCGACGTGAACAGCGCCATCGTCCTGGTCGAGAGCCTGACCGGCAACACGTGGAAGGCAGGCGAGCGCATCGCCGCCAACCTCCAACAGTCGGGGTGGGGTGTCACGGCCGTGTGCTCGGTGCGTCAGCCTGAACTTTCCGCCCTGGCGGCGGCCGACCTCGTGCTCGTCGGCACCTGGACGGACGGCA
This sequence comes from Ilumatobacteraceae bacterium, assembly GCA_046597895.1. Lineage (GTDB taxonomy): Bacteria > Actinomycetota > Acidimicrobiia > Acidimicrobiales > Ilumatobacteraceae > WLJO01. The sequence continues at coordinate 688 of JBKJJS010000191.1, forward strand.
TCTTCGTGTTCGGTCAGCGACCCGGCGGCACGCCGCACCTGTGGGCGCTTCCCGTCATCGCCGGGAAGCGAGCGGCGGCGTTCTGCACGTATGCGCTGAACCCCGGCAAGGTTCCGGAGAAGATGTCGAGGATCCTGGCCGCTTACGGTGCCGACGTGCTCGGGGGCCTTGCCCTGCACCGCCACAAGCTCGAAGAGCACACTGAAGAGTTTGTGGCTCGACTGCTCGCCAACGTCCCGGCGTAGCTCGACTGTCACGTGGTCGTCGTCGTTGACGGCTGAGCGGCGGTGAAGCGGATCTTCACAACGGGCCGGTTGCCGAGTTCCACGACCACGACGGCATCGGGCGCGGCCAGCTCGAGCTCGGCCACGGTGACCACGGTGCCGTCGCAGTCCTTCAGTTGTTCGGTCTCGGTATCGATCTCGACGAGGCAGCTCGGACCCCGATCGTCGCGGTGCGCGAAATACAGGGACCACCCCTCCACGTCGAGGGCGGTCGGGTCATGATCGAGGACAACGGCCTGAGCACCTTCGGTCCCCTTGAGGTCAGCGAAGAGCAACGGCCCGTTGTCGATGATCCGTTGCGCGGTGAAATCGGCCCGGCCCACCGTGAACTCCTTATCGCCGATCCGGATGCCCTCCTCGTTACCCGATACCGCGACGGCGATCAACCACGTCACGCCGAAGAGCAGTGCGAAGAAGCCGATGCCGGCCACGACGGGCACGACCGCTCTGGCGAACGGGGAGCGAAGCCGGGGGACCGGGCGAGGAATTGGGCGGGGGGGTGGCATCTCCCCGAAGTCAATCAGGGATCGCGACGTCGCGTCAGCTGGTCAGTCCGATCAGTGCGATCAGCAGTCGACCACGAGGCGCCAGGCACGGCACACCTGGGCCATTCGCGCTGGCGACAGCGTCGCGATGAAGGACTCCAAGGCGTCCTTCGGAGCCGTCGTGATGTTGTCGAAGCTCAGCGCACAACGCCGCGGGAGACCGTCCTCCTCGTCCAGCACGAGGTGGGTTGGTATCGAGCGGACCGCCGTAGTGGTGGGCACGACGACGAGTCGCCCGAGGACCGGGATCGCGCTCGCTCTCGTCATGACGAGGGCAGGGCGGCGGCCCGACGGCAGGGCGACCCACCACACGTCACCCCGGTTCACCATGGCCCGAGCTCGTCGTCGTCCCCTGCTGCGACCTCGTCGAGGAAGGCGTCGAGGTCTCCCCATTCATCGACCCTCGTCACGCCCCAAGGAGTGGCGGTGTAGTCCTCGACGATCTGACGGTCGACCTCCTCTCGCTCGATCTCGCGAAGGATCTCGCCGATCGCCGTCCGCAGGAGCTCGTCCCGAGAGGCGTAGATGCCCTCTTCGACGAGTCGGTCCATGAGTTCGGCCACGTGGAGGCGGACGACGTCCCACCCGGAGGCGAGGAGGGCAGTCGGCCGCCCGCGGTCGGTGACGACGAACGACTCGCCGTCGGCACAACGTCTGATGTAGCGGCTGGCGTCCTGTCGCAGCTCGCGGATACCCACCTCGTCCATATGCTACATAGTAGCACATACCTCGATTGGGTCGAGCTGTGGGGGTCGGCCTAGCGTCGCTCGCTCGTGAAGCGTCCATACCGAGTCGTCGTTGCCAAGCCTGGGCTCGACGGCCACGACCGAGGGGCGAAGACCGTGGCGAGGGCCCTTCGTGATCACGGATTCGAGGTCATCTACACCGGGCTGCACCAGACTCCGCAACAGATCGCGGAGACGGCGATGCAGGAAGATGTCGATGCCGTGGGGCTGTCTCTGCTGTCCGGCGCCCACCTCACGCTCTTCCCGCGCGTGATGGAGGAACTGCGCACACGGGGTCTCGACGTGGTCGTGTTCGGTGGCGGCACCATTCCCGCCGCCGACGCCCGCACGCTGAAGGATCAGGGAGTGGCCCAGTTGTTCGGCCCCGGTGCATCGCTGCGGGCCATCGGCGAGTGGTTGGAAGCGGCGCTCGACGCCCGAGAAGACGTGACAGAAGGAGATTGAGTTGGACCTCTTCGAATATCAGGGCAAGCAGTACTTCGCCCGGTACGACATTCCTGTGTCGCCCGGAGGCGTGGCGCTCACGGTGGACGAGGCGGTTGTCCAGGCGGACGCCGCCGGTTACCCGGTCGTCGTGAAGGCACAGGTTCAGGTCGGCGGCCGAGGCAAGGCCGGAGGGATCAAGCTGGCGAACAACGCCGAGGAGGCTCGTTTCCACGCCGGAAACATCCTCGGCATGGACATCAAGGGCCATGTCGTCAAGCGCATCTGGGTGGAACACGCGTCGGACATCGCCGAGGAGTACTACGCCAGCTTCACACTGGACCGCAGTGCGAAGAAGCACCTGCTGATGCTGTCGGCCCAGGGTGGTGTGGAGATCGAGACAGTGGCGGAGACGAATCCCGAGGCCATCGTGATGCTGCACATCGACCCTGTTGACGGGTTGTCGCGGGAGGCCGCCCGCCAAGCGTGCGTGGATGCCGAACTCAATCCGATCGCCGTCGAGGGCGGCGCCGACATCCTCGTCAAGTTGTACGACTGCTTCACCCGGGGCGACTGCGACCTCGCCGAGATCAACCCGCTCATCCTGCGTCCGGACGGCGGTGTACACGCGCTCGACGCCAAGGTCAGCCTGGACAACAACGCGGCGTTCAGACATCCGGAATGGGACGAGTACCGCGCCACGGAGGAACTCGACGAGCGCGAGCAACTTGCCCGAAAGTACGACCTGCAGTACATCGGCCTGGAGGGCTCGGTCGGCATCATCGCCAACGGTGCCGGGCTCGCCATGTCCACGCTCGACGTCGTGAACCAGGTGGGCGGCAAGGCGGCCAACTTCCTGGACATCGGCGGCGGCGCCAACGCCGACATGATGACGGCTGCCCTCGAGGTGATCAACTTCGACCAGAGCGTGAAGAGCATTTTCATCAATATCTTCGGCGGGATCACCCGCGGCGAAGAGGTGGCCAAGGGCATCGTGGCCGCCCTCGGTCGAGTCGATCTCCGGGCCCCGATCGTGATCAGGCTGGATGGCACGAATGCCGAGGAAGGGCGGGCAATTCTGGCCGCCGCCGGAATTCCGGAATCAAAGCTCACGTCGAAACCCACCATGTTGGAAGCCGCCAATGCGGCCGTCGCGCTCGCGAAGGGAAACTGAGACCCGTCATGGCGATCTTCGTCAACGAGAACACCAAGGTCATCGTCCAAGGCCTCACCGGGGGCCAGGGCAAGTTCCACGGCCTGCGCAACCGCGACTATGGCACCAAGGTCGTCGGCGGCGTCACGCCGGGCAAGGGGGGTCAGGACGTCGAAGGCATTCCGGTGTTCGACTCCGTGGCCGATGCCGTCGCCGCCACAGGGGCTGATGCGTCGTTCATCGCGGTCCCGCCGAAGGCGGCGTCAGCGGCCATCCTCGAAGCGGCCGCCGCCGGCATCGCCTTCATCGTGTGCATCACCGAAGGCATCCCTGCCCAGGACGAAGCGAAGGTCTTCAACACGTTGCTCCGCAACTACCCCGGTACCCGCCTGCTTGGCCCGAACTGCCCCGGCATCATCAGCCCCGGCAAGTGCAACATCGGGATCACCGCCGGCGAGATCGCCCAACTGCCGACCGCGGGTGGTCCGAACGTTGGCATCGTCTCGCGGTCTGGAACGCTGACCTATCAGGCGCTCTACGAGCTCAAGCAGAAGGGCATCGGTGTGTCGACGTGTGTCGGCATCGGCGGCGACCCTGTGCCCGGTACGAACTTCATCGACTGCCTGCGCGAGTTCCAGGCGGACCCGGAGACCCACGCCATCATCATGATCGGCGAGATCGGCGGCTCGGCCGAGGAGGAAGCGGCGGCGTTCATCACGGCCAACATCACGAAGCCGATGAGCGCCTACGTCGCCGGTGTCACGGCGCCGGCCGGCAAGAAGATGGGTCACGCCGGAGCCATTCTCTCCGGCGGCAAGGGAACAGCGCAGGGCAAGATGGATGCCCTGAGGGCCGCGGGTGTGCAGATCGGCCTGAACCCCACCGAAGCCGGTGAACTCATGGCCGGAATCGTCAAAGGGCTGTAGCGCCTCCGTGTCGGCGATCAGCCGGCCGGGGGTGGCGGGGGCGGTGCCATGCCTCCCGGGGGCGGGGGAGCGCCACCCGAACTACCGCCGGCTCCGCCGAGGTTCAGTACCTCAGTGCCCTTGCCGAGCAGGGCCATCACGGCACCAGCGGCCATGGCGAGCGAACCGATCAGCATGAACCAGAACCCGATGGCTTTGTCGCCGCTTGTTGTGAGCCACGCCAGCATGAGCCCGGCGGCCGAGATTGCCCACGTGGCCTTCATTTGTGTCCAACTGAACGTCAGCACATGCGGGGGCAGTTTCGTGCCGACGAGCTCGAGGATGCAGACCACCACGACGGCAATGGCGAGGATCGCCGGCACTGTCGTAGCGAACGCCCCGCCGTCGCTCGACCATGCGGAGCGCGAGTCGTTGCCGAACTTATAGAAACCGAAGAACGAGAACAGCAGCGTGACCACACCACCGATCAGCATGACAAGGTTGGCTACCGAGATCTTCTGGCCCATCGAAGTGACCCCTTCCGTGACGTCGTCACGGGCAACGTACCGCGTTCATAAGGGGGCGTCGCGCATACCCTGAGTGAGTGACCCCTCGCGCCCTGCTCTCCGTCTACGACAAGACCGGCATCGTGGATCTCGCTCGAGGTCTTCACGACCTCGGGTGGGACCTCGTGTCCTCCGGTGGGACGGCGAAGGCGATCGCCGATGCAGGACTTCCGGTCATGGATGTCGCCGACCTCACGGGCTTTCCAGCCATCCTTGGCCACCGGGTGGTGACGCTGCACCCCGCCGTCCACGCCGGGCTCCTCGCCGATGTCGACCAGGCCGAGCATCTCGCCGATCTCGGGCGCCTCGGGATCGAGCCGATTGCCCTCGCGGTGGTGAACCTCTATCCGTTCTCGTCCCAGCCGGGGATCGAGTTGATCGACGTCGGGGGCCCGACGATGGTGCGGGCAGCCGCGAAGAACCACGCCCACGTCGGCGTCGTGGTCGACCCCGCGCAGTACGGCCCGGTGCTCGATGAACTCCGCTCCAGTGGGAACCAACTGAGCTCGGCGACCAAGCGCCGGCTGGCCCGAGACGCGTTCGCTCACACGGCGTCGTACGACGCTGCCATCGTGACGTGGTTTGACGAGGCCGATGCCGCCGCTGGCGGGGACGTGCTTCCACGCTCGCTGCACTATGCGCTCGATCGGGCGCAGGAGTTGCGCTACGGCGAGAACCCGCACCAGTCCGGCGCTCGCTACCGCGTCGCGGGCCGGCGCAGTTGGTGGGACGATGCCGTACAGCACGGAGGCAAGGAGTTGAGTTATCTCAACGTGTTCGACGGCGAAGCGGCGTGGCGGCTCGTGAACCGGTTCGACGAGCCCGCTGTCGTCATCGTCAAGCACGCCAATCCGTGCGGCGTCGCAGTAGCGACCGATATCGCGACCGCGTATGAGCGAGCGAACGCGTGCGACCCGATCAGCGCGTTCGGGGGCATCGTTGCCGCCAACCGGCCGGTGACCCTGGCCATGGCCGAGGCGTTGGCGCCGGTGTTCACCGAGGTGGTGGTGGCACCCTCGTACGAGCCCGACGCGCTCGTCGTCCTCACGGCGAAGAAGAATCTGCGGGTGCTGACGGCGCCGTTGCCGTGCGGGTCGGCGCTCGACGTGAGGTCGATCGACGGCGGGCTGCTCGTCCAGCAGGTGGACGTGGTTGGTGCGGATCGATCGGCGTGGCGCGTCGTGAGCAAAGCCCAGCCCGACGAGGCACTGTGGGACGACATCGCATTCGGATGGCAGGTGTGCGCGGCGGTGAGTTCGAATGCCATCGTGCTGGCCAAGGATCGTCAGGCGTTCGGTGTCGGTGCTGGCCAGCAGAATCGGCTCGACTCCGCCCGCATTGCCACCGAGCGGGCCGCCGGGCGGGCAGGTGGCGGCGTGTGCGCCAGCGACGCCTTCTTCCCGTTCCGCGACGGTCTGGATGCCGTGGCCGCCGCCGGGGTGCGGGCGGTCGTACAACCTGGCGGATCGGTCCGCGATGACGAGGTCATCGCCGCTGCCGACGAGCACGGGATCGTGATGGTCTTCACCGGTGAGCGCCATTTCCGCCACTGACGACCGCTCGGCGCTCATCGCCGACACGTCAATGGTCGGCCGGGCGATGTGTCGCGCCCTGTCGGAGGCGATGGACCGCTGGCTGGTCGACGTGTTCGGGGATGCGGTCGGGACCACGAAGGGCCGGTACGCACTCGTGGCCGTCGGAGGGTACGGCCGCGGCGAGTTGGCCCCGTTCAGCGACCTCGACCTGATGCTGCTGCACGATTCGCCGCGCCACGTGGCCGAGGTGGCCGAGCGGGTCTGGTACCCCATCTGGGACCTGTCACGCACCGGTGACAAGGTGAAGCTCGGCCATTCCGTACGCACCGTAAAAGAAGCGAAGGCGTTGGTCGTCGACGATCTCGACACCGCCACCGCCCTGCTCACGGGACGTCATCTTGCGGGCGACGCGCAGCTCACGGCCGAGCTACTGGACGCCGTGAGTGCCGACTGGCGGTCCCGTCGAACCTATTGGCTGAGCGAGCTGGCGGCTGGGGTGGCGAACCGTCACGCCACTGCGGGAGAAGTCGCCTTCCTGCTCGAGCCGAACCTCAAGGACGGCAGCGGCGGACTGCGCGACATCCATGCGTTGCGGTGGGCGGAGGCCGCTGGCGCTCTGGTGGCGCCGTTGGACCGGGCGGCGCTGGCCGACGCCGAGGAGACGCTGGTGGCGGCGAGGGTCGGGCTCCACCGAGTGACGGGTCGGGTCGGCGATGTCCTCCACCTGCAAGACCAGGACGCCGTCGCTGTCATGTGCGGCTACGGCGACGCCGATCTGCTGATGGCCGCCATCTCCTCGGCAGCAAGGGCCGTGTCGTGGATCGGCGACGAGCGGTGGTGTCGTGTCGGTGCCCGCCCTGCCGTTCCGCGCGATCACGCGCTCGCCAGTGGCGTGGTGCTGCGCAACGGTGAGGTGGAGCTGGAACCGGCGGCCGATCCGGCCTCGGATCCCACGCTCGTCCTCAGAGTAGCGAGGGCAGCCGCGTCGACCGGAGCGCGCATCGAGCGGCTGACGTTGGAGCGTCTCGCCGCTGCCACGCCGGTGTTCCCGGCGCCGTGGCCAGCGGGAGCGGTGGACGACCTGGTGGCGCTGCTGCTGTGCGGACACGCCGCCATCGCGGTGTTCGAGGCGCTGGATCATGTCGGCCTGCTGGTGAAGATCCTGCCGGAGTGGGCGCCCGTGCGGTCCAAGCCGCAGCGCAACGCGTACCACCGGTACACGGTCGATCGGCACTTGTGGGAGGCCACGGCGAATGCCGCCGACTTGGCGTCGCGGGTGACCCGGCCCGACCTGTTGGTGCTCGGCGCGCTGCTCCACGACATCGGCAAGGGGTATCCCGGTGATCACACCGACGTCGGGGTCGACCTCGTGCGGGTGATCGCTCCGAGGATGGGTCTGGCGGACGACGACGTCGACGAAGTAGAGGCACTCGTACGTCATCATCTGCTGCTTCCCGATGTGGCGACACGGCGGGATCTGTCGGACGACGTCACCATCGAAGGGGTGGCGGCGCTCGTCGGCTCGGCCACGACGCTCGACCTGCTCCACGCACTCACGGAAGCGGACTCCCTTGCCACCGGGGTGTCGGCGTGGGGGTCATGGAAGCGCGAGTTGATCGCCGAACTCGTGGACCGTACCCACCACGTACTTGGTGGTGGCGACGTCGCCGAGGTCACGTGGCGACTGTTCCCCACCGCGGAGGTGCTCGAGTTGATGGGCGCGGCGGAGACGGCGGTGCTCACCACCGACGATCGGGTCACGGTCGTGGCGCCCGACCGGCCCGGGTTGTTCTCTCGCGTCGCCGGCGTGTTGAGCCTGCACGGCTTGGACGTCATCGGAGCCGAGGCCCACTCCGACGAACCGCTCGTCGGCAAGGAGGGTATGGCGGCCAATGAGTTCCGCGTGGTGCCACCGAAGGACGGCATCCGTTGGGAGCGGATCGTGGCCGACCTCGAACGGGCCTTGCGGGGCGAACTCGCCATCGAGGCCCGTCTTGCGGAAAGAGCCCGCACGTACCGACGGCGCAAGTCGACGTCCGCGATGCCGGCGGCGGCCCCGTCGGTGCGGCTCGACAACGAGGCATCGTCGAACGCCACGGTCATCGAGGTACGGGCGCCCGACAAGGTCGGCATCCTCCACCGGATCACCAAGGCGTTGGGTGAAGTAGGCCTCGACATCCGCCACGCCAAGATCCAAACGCTCGGCAACGAGGTCGTCGACACGTTCTACGTGCGCAACGCCGATCGCCAGAAGGTCACCGACGAGTTCCACGCCAAGGAGATTGAGCGGGCCATCCTCCACGCCGTCGCATAGGGTCGCGACTCGTATGAGTGATGCTCTCGGCCCGGCGGATTTCACCCGTGACCTCGCGCGGTGGAGCGAGGCACTCGCGGCGATTGCCCGGACGGGGCTCGGGTTCACGCAGAGCCTCTACGAAAAGGAGCGCTTCGAGGAGGTGCTCCACGTCGCCGCCGACATCAAGGCGGCGGCGGATGACGCGCTCGAGGTGCGCCGGGAGCAGGACCACTTCGTGCAGGAGTGGATGGAGTCCATCGGTGAGGGCGTGCCCGGCTACGTGACACCGAAGGTCGCCGTCGGCGCCATCGTCGGTGACGACGAGGGCCGCATCCTCCTCGTGAAGCGGCCGGACTCGGGCGTGTGGCTCTACCCGACAGGGTGGGCCGACGTCGGCTACTCGCCGGCCGAAGTCGCGGTGAAAGAAGTGCTGGAGGAGACCGGCATCGAGTGTGTGCCGGAACAGGTCATTGCGGTCATCGATGGGCAGCGCATGGGCTTCACCCGATTCGGGATGTACATGATCGTGTTCCACTGCCGCGCTGTGGGGGGAACGCTCCAGGGTCATCCGCTAGAGACGGCTGGGGTCGGGTTCTTCGCCCCGGATGACCTGCCATGGCCTACCGCCGGCGCCAGTTGGTGGGGGCCGATGGCGTTCGCGGCGATCGGCGGCGAGCGGTTGATGGCCCAGTTCGAACCACCACGCGATCCGATGTGGCGGGGCGAGCGCGGTTAGGTTCCCCGGCATGGCCCTCTTGCCGCTCACCCCTGACGAACTTCTCTCGACCACCCGCGCCGTGCGCAAGCGGCTCGACTTCGACAGGCCCGTGCCCGATGACGTCGTGCGCGAGTGCGCGGCGATGGCCCAGCAGTCACCGTCCGGTTCCAACAACCCGACGATGCAGTTCGTCATCGTGCGTGACGCCGCCAAGCGGGCCGCGATCGGCGAGATCTACCGCCAGTGCTTCTCGGCCTACAAGGGCATGGACGGGGTGTACATCGGCTCGATTGACAAGGGATCGGCCGAGGCCAACGATCAGCAGCAGCGCAGCGCGAGTTCGGCGGACTTCCTCGGCGATCACATGGGGGAGGCTCCCGTCCTCGTGATCCCGTGCTCGGCCGCCGGCATGCGTACAGATAGCCAGGCCGGGATGTTCACCGCCTCGATCATGGGCAACATCCTCCCGGCGATGTGGAGCTTCATGCTGGCCGCCCGGGCCCGAGGGCTCGGCACGGCGTGGACGACGTTGCACCTCATGCAGGAGCAGGCCGTGGCCGATCTCCTCGGAATCCCGTTCGACACCGTGCAGCAGGTGGCGCTGTCGCCGCTCGCCTACACGAAGGGCACCGAGTTCAAGGCTGCCGTCCGGCCCGATCCCGACACGGTCATCAGGTGGGATTCCTGGTGATGCTGCCGCCGGCGCTCCGGGCGCAGGCACTGGCGACGAAGGGGTTCATGC
>JBKJJS010000074.1:0-3040 GCA_046597895.1 Ilumatobacteraceae bacterium
CGCGCTGGCAAGCGTGAGCACCGACGACAACGACCGGCAGTCACTTATGCGTCATTAGAAACCACAACCAATCTCATTACTTCTGCGCACGACTTCGCTCACCCGTTGACGGGCCGAACCGGCACACTGCCGGCGAAGTCGGCTGGCACGAGTGCCCAATATCGCTCACGCGATTGCCGCAGGGCAGCGAAGCCAATGTGCCGATGGCGACACATAACGAGCGCACAGATCGACAGCGAACGTCAGGTCGTGACTGCGAACAGAACGGCGCCGCGCCTGGGGCACTTCCGCCAAAGCCGTACCCACCATCTTTCGGCAGGTTCACCTTCCGCTGGCCCGGGGTGTTCGCGCATGGGCACAGCGCCGTTGCGCAACCACTCAGCGTGTTCGCCCACGGTCCGAGATCTGTTGGCCGCCAGTGGGCAGGTTGGGTTCTGAGGGTCGTCGCTACACCTTGACCGAGAGGACTGGTGTGGCATGGGCTCAGGATTTGGGAGAAGGGTGGAGCCGCTGGTGGAGCAGCGGGCTCGTTATCTTCGTTTGATGCAGCAAGGTTGGACCAACGCGGATGCCTGTCGAGAAGTCGGAGTGCATCGCCGGACCGGGGGCCGGTGGCGCAACGGCCGTGTCGTGAAGGTTCCCGGCGGTGAGGCCCGGATTTACCCGCCGATCCCGAGCGGTCCTGTCGTCGTGGAGTCCCACCGGTATCTGAGCCAGGACGAACGGATCGTGATCGCTGACGGCATCCGTGCTGGCTTGTCTCGTCGCGCGATCACCGCGCTGCTGCCCGGTCGGGCGGTGTCGACGGTGTGTCGGGAGGTGATCCGTAACCGTGATGGAGACATAGGCGACTACCGGCCACACGCCGCCCATCACCGGATGCTGCGACGTCGCCCACGTCCCAAGCCGCGCAAGCTCGCGAGTGACCCGGTGCTGTGCGCTGACGTTCAGCGTTTGCTCGATCGCCGGTGGAGCCCCGAGCAGGTCGCCGCCACCCTGAAGAACGCTGCGCCCACCACAGCGATCTCGACAGAGGCGATCTACCAGGCGTTGTACTCAGCGGACACGCCGCTCGTGCGTGAAGGCCGCCTGCGTACCGGGCGGACACGCCGGCTTCAACGTCGACACGCTGAGCGGCGTCGCAGCCGGTTCGTCGCGCCGATGGTGTCGATCTCGCAGCGACCCGCCAGCGTGCTCGACCGCCTCGTCGGCGGGCATTGGGAAGGCGATCTCATCATCGGGAAAGACAACGGCTCCGCGATCGGCACCCTCGTCGAACGAGTCACCCGGTTCACGATCCTCGTGCACCTCGGCCAGACACGTTCCGCCGAGCATCTCCGCGACGAGATGATCGACACGTTCGACCAGTTACCAGCGCACGCACGGCTGTCGCTCACGTGGGATCAGGGCATGGAGATGTGTCACCACCACCAGATCTCAGCCGCGCTCACGATGCCGGTGTACTTCTGCGATCCGCACTCGCCCTGGCAACGCGGGACGAACGAGAACACCAATGGCCTGCTCCGCCAATACTTCCCCAAGGGCACGGACCTGTCCGTCCACCCGGGAACGGAACTCGCCCAGGTCGCCCTCGAACTCAACGACCGACCACGCAAGATCCTCGCTTGGGACACACCCGCAGCCCGATTCGCTAGCCTCCTCACAGACGCTGTGTAGCGACGATCCTCAGAATCCGCCCAGATTCTGGTGGCCACTGCACCAGCGCACCGCGTGTCGGGACCACCTGTGTAACCCTTGACGCGGCACCTTCGGAGCGGGACCACGACCATCCATCTCGAAACCTCCAGACTTGTGCACAATGCGACGAGACTCGCCGTCCTGAGGGTCGGTGACTTCCGAAAATCCGGCTGCCAGTCGCGGGCACGTCCCGCCCCTAGCGAGTACGGGACTGGCCCTTTTGGGGTCGATCGTCGATGGATGTACGGTCCTCCCATGAGGTTCTCTCGGTTCGCGCTCGTGGTTGCGATGGTGTCCATCACCTTGCCGGTCTCGGTGGCGGGGGCGGAAACGACCGACGGGCAGTTCAATCAGACTGGTCCTATCTCGGGTGGCTCAACCTTCAATCTGACTGTTGCTGGCCGTGGCGGGGTGCCCTCGTCGGGTGTTGGCTCGGTCGCTTTGAACGTGACCGCAGTCAGTCCGTCTGAGGCGGGGTGGCTCACGGTGTGGCCGGCGGGGCAGGGTCGACCGAACGCGTCGAACCTCAACTTCTCGGCGGGCCAGGTGGTGCCGAACATGGTCATCGTCCCGTTGGGTGCCAACGGCCAGATCTCGCTGTTCGCACCGTCAGGCACCGTCGATGTCCTCGTCGACGTCCTCGGCTGGTTCCCGTCAGGCGGATCATTCACCGGGCTCACACCCGCACGTCTCATGGACTCACGACTTCCACCTCCACCACCTCCACCACCTCCACCACCTCCTCCAACGGTCCTGACCTTCTCAGCGGGAACTCACCTGGTGAACTCTTCGATTCCGCCGGGCCGTTACGTCGCAGCGAACGCGACGAACGGGTGCTACTGGGAACGGCTCAGCGGACTGGGCGGGACATTCAGCGAGATTCGCGCCAACGACTTCCAGTCGTACAACGGCAGGGCGATTGTTGATGTTCTAGCAACCGATGTCGCGTTCAAGTTCGACTCGGATTGCGGCAAGTTTCAGACCTACGTTGCACCTTCCAGCGCATCAACGTCCATAGTTCCGGGTGCCCACGTTGTGGGCGCCCACATCCTCAGCGGCACGTACGTGACTCAGGCTGCCAACGGCTGCTACTGGGAACGAACAAGGTCATTCGACGGTTCAGGGAGCTCAATCATCGCTAACGACTTTGTCTCGACCGGCGGCACCCAGTACGTCACGATCAGCCCGACGGATGTCGGGTTCATCACCGACGGTGATTGCGGAACTTGGCAACGGATCTGACGAGCCTGCGGTAGACAAGCCTTCTGGCCTCTGCCTGCGGTGACACGGGAGCGAGAGACACTCCGTTGCGAGCCCAGGCAGCGACCTGCGCGGCGGTCGG
>JBKJJS010000091.1:0-8420 GCA_046597895.1 Ilumatobacteraceae bacterium
CACGATCGCAACCTCAAATCCGCCCTGGTATGTCATCTGGACGAGATGCACTGCGAGGGCCACATCAACACCCTTCTCTTGCGGAGAGCCGTCTCCGCTCGGCCACTTCGGTGGGTAGCGAAGCGGCCGCCGGTACACGTAGAGCCCACCCGAAACCGGGCAGTCGCGCTGCCAAGCCGCTGTCTGCGCTTGGTTCGCGGCGTTGGCCTTGGGCTGTCGGCGAGAGTCCGGGAGCCCGCGGTACACGCGAACCTGATGGAGATAGCTCTGCTCGTTCGACGGGTTCGCGTTCCTGATCCCGACGATTCGTTCACCGAGGGCCCACGGCGAGAAGTGCCCGTTCGCGGTGCCGAACGCGTTCGCCGCACAGCGATGCATGTTCTCGTAATCGACGAACACCACAACTCGCTTGGCCACAGGTGGCTCCCGGAAGGAAAAAGCCCGCCAATCCCCCGAAGGGGAGGGCGGGCAGGAATGAGTTCAGTATGCCTGAGAACCTTCGGTGTCGCAAGCCGGCAAGTCGGAATCTTGAGGGGTGCACCGGGCTGACATCGATGCTCGGTCAGGCGGGTGACGCATCGTCAGCCGATCATCCCGCCCTTCGGAATGGGACCGCGCTCTCGGAGGAACGCTTTGACCTTCTCCCAATCGGGCTCGTGGTCCGTGAATCGCAGCACGTGCTCGGGCGGCAAGAACGGCGTGTGGTGAGTGATGGCGTGACGGTCGTCGACGAGGTGCATCGCCAATTGCGGCGGCTCGGTGGCGAATGTAGGGACGCTCTCAGGCTCGAGATCGAGCCTCGTTTCGAGGCCCGTGCTCGGCGATATCGACACGAGCGTGCCGCCCCACGTCGTCTGGATCGGGCGGTGGATGTGGCCGGCGATCAACAGCTTCACGTGAGGGTGACGGCGCACCACCCTCTCCACCCGATCGGCACCGTGCAGGCAGATCTGATCCATCCACCAGATGCCGGTCTCGAACGGCGGGTGGTGCATCGCCAGCACGGTCGGCCGGTCCGGCTGCTCGGCCAACGCCGCGTCGAGCCACGCCTCGCCCTCGTCGTCCACCTCGCCGTGCTGGAAGCCCGGCACCGTGGTGTCGAACATCACCAGGCGAATCTCAAACTTGTCGATGGCGTAGTGCAGCGGCCCGCTCGGATCGGGCAGATAGGCGTGGTGGGGAAAGGCCTCGACGAGGGGTTGGCGTTCGTCGTGGTTGCCGGGGAGCAGGAAGACGGGAATGTCGCTGGCGTCCACGATGTCTCTCAGGCGCCGGTACGCCTCCGGCTCGGCCTTGTCGGCGAGATCGCCCGTGGCGACGATGACGTCGGGGCGGCGGGGGAGGCGGTGCAGGTAGTCGAACGCCTGCTGCACCCGTTCCGCCGTGTCGATGAGGTCGAAATGCAGCCCGGAGGCATGGAGATGCAGGTCGGAGATCTGAGCGATCAGCACGGGCTCACGGTACCTGCGGCGCCAGCGGTGTCAGTGGTGTCAGTGGGACTTCGTGGCCAACGCGTGGAGGGTGGGCCGCGCCGCGTAGGCCGCCACGGCGCCGATCACGATCACCGCTGGGTTGCGCACGTCGAGGGCGGCGAGCTCGCCGAGTGTGCCGGCGACGACGTCCGCTGTTGGGTGTGTCGCGTCGATGACGGCGGCTACCGGCGTGTCGGGCGCCAACCCGCCCTCCATCAGCCGCTGGGCGATGTAGGCCCGCTTGGCCACGCCCATCAGCACGACGATCGTCCCTCCGAGGCGGGCGAGCGCACTCCAGTCCGGCTCGGGTTCGCCGGGCGCCCGGCTACCCGTCACCACGGTGAAGCTGGCGGCCATGGAGCGATGAGTCACTGGGATCCCGACCGACGCCGGGCCGGCGAGTGCCGAAGAAACACCGGGCACGACCTCCCATGGGATACCGGCGCGCTCGAGGGTGTCGGCTTCTTCCCGCCCCCGCCCGAACACGAACGGGTCGCCGGCCTTCAGGCGCACGACGCGATGCCCGGCCAGCGCGAACAACACGAGGAGTTCGTTGATGCGCTCCTGCGAGCAACCTCGTTCCGTCGCGGACGGGCCCGGACCCTTGCCGACGTCGACGAGCCGGGCGTCCGGGTGGGCGAGCGAGAGCACCCGTTCGTCGAGTAGGCGGTCGTGGAGGATGACGTCGGCGGCGGCGATGAGGCGGGCGGCCCGCACCGTCAGCAGGTCGGGGTCGCCCGGCCCAGCGCCCACGAGGGCCACAGGCGTCGGGTCGACCTCGAGATCGAAACTCACGCCGCGGCGCCCCGCACCATCAACGCCCCGGCCGTCACGTTGGTGACCTCGTCGACGAGCACGAACCGACCACCGTCGCGGTGCTCGTGGTAGTGGTCGACGGCGAGTGGCGAGTTGAACGACAGGTGCACCCGGCCGAGCGCGTTGAGCCCGAGTTCGTCGGCCGGCACCGTCTGCAGGTTGTCGATGTCGATGGCGTGGTCGATGGCGGTCACCGTGGCGCGGGCGTGGCGGGTGCCGTGCTTGGCCACCCACGTGGAGCCGACGGTGAGGGGGCGATCGACGAACCATGACACGTCGGCGACGACGGTGGTGGCGGTTGTCGGGGTGATGGCGGCGTGGGTGACCACGAGGATGTCACCCCTCCCGACGTCGACGCGATCGGCCAGTTCCACGGCGACGGCATCGCCGGGGATCGCGACGTCGGTTGACTCACCGCCCCGGTTGATACTGACCACCCGGCTGCGCTGGCCACCGGGCAGGACGGCAACCTCGTCGCCCACGTGCAAGACACCGCCTTCCAGACGACCGGCGAAACCGCGGTAGTCGCTGCCCCGGTGGGGCCGGATCACCCACTGGACCGACAGGCGGGCGCCGACCTCGTCGGGCGGCGACGCATCGAGGCCCTCCAGCAGTTCGAGCAGCGCGGGACCTTCGTACCACGGCGTGTTGACGGAAGTCTCCACCACATTGTCGCCCAGCAGCGCAGACACCGGGAGGGCGTGGACGACCACGGCCGGATCGAGCCCGGTGGCCAACGCCCCGACCTCCTCGGCGATCTGCAGGAACGCCTCTTCCTTCCACTCGACGAGGTCCATCTTGTTGACCGCCACGACGAGGTGAGAGACCCGTAGGAGAGTGGCGATGGCGACGTGGCGGCGTGTCTGTTCCACGACACCGTGGCGCGCGTCGACGAGGACGATGGCGACATCGCTGACGGACGCGCCCGTCACCATGTTGCGGGTGTACTGGGCGTGGCCCGGAGTGTCGGCGAGGACAAAGCTGCGGTTGGGCGTGGCGAAGTAGCGGTACGCCACGTCGATGGTGATGCCCTGCTCGCGCTCGGCGCGAAGGCCGTCGGTGAGCAATGCGAGGTTGAACTCGCCATCGCCGTAACGCTTACTCGCCTTGCCGACAGCGGCCAGCTGATCCTCGAAGATGGTCTTCGTGTCGTGGAGCAGGCGCCCGATCAATGTCGACTTGCCGTCGTCGACCGAGCCGACGGTGGCGATGCGCAACTGCGGTCGCGTTGGTGTGAGTGCGGGTGTCACGACGGGTGTCAGGACGGCGGTGTCCATCAGAAGTATCCCTCTCGCTTGCGGTCTTCCATGGCGGAATCGGAGAACGTGTCGTCGGCGCGGGTGGCGCCGCGCTCGGTGATACGGGCGGCAGCGACTTCGGCGATCACCTCGTCGACGGTGCGGGCCACGCTGCGTACGGCGCCGGTGCAACTGGCGTCGCCCACGGTGCGGTAGCGCACGACAGCGCGGAACGGAATCTCGCCCGGCCCGGGGACCACGACGTCGCCGACCGCCAGCAACATGCGGTCGCGTTCGATCACCTCTCGCTCGTGGGAGAAGTAGATCGACGGCAGTGCGATCTCCTCGCGGGCGATGTACTGCCAGATGTCGAGTTCCGTCCAGTTGCTGAGCGGGAACGCCCGCAGGTGCTCGCCCTTGGCGATGCGGGCGTTCAACATGTTCCATGGCTCAGGGCGTTGGGCCCTCGGCTCCCACTGGCCGTGGGTGTTGCGGAAGCTGAGGATGCGTTCCTTCGCCCGTGCCTTGTCCTCGTCGCGGCGCCCGCCGCCGAAGGCCGCGTCGAACGCGTGCTCCTTCAGGGCATCGAGGAGGGTCACCGACTGAAGGCGATTGCGGCTGCCCAAGGGGCCGGGATCGGCCACTCGGCCCTTGTCGATGCTGTCCTGCACGGACGCCACGATGAGTTCGGCGCCGTACCGCTCGGCCATGGCGTCGCGGTACTGCTGGACCTCGGCGAAGTTGTGGCCGGTGTCCACCTGCATCACGGGAAAGGGGATGCGGCCGGGTCGGAAGGCCTTCCACGCGAGATGGAGCATCACCGCGGAGTCTTTGCCGCCCGAGAACAGCAGGACAGGCGACTGGCACTCGGCCGTGACCTCGCGGATGATCGTGATCGCCTCGGACTCGAGGCCATCGAGCAGGGTTCGCGTCTCGGTCATGGTGTCCCGTCCGTCATACACGTCATACATGGAGTCCGCACTCCGTCTTGCCCTGGCCGGACCAGCGGCCAGCCCGCTTGTCCTCGCCGGTCGCCACCGGCCGGGTGCACGGCCAGCACCCGATGGACGAATACCCGCGCTCACTCAAGGGGTTGACGGGCAGGTCGTGTAACTGCTGGTAGAGGACCATGTCGTCGTCTGTCCACGTGGCGAGTGGATTGAGCTTCACGAGGTCCCTCGCTATGTCCCAGGTGACGATCGGGGCGTTGGCCCTCGTCGGTCCGTCCACCCTGCGCACCCCAGTCACCCATGCGGCGCGCCCCGAGAGAACCCGGTTGAGCGGCTCCACCTTGCGAATCGCACAGCATCCCTCGACGTTGGTCTGCCAGAGGTCGTCGCGCACGACGGCCGGCGCGGGGGAGACCACCGTGAGATTGAGACCGTGGCGCTTCGTGAGCGTCTCGGCCAGCCACCACGTCTCGGCGAAGAGGTACTGGGTGTCGAGCAGGGCGATCTCGATGCCGGGGACAGCATCGTTGGCGACGTGGGCGAGCACGGCATCTTCGAAGCTGCAGGTGACGACGAGTCCGTCGCCGAGGCGGTCGTGAGCCCACCGGATCACGTCACGGGGGTGAGCGTGCTCGAACGAGGCTGAGACGGCCGTCAGTTCGTCGAGAGCGCGGACATCGGGACTCGGCATCGAGCCAGGATACCTAATTCCGACTAATCCGATCAACTTTGTTATGAATACCGTGTGACCAGGGTCGACGTGGGAGGCTGACGGCCGTCGGCCACAGGTAGAGGTAGCGGTATGAACGAACAGACACGGGCCGCCATCACCGGTCGCGAGCCAGCAGGTGGGTCACTGGCACCCCCGTTATGGGCGACGACAGCCTTCAGTTCCGTCGATCCGTCCGATGCTGCGAAGTCGGCGGGCTCGTCGCGACCGGCGCGTTTTTACACTCGGTACGGCAACCCGACGGTGCAGGCCTTCGAGGAAGCCGTGGCATCGCTGGAGGGGGCCGAGTCGGCGTTGGCCTTCGGCTCGGGGATGGGAGCGATTTCCGGAACCGTGCTGGCGCTGTGCTCCTCCGGGGACCACATCGTCGCCCAGCGTCAGTTATACGGCGGCACCTTGTTCTTCCTCCAGTCCGTCTGCCCCCGTTTCGGCATCGAGGTGACACTCGTCGACGCTGCCGAGCCAGGCGCGTTCGCCGCCGCCGTGCGGCCGGGTCGCACGATGCTGGTGCTCGCCGAGAGCCCTTCGAATCCGCGGCTGGCCTTGGCCGACCTCGCGGAGCTGGGCGCCATTCGCGGCCCGTTCACCGTCGTGGACTCCACGTTTGCCACCCCCATGCTGCAACGTCCGCTCGACCACGGGGTGTCGCTCGTGCTGCACTCGGCGACGAAGGCGCTGGCCGGTCACAACGACGCCACGCTCGGGGTCATCGCCGGCGCCACCGATCTGCTGGACGAGATCTGGGGCTACGCCACGCTTCACGGTTCGGTGGCCTCGCCGTTCGACGCCTGGAACGCACTCCGGGGCATCCGTACCCTCGGTGTGCGCATCGAACGGATGTCCGCCACCGCGGCGACGCTTGCCCGCCACCTCGCGGCCCATCCGGCGGCGGCCGAGGTGTGTTATCCCGGTCTCGACTCCCATCCGCAACACGCATTGGCGGCGCGGCAGATGAAAGGGGGAGGCAGTATGTTCTCCCTCGACCTGCACGGTGGTGAAGCAGCGGCGCACCGGTTGCTGCGCAATCTCGAACTCGTGCGGGTGGCCACGTCGCTCGGGGGGCCGGACACGCTCATGTGCCATCCCGCCTCCACGACCCATGTCGGTCTCGAAGCGCCGCTTCAGGAACTGATCGGGGTCACGCCCGGGCTGGTGCGGGTGTCGGTGGGCCTGGAGCATCCCGACGATCTCATCGCCGACATCGATCGGGCGCTCGCCGCTCCTTGACGAGTGCTCAGGGCAACCAGCGGGAAAGCGAGTCGATCACGCAGGCCGGATGCGGTGATCCGTCGACTTCGATCGTGATGCTGATCCGGGTCTGGAGCGCTCCCTTGATGTCGACGGCCTCCACGAGTCGGGCCGAGCCTCGGACCAAGTCGCCGGGTTGCAGTGTCGGGCCGAATCGCACGGAATCCGTCCCGTAGTTCACACCGGTCGAGAAGCCCCGCATCTCGACGATCTGGGGCAGCAACAAGTTGGACAGCGCCAGTGCGAGGTAGCCGAGTTCGGGGCCGGCCGACTCCTCGAACGCCGCGATCTGCTCACCGCTGATCACGGTCCACGGCGAGTGGCCGAGATCGGTCCCGACGGCAGCCGCGACCTCGTCGGCCCCGTCGAGAATTGTCGTCACCGGTGGGCGCCCAGATTCACGAGCACCTCAGATGCCTCAGCCATGATCCGGTCGATGAGTTCGGCGCACGAGGGTAGGTCGGCGATGACGCCCACCACTTGGCCGCTCGCCATCACGCCGCTGTCGACGTTGCCATCGACGAGGGCGGACTTGAGCAGCATCGGGGTGTTGGCGGCCATGATGGTCTGGGCCCAGGTGAGGTTCATGGAACGACGCATTGCCCTGCCCTCAGACAGCATCGATCCCAACGTCAGTCCCGTCATCCGGCGGAACCGGTGGGCGTTGAGGAGGGCACGCGGCAGGGCGAGCAGTCGGGACCGGCTCGATTCGAGCGAGCGGACGAGGTCCGTGTCGAGGACGCGGTGGGGGACACCGTCGACCTGCCTCGTCACCGTGGTCTCCGTCACGGCCTTGGCGAGGTAGAAGTCCTTCACGCTCTGGGGCACCGCCGAATCCGACGTGAGCAGGAACCGTGTTCCCATGGCGATGCCGTCGGCGCCGTAGGCGAGCGCCGCCACGAGACCGCGCCCATCGAAGAAGCCTCCTGCGGCGATGACGGGAACTCGCCCGGCCACGGCGTCGACGACTTGGGGGAGCAACAACGATGTCGGGACTGATCCTGTGTGCCCACCGCCCTCACCACCCTGTACGAGGACGGCGTCGACACCCCAGTCGAGCACCTTTTCGGCATGGCGCTTGGCGCCGATCGAGGGGACCACGAGCACGCCGCCCTGCTGGAGCCGTTGGATCAGGGCCTGCGTGGGTGCCTGAGCGAAGCTCGCCACCGTGATGCGCTCGTCGATGAGGAGGGCGACACGGTCCGCCACGTCGCCGGCGTCAGCGCGCAGGTTGACGCCGAATGGTCTCGTCGTGCGGGCCTTGACGTCAGCGATGGCGGCCCGCAGTTGGGCGAGATCCATCGTGGCGCTGGCCAGGATGCCGAGGCCGCCGGCAAGAGCCGTGGCGGCCACGAGCCTCGGCCCGGCCACCCACCCCATACCGGTTTGGACGATGGGCACCTCGATCTCGAAGAGGTCACACAACCGGGTGTGCAAGCGAGCGTTCAGTGGGGGGCTGGGCACGCGAGGACACTAGGTCTTGCCCGTCAGGACATCGTTCCGACTTCTCGACCGACTCGGCGGCGAGCTCTGGCAGCTCGACGTACCGGGTGCCTCGACCGCGATCCTGCTCGACGACGCCCGGCTGCTCGTGGTCAGAGAGACGGACGTCGCCGTCCTCGACACGACGACCGATGAACTCGAAGTCGTACTCAGCGGACGCGAGATACGGGGTGGTGGCTGGTTGGCCAGTCGATCAGTCATCCTCGTCGAGACCGCGGAGGTGCTTGTGCTCCTGGACCGTGACGCCCGCGAGGTCGCGTCGTTTGACGAACGGCCGACGCCCCTCGTTCGTGGGCTGGCCCTACACGATGCCAGGTGCCTGACTTTGGTGAGCAGTGGTCAGGATCGCACAGACCCGCTGGCTCTGCTGATCGAGTTGCCAGCCGGCCGGGTGCTCCACGAGTACAGCTCGCCCCCCATTCGGTTCTCGGCCGACGGATGTACGACCCTGTCTGGCGATGCC
>JBKJJS010000123.1:0-6011 GCA_046597895.1 Ilumatobacteraceae bacterium
GAAACTGTCGCCCAGATCGACGACCGCAAGCTGTGGCGACGCGATGGTCACCGCTCGATCCGCGGTCTGCTGCGCGTCATCACCGACGACACACCAGCGGAGATCACCGCCAAGACCCAGCTCGCCGCGCTGGTCGCCGCGCACCCCCAAGTCACCGAAGACCTGCTGGCAGGTCGCTACAGCACCGCCAATGCCCGCACCCTCGCTAGGGCCATGGCCCACCCCCGCGCCGGTGAACACTTCGCGATGTTCTTCGACGTCCTGCGAGACAGCGCCATGGCGCTCTCCCACCCCGACCTGCTCCGCTGCGTCGAACGCTGGGAACTCCTCGCCGACCCCGACGGAGCCAACCAAGACGCCCGCACCATCCACGGCCGTCGACACGCCACACTCGCCATGGTCGGTCAACAATTCGTGTTACGCGCCGAAGGCGACGCGTTGGCAGGCGAAACCATCACTTCCATCTTCCAAGCGTTCCTACGCGTTGAGTTCGACAAGGACTGGGCCGCCACCATCGAGCGCCATGGCGACAACGCCTGCGCTGCGCTCATGCCCCGCACCGACTCCCAGCGCCGATTCGACGCGTTGGAATCCATCTTCCTCACCGCAGCCTCCACCCCACCAGGCGCCCAACGACCCGAACCAGTCGTGAACGTCGTCGCCGACCCCGCCACCGTCGCTGCCGCCGTCGCCAGCGTGTTCGGTGTCGACCCTGCCGACATTGAGACCGAACCGGTCGACCTCATGGCGAGGCGATGCGAGACCGCAAGCGGTGTTCCGCTCTCACCCGAACAACTCGCCCGCGTCTTGCTCGCCGGTCACATCCGCCGAATGGTGTGCGACACCAACGATGTCGTCATCAACCTGGGACGTCGGCAACGATTCTTCACCGGTCACGCCCGCCTCGCCGCCACGTTGCTTCATACCCGCTGCGTGTACGCCGGATGCCGGGTCCCCGTCGCCAACTGCCAAGTCGATCACCTCCACGAATGGCAACACGGCGGCCCCACCGATCAAGCCAACGCCGCCCCCGAATGCGACTGGCACAACCTGTTCAAAACCAACCACCACTACCGCATCGCACGCGACCGACACGGCCGCTATCACACCTACCGACCCGACGGCACCGAAGTCACCTGAGCCCAGGCCGGCCCCGCCCCGCCTGGTCCCAGGCGCGCGCCGACCACTCTGCTAAGCCGCCATCGGCGGCGGACACCCGCGGGTGAGCCGTGAGCACGCGATGGCTCCGCACGGTGTTCGCCTGCATCGAGAGATCGCTGGCCGCCCGGGCCACGTTCAGCAACTGACCGCTGTTCGCGGCGAGATACCGAAACGTCCGAAGCAGTCGGCCGAGATCCGCACGCGAACCACGAGTTCCCAGCGGCAGCACTCACTCGACGTACGTGGCAATCCCCCGCTCCCAGTGGATGCTCGGTTCGCCCGACACCACACCGGAGATGCCCGGGAGACCGCCGCGCCAGGGCGAACGATCTCGTGGTGCCACGCTGGTGCCCGCCTCCCAACCATCGCCGAACGCCGAGACACGAAGTCGCCGTCGTGCCCCTCCAACTCACCCTGCGTCATGGACCACATGCGCAATCGGACGGAGCGACCAGCAAGCGGATCGCTCCCCCCGAGGTGTTGACCGCCGGGACGGGGAGGGCGCCGAGAACGCGGGTGGGATCGAGACGGAGGGTCTCGAGTACCTCGCGGGACGAGAGGTCGACTCGCGGCGCCCATCGGTGGCGCTCGATCAAGCGTGCAAGGACGAGTACCACGAGGAACAGAACTCGCAAAATCAATCAGTCATACACTGAATTTTCAGTCAGTGAACACCTGATTTTGCACCGCTTCACCTCGTCACTAGAGGATGGCGGGGCGCTGATGCTCTCCGATCGGATACCATCGCCGTGTGGACGCTGGCCAGATTCTGAAAGAGGCCCGACGGCGGGCCGGGTTGACGCAGCGGGAGGTCGCCCGTCGCTCGGCCACCTCCCACTCCGCCATCGCGGCCTACGAATCCGGCGCCAAGAACCCCACGGTCAAGACCCTCGACCGCCTCTGTCGAGCACTCGGGTTCGAGGTCACCACCCGGCTGGAGCCCATCCCCACCGCCGACCTGTCGAACCGCGGCGAGGAGCTCGCCGAGGTGCTCGCGCTCGCTGATGCCTTCCCGAGCCGACCGTCTCGCACCCTCCGCTTCCCGCCGTTCCCCCACAGCCGGGCAGCCGGATGACCTCGCTCGTCGACAAGATCGTCGCCGTCTCGACCGCCCTCGACGAGCACGGCATCCCTCACGCCCTTGGCGGCGCGTTGGCCCTCGCCTGGTGCACGGGCCAGGCACGCGGCACCATCGACATCGACGTCAACCTGTTCGTCGACCCATCCCAAGTCCAGGCGACACTCGGTGCCCTCCCCGCCACCGTGGCGTGGTCCGCCGCCGACGCGCGGGCGGTGCAACGCGATGGTCAGGCGCGGCTGTGGTGGGACCGCACGCCGATCGACGTCTTCTTCGACACCACCGCGTTCCATCGAGCGGTTTCGGGGCGGGTCGTGCGCCACGAACTCGGTGGACAGTCCCTGCCGTTCCTCGCCTGCTCGGACCTCGCCGTGTTCAAGGCCTTCTTTGACCGAACGAAGGATTGGGCCGACCTCGAGGAGATGCTCAGCGCCGGCTCTCTCGACGTCTCGGCGGTGACGACGGTGCTCGGCGAGTACCTGGGTCCCGACGACGCCCGGATCGCCCGCCTCCTCGACATCGCCGCCAGATTCGGAACCTAAGACACCGGCGGCCACGCCGACCGCATGGGCTCAGGGACGCTGCTGGCTGCTCATGAATCGATCGAAGATGTAGCCGATCGTGAAGTCCGTGGCTTCGGATCAATTCTGGTTGTCGCGGAGCACCTGGACCCTGGCGGCCTCCGGGCGAGGGGAGGTCGTGTCGAAGCGTCGGAGCCAGTAGATGTCGAGCAGGCTGTGGCCGGGGTCGTAGCCGTCGGGCCGCATCCGTGACGACCCGCGGGTGATCCGACGAGATCGAACTCTGCGCAGCTCAGCGCCAGGTCGGCGACGCGCACTGGAAACAGAACACTGACGTCGACGAAGACCCGCTCGAACGCCATCGACCGGGACCGTGTCAGTAGTCCAGGCCACCGGCGAGCAGCGCGTCCACAGCGCGCCGCGCACCGACGGCACGCTGGTCCCGCTCGGCAAGGAACCGGGCGACCTCACTCAGTGCGATCAACCGGTGGGTCGAACCCGGCTTGTGTTCGCATGCAAGCCGCCCGCCGGCGATGAGGCGGTCAACGAACTGGCGGGAAACTCCCAGGAGGTTCGCGGCGTTCTGCGGGCTGATGCCCTCCTCCCCCGAGGAGGCATACACCGGTGTCCGACCCGCCGCGAGGTCCCGAAGGAAGCGCACGGCCAACGGTCGCCGGCGCGAGTTCGACCCGCATCCGTGACGACTCGCGTTCCTCGTGTAGTATCTCTTGGAGGAATCCAATGGATTAGTGGGATGCCGTCTGAACTGGTGTCACTCGGTGATGCGTCGGGCATCCTCGGCGTCTCCGCCGAGCGCGTCCGCAACACCGAAGAACTCGTCCTCATCCGCACCAGCCCGCGGCCGCCACGCCCTCCAATTCGACCTGGCCAGCTGAAGACCACCACCTCACGCCGACCACTCCTCGTCCGGGAGCCACACCTGATCAGCCGGGTCGATGAGCTCGCTGCTCGCCACTGGGCGGCGGCGAAAGATCTCCGCATCCCGTTCGGCGGCCGCCCACGCATGCCGGAATCAGCTCATCCGAACCGGCACCGGAGTGTCGAGCCCGGCGAAGCTCGTTCGTCATATTGTGGGAGCGATCGACGACCGACCCCGACCCCGCACAGAACCGACGACGGGAGCACCGATGGACACCTGGACGAGCATCAAGAACGGCCGTGAGGCGTTTGGGCGCTACCTCGCGCAGCTGGCACCGGAGGACTGGAACACGTCGTCCTTGTGTCCCGGCTGGACTGTCAAGGCGGTGGCGACGCACATGCTGGTCGTCCCCACGAAGTCCAAGGGCCAGGTGTTCCGGGCCTTCGCCGGCGCTCGGTTCAACCTCGACCGGATGAATGCCAAATTGGTCGAGCAGCTGACGGCGGGGATGTCGCCCGCTCAGATCGCGACGACGACCAGCAGTTCGGCGGGGTCGCAGAGCAGGCCACCCGGTCTGAAGCTGCTCGGCGTCCTCACGGAGCTCGCCGTCCACTCGGCGGACATCGCCGAAGCGGTCGCCAAGCCGTTCGACCTGCCGACCGACGACTACGTCACCTGCCTCGACTTCCTCAAGGACGTCCAGCCGGTATTCGGCGCCAAGCAGCGCGTCGCCGGCTTGACACTGCGGGCCACGGACGCCGACTCTCCGCTCGCTCAGCTCACTCGAGACGCTCGTCCCTCACCGCGCCGCTCGGCGTCGCCGGCCTGCTCGCGGATCGGCGACAGCGCTTCGATGAGCTCGCGGGCCTGGGTGTTCGTGAGCCCGGGCATACCGAATCCGACCTTGTCGAGCGCCCGACTCGCTTCCTTCATGAGGGCGGTGCCCGCCGGGGTGATCCTGGCGTACGTCGCCCGACGATCGGTCGGGTGCGCTTGGCGCACGAGGAGACCCTGCTCTTCGAGCTTGTCCACCACGAGCGTGATCGTGGTCGGGTGCACGAGCATGTGCGTGGCGATGCGGCTCAGCAGTCGCGTGCCATCAGGGCTGAGCTGAACCGTGGCCAGCACGAGATAGCCCGTGCGGGTGAGACCGAACGGCTTGAGCGCCCGATCGAGCTCCTGGGTAACGAGCTGCTGCAGGCGCATCAGCGAGCCGAGTGCCATGAACTTACTGGGATCGCCGAGCTGCTGCTTGCGCCAGAAGTGGCCGACCCACTCGATCGGGTCCTCGAAGTGTGGCTCCGCCATCAATCGATCCTAACGTTCGGGTCTCGCCCAGCCAGGTGGGCACCGATGACGCGGAGGATCTCGTCGCTCGTGGCTGTCCCGTGCGCCGCCCTCCACTCCTCGAGAGTGGCGAGGAACGCTTCCAGCGCCGCCCGATTCGACTCGTAGCGATCGCTGACCTCGGCCAGGGCCTCGTCCGGGCCGGCGGGGATCGCCACGATGGGAGCGAACTGCGCCACCCGGGACTCGTCGCGCTGGAGCCAGGCGCTGCAGGCGTCGATCACGGAGCGCAGCGCGGCGTCTGCGGCCCGAACAGCGGCGCCGGTCTCGTGGGCGTCCAGGGTCCGCAGGACGGCGATGGCCTGAGCGAGTTGGCTGCGGGCGTGGGCGTCGGCGACGCTCGGCGCCACGGTGTCACGCAGGATCCGAACGACGCCGGCGACCAGCTCCTCCGGCATCGGTCTCACGACGGCTCCATCGTCGCCGCCACCGCGAGGCGCAGGACCCGATCGGGGGACTCGGCGGCCCGGTCGGAGCCGCCCTGGAGGAAGCTGTGCACGCCGGCCACCGCGATGGCGCTCAGCTTGTACAGCGCCAGCACGTGCCAGAAGCGCAGGCGGGCCGGGTCGGTCACATCGGCGCCGGCCGGCCCGAGACGGTCGAGGTAACGCCGCATGAACGCGTCGGGCGTCCACGCCCCCTCTTCGCCGAAGTGCTCGTTACGGTAGATCGCCACCGTGTACCAGCCGAGATCCTCGGCGGGGTCACCGAGATGGGCGAACTCCCAATCGAGCAGGGTGCCCGGCTGGCCGCCGACGACCAGCACGTTCGCCGGGCGGAAGTCCCCGTGAACCAGCGCGGGCCGCGGTGGAGGCGCCGGGAGGTGCTCACGGAGCCAGAGGGCGACGTACGCCAGCTCGGGCAGCGGCTCGATCCTGGCGTTGGCGATCACGGCAGTCCATCGGGCGACCAGCGGGCTCGAGGACGTGTTGGGACCGGCGGCCGCTGATCCGGCCGCTCACGAGGTCGCCCGATGGACTGCTGTGATCGCCAACGCCAGGATCGAACCGCTGCCGGAGCTGGC
>JBKJJS010000208.1:0-8572 GCA_046597895.1 Ilumatobacteraceae bacterium
AAGTACGCCGAGTTGTAGATGCCCGGAGTGAGGAGGACGACCGTCGGCTCGGACCCCGCGCCGTCGGGTGCCAAGGAGAGCAGGAGCCGCTGAAGTTCGTCGGTGTAGGCATCCACGGGCTCCACGCTGTAGCGCTCGAACAGGTCGGCGAACGCTCGCTTCGAGATGGCGCGGTTCTCCAGCACGTAGCTGACGCCGGACGGCACACGCAGGTTGTCCTCCAACACATAGAAGCGCCCGTCCGCCGCCCGGACGAGGTCACTCCCGCAGATGTGGGCCCACACGCCGAACTTCGGTCGCACGCCTCGGCACTCCGGGCGAAAGTTGGCGGAATGCTCCAGAAGTTCGGCCGGGAACACCCCATCGGCGATCACGCGCTGGTCGTTGTAGAGGTCGTCGATGAACAAGTTGAGCGCGCGCAGGCGCTGCACAAGACCGGCTTCCACGATGCGCCACTCGGCGGCGTCGATCAGGCGCGGTATGACATCGAACGGCCACGCCCGATCGATCCCCCGCCCGTCCGAGTACACGGTGAAGGTGATGCCCATCGTGACGATGTCCAGGTTGGCGAGATCCTGGCGGGCGTACAACTCATCGATACCGAGTTCGCCGAGATGCTCGACAAGTGCCGCGGCGTGCGGATGGGCGGAGCCGTCGGGTCCGAGGAGTTCGTCCCTCGCGGCAGTGGCAGATCGAGTGGAAGTGATGCTGCATGATGCCAGCCCTCGTCTCATCTGTGCCACGCCAGCTTCGGACCCGTATGTCCGCTCCATGAAGATTCGGCGCGAGAAGGGCGTGCTACCTCGCGATGGATGGCAATGTCTCGCTGCCCTCAAACGCGAGCACGTCCGGTCGGGCCATGAAGCGAGGGGCCGGAAGGCTGACCGAACCTTGCGCGACCGAGGCGCCGACGAGCGTGGCGGGCATGGGCCAACGAGGGTCCCAGCACTCCACCGACGCCGGGTGTCTCGCGGGACCGGTCATCTCGATGTCGATCTCCTGTTGGACGAGGCGTAGGCCCCGCCCTTCCATCTCGACCGGCCAGAGGCTCGTCACGTATTGCACATCGGCCGCGCCAAGGTGGCGGATCGGGGCGGCGAACTCGATGACGATGGAGCCGCCCCCAACCGTGAGCCGAACCCCGTCGAAGTCGACGTCGTCCGATGCCCCGATCACGAGTGCCCGCGCTCGTGCACCGTGGCGACACGACAGCCGTACCTGCGCACGGCCCCGAACGGCGATCACGGAGACCAGCATCGGCAGTGTCGGGTGGAGCGCAGGAGGCACCATCGCCACCCCCGGGGTGCCCGCCAACTCCCATGTCGCTTGCACGACGAACGTGTCGTCGAGCTCGAGCGGTTCAGGGCTTGCGAACACCGCGAGGCGGGCGGGATCGAGCGTGCCGTGCAGCATCAGCGCGCCACCGCCGCGGGCCGGAATGCGGGGAGCACCTCACGGGCGAAAAGGCGGAGACTGTCGAGCACTTGCTGCTGCGGAATCACATCGGCGGCGTTGAGGATGAAGTTCACCCCGTCCACGCCGATGGCCTCCCACCGCTTCAGTTCGGCGAGGACGTGGTCGGGGTCGCCGATGGCGAGTCCTTCGGGTGGCGCTCGTCGCTCGCCCGGGGCGCCGGTCTCCTTCATGGCCCGGGTGGCCTGGTTGCCGAGGGACCGGTAGGCGTCGGTGGGATACCACTCACGGGTCCACAGCAGGTGGCTGTTGAGGAGCCCGAACGTGGCGGCCATCGCTCCACCGACCTCGGCGGCGCGGTCGAGCGACTCGTCGCAATACAGGAAGTTCTGCGTGGTCACCGACGGATTCACGAGTGCCACCGCCGGATCGCAGTTGGCGATGCGGCGGTGATACTCCGCCGTGCGTCGCTCCTGTTCGTCGTAACTCACCGCCGCCACACCGAGGCATCCGAGCCCTCGGTCGGCGGCGTCGAGTTCGGTGCCAGGGGTGGTGACCGTGACCCACATCGGTGGGTGGGGGTCTTGTACGGGCTTGGGCAGCACGTTGCGTTCCGGCACGGTGCAGGACAGACCGCTGAAACTGAACGCCGTCTCGGTCCACATCCGGGGGAGGATCTCGATGTACTCGCGCCACCACGCCTTCGTCAGATCCGGGTCGGCGGCGAACCCCCCGAGTTCGGTCCACGTCGAGGATCGGGCGGTACCGAATTCAAGGCGTCCACCGCTCAGGATGTCGAGCACCGCGGCCCGTTCGGCGACCCGGATTGGATGGTTCATCGCCGGCACGCACACGACCGCCCCGTGACCGACCCTGATGCGCTTCGTCGCCATGGCGACGGCGGTGAGGAACAGCTCAGGCGCGGAGCAGTGGCTGTACTCCTCGAGGAAGTGGTGCTCGACGGCCCACACCCAGTCGAAGCCGAGTTCGTCGGCGAGCACCGCTTGTTCGAGGGCATCGGCGTACACCTGCTGCTCGGCGCCACGGGTGAGTGGCCGAGGCACGGACAACTCGAAGAAGATCCCGAACCGCATCGCCGCCACCGTACGCGGCCGAAGGTGCCTGACCTAGGGTCGCGGCATGGGGTTGGACAATGCTGCCATCGAAAAGTTGCGGACGCGAGCACGGCGGGAGGTCGACGAGGGATTGTTGCCGTCGTGCCAGTTCGCGCTGGGCTACCAGGGCGAACTCGTAGTGTCGGAGACGTATGGCGAAGCCACCGATGAGACGCGATACGTGGTCTACTCCTCCACGAAACCGATCGTGGCGGGCGCCATGTGGGCACTCATCGGTGACGACCTCATCGACGTCTCGACACGGGTCGCGGACTACGTCCCGGAGTTCGGTACGAACGGCAAGGATGTCATCACCGTCGAACAGGTGATGCTCCACACGTCGGGCTTCCCAGGGGCGCCCCTCGGAGTACTGGATGGAGCCACAACGGCGGGTCGATGCGCGGCGTTTTCCCGTTGGCGCTGCAACTGGGAACCAGGATCGAAGTTCGAGTATCACCCCTCGTCGGCGCACTGGGTGCTCGCCGAGATCATCGAACGGGTCACCAAGCGGGACTTCCGCGACGTCGTGGAGGACCGAGTCA
Organism: Ilumatobacteraceae bacterium; assembly: GCA_046597895.1. Classification (GTDB taxonomy): domain Bacteria; phylum Actinomycetota; class Acidimicrobiia; order Acidimicrobiales; family Ilumatobacteraceae; genus WLJO01. The sequence goes on from JBKJJS010000208.1 coordinate 3,071, forward strand.
CGACGCCCGCCGGCCTTCCGAAGGTGCTCGGCGCGTTGCCTCACCTGGCCGCAGAATTGAAGATCGTGGGCGAGCGGGCCACCCCGGACGAGATCGAAGCCGTCTTCGGAGTACGCGCACTGCCCGTCACCGAGGTGACGCCCGAGGCCCTGTACGCGTTCAACGACCCGGCCGTACAGGCCGTCGGTCTGCCTGGCGGCGGTGGCGTGATGCGGGCTGCCGACCTTGCGATGTACTACCAGGCGGTCCTGCACAACCCCGGTGGGATGTGGCGACCCGACGTGATCGACGACGCCCGGACCAACGTCCGCAACCGCTTCGCCGATCCGCTCACGGGCGTGCCGGTGAACCGAACCCTCGGGCTCGTCCAGGCCGCCGACGATGGCCGCAACAACCTCCGCGGCATGGGGCACACCGTCCACCCGGGCACGATCGGCCACAACGGGGCGGCGGGACAGATCGCCTGGGGCGACCCCGTCACGGGCCTGTCGTTCGCCTACTGCACGAATGGCATCGACCAACACGAGATCCGCGAGCCCCGACGCACCAGCGCGCTGGCCAGCCTCGCCGCCGTCTGCGCCACTCCCTGACCCGAGCGGCCCTCCGTGGCCGCAGTGGCCGGCATCATCCGACCGAAGCGGCCGATGGGGCCGAGGGCTCCTTCGGGAGGCCGAGCACTCGCTCGCCGACGATGTTGCGCTGGATCTGCGACGTGCCGCCCCAGATCGTCTCTGAGCGGCTGAAGAAGAACGCGGACATCATGGCGCTCACGGGATAGCCATCGCGCCGGCGATCACGTCCGGTGCCCGGCCACGAACCGGCGGGTGGCCCGGTTCCGATCAGCATCGACTCCGCGCCGAAGATGTCGAGCGCCAACTCCATTGCCGCCTGATGCATCTCGGACCAGAACATCTTGTTCGTGGCACCGAGCGCGGCCACCCCAGGGTCCTTCACCTTGTTGAGCGTGGCCGTGAGCGAACGCAGTCCGTTGATGCGCAGCAGCTGCGTCTTCGAGTAGAAGCGCATGAGGCGCTGACGCACGAGCGCATCGCCGAGCACGCCCCGCGCGCGTGCTGCGGCGACGAGCAGTCGGTACTCCTCCTCGAATCGCCGGTAGCCCGTCGTGGCGCTCATGCCCCGCTCGAACGCCAGCGTGGAGTTGGCGACCTTCCAGCCTTCGTTCACACCCCCGACCACGTTGTCCTTCGGGCAGCGGGCGTTGTCGAAAAACACCTCGCAGAACTCGGCGGTACCGTCGGGCTGCACGATGCCGCGCACCTCCACTCCCGGCTGTTTCATCGGTACGAGGAGGTAGGAGATCCCCTTTTGCTTCGGGGCGTCCGGATCTGTGCGGGTGAGCAGGAAGCAGTAATCGGCGTGGTGACCCTGCGTGGTCCACACCTTCTGACCGTTGATGATCCACTCCTCACCGTCGAGCACGGCCGACGTCTTCAGCGACGCGAGGTCCGAGCCCGAGTTGGGTTCGCTGAACCCCTGGCACCAACTCATCGAGCCGTTCAGGATCTTGGGAAGGAACGTCAATTTTTGCTCTTCGGTCCCCCATTGCAGGATGGTCGGCCCGACGAGCGTGTCGCCGAAAAAGTCCGCCCGGAGCGGGGCTTTGGCGTTGGCAAACTCCTCGGAGAGCACCACACCCTGCATCACCGAGAGTCCCTTTCCGCCATACTCGACTGGCCACGTGGAGCAGATCCATCCCCCGGCGAACAAGCGGGCCGGCCACTCGGCGTTGAAGCGGGTGCGCTGCTCAGGGCCCATCTCGAAATTCGGCTCGAACCATCCGGCGGGAAGGTTCTCCTGCAACCACGCCTTGATTTCAACTCGGAACGCCTCGGCGTCCGGCGGGTACGACAGTTCCATGGGCTGAATCTTGACCCAGCGGTCAAGTGCCGCACAAGGATCACGGGTTCACAGCCCGTTCACAGTGTGCGAACGGGCCGGAAATGGGCCCGTCATACCGTGCCCAAGGTGATTGGCACCCCAGAACCGTCCGTCGGCGCCCATGCAACTCGGCTCGGCCCGCAGGATCGCGCCGTGCTCGCCGTCCTCGTCGACTCGGCGGGCCGGGTCGTGAGTCGTCACGAACTCGTCAGGCGCGCCGGCCTCACCGACCGCAGTGCACGGCGGTGCGATGCGATTCTCGTGCAGTTGCGGCGAGCGCTCGGGCCTGACGCGATCCGGACCGTGCGTTCGCGGGGGTGGATCTTGGCCCGCGAGGCGGCCGACGAGGCCCGCCTACTCCAGGAACCATGAGCCTTCTCGCCGCGGCCGAAGCGGCCGACATCGGGACGATCCTCTTTCACATCCTGGTGGTACTCGTCGCCGCCAAGGTGGCCGCCGAACTCGCCGAGCGAGTCGGAATTCCTGCTGTGCTCGGCGAGATCGTCGCCGGCATCGCGATCGGCCCCTCCGTGCTCGGTCTCGTCGAAGCGGACGAGGTGTTGCACGTCCTCGGCGAACTGGGCGTGATCCTGCTGCTGCTCCACGTGGGCATGGAGATGGACGTCGCGGAGTTGGGACGGGTGGGAAAGGCCTCGCTCTTTGTCGCGTTGCTCGGCGTGGCCGCACCGTTCATCGGCGGTACGGCTACGGGCCTTGCACTCGGACAGGAGATGAAGACGTCGGTGTTCCTCGGCGCCGCACTCACGGCGACGAGCGTCGGCATCACGGCCCGCGTCTTCGGTGATCTTCGAGCGCTCGCTACCGTCGAGTCGCGCATCGTGCTCGGTGCCGCAGTCGCCGACGACGTGCTCGGGCTCGTCATCCTCACCATCGTGGTTCGGGTCGTGGTCGACGGCTCGGTGAGCGCCGGGACGGTGCTCGGTGTCACCGGGCTGGCCATCGGCTTTTTGCTGGTGACCGGGATTGTCGGCTCCCGCCTCGCGCCCCCGCTGTTCGGAGCAGTCCAGCGCTACGCCCGTTCCCCGTCGACCCTCGTCGCCGTGGCGTTCGCGTTCACGATCGGGTTCTCGGCCCTCGCCGACGCCGCCCGGCTGGCGCCGATCATCGGTGCCTTCATGGCCGGCCTTGCCATGGGCCGCAGCGACCACGCCGATCGGATCACCCGGGAACTCACGCCGATCGGCCACGTGTTCATCCCGGTCTTCTTTCTCTCCATCGGCATCGGTGTGGATGTGCAGGCGATGGCCCGCCCATCGGTGCTCGGTCTCGCCGGCGCCCTTACCGTCGTCGCGATCGCGGGCAAACTCGTGTCGGCCCTCGGGGCACGCGGTACCCGCAGCGACAAGTGGCTGATCGGCATCGGGATGATCCCCCGAGGTGAGGTCGGACTCATCTTCGCCACCCTCGGATTGCGCACCGGCGTCCTCGACGAGGATCTCTATGCGTCATTGATCATCGTGGTGCTCATCACGACGCTGATGACGCCCCCGCTCCTCCGATGGAAGCTCACGAGGGCGGCGGCGGCCTTCGATGACGACGAGCCTCCAGAAGAGCCGGAGCCAGCCAATGGGTGGCTCGATGACGACGGAGATGTCATCACGTTGCGGGGCAACCCGCCGCCCGGAGCCACGCTGCCGCTGGCACTGCTCACCGCCGCCCACGCCACGACTTCGCGACCGTCGCCCGAGCTACTCGACTGGTTTGCCGCCCACCGGAATCGGGCACTGGCCTGGGACGCTGCCACCACCCAGGCCTTCATTCGCCTCCTTCAAGAAGGCAACGCCCGCTCGTGGCGGTTCCTCGAGACATTGGGAATTCTCGAACGCGCGCTGCCGGATGTCGCGGCCTCGCTCTCAGCTCGCCGCGCCGATCCGTCCGAGCTCGACGCCATTCGAGTCCTGCGGTTCCCGACCGTCGATCGCATCAACGAACTTGCGGGTGACGCATCTTCGGACCAGGTCTTCGCCCAACACCACAAGCTGCTCGACCACCCGCACCGGTTGACCCTCGCCGCCCTCGTGCTCGACTTGACCATGCAGGACTCGGACCCCACACGCGTCGCCAGCAACATGCTCGGGCAACTCTCCATCTCTGGCGATGACGAACGTGAGGTAGCGGCGCTCGTCGTCGACGCGTCACTCCTTCGCTTCGCCGCCCGCGATCCAGACTCCTTCGAACCGGCGGTAATGATGCAGATGGCAACCCACATCGAGTCAACCCAGCGACTCAACTCGCTCTATCTCTTGGCCGTCGCCACTGGCGAGCAGTCCGAGTGGCAGCGAGCGGCACTCGACCAGGTGCGCGACGCCGTCGCGGCCCATGTCGGCGAGGACGGCGACGTGAGCGTGTGCGACGCGCGGCGCGATGCAGCCCAACGGCTCACGGTTGACCCCGCCGTGATCGAGCGCATCGCCCATGCGCCACGGTCCTATGTACTGTCGCAGGAACCCCACGAACTGGTACGTCAGGCTGCCCTCGCTGAGCCGCCACCGCGCCAGGGAACGGCACGAGTCGCAGTCTCTGGTGACGAGACTCCCAACACGTGGCGCGTCGACGTGGCCTGCCAGGACCGCCCCGGCTTACTCGCCCGTATCGCCGGCGTCTTCACCGGCGCTGACCTCGACATCCTCACCGCGTCGACGGCCACGTGGGGCGACGGTGCGGTCGTCGGAAGCTTCCTCGTTCGGTCCCTGAGGCGCCCGACGGCGCGCACGCTCTCAGAAGCACTCGAAACGAGCTTCCGCGCCGCGTTGGTTCCACGCCCGGTCTCCGGGGCCAGCGTCAAGTTCGACAACGGCGGACTGCCGTGGCACACATCGTGCGTGATCGAAGCGGACGACCGGCCCGGCCTTCTCGCCGGCCTGACGACGGCCCTTGCCATGGCCGGGGTCGAGGTTCACTGGGCTCGCATCGCGACCACGAACGGCCTTGCCACGGACCGGTTCGCGCTCACGGACCGAGACGGCCACAAGCTCGACAACGCCGCCATGGGTCGCATACGTCGTGCCCTCGAAGGAGAGTCCGATCGGGCAGGACGGCGACTGTTCTCCCGCTGATGTTGGAACCGATTGGCCCGCCCAGCGCACGATCACGTCACCGACTGGAAACAGAGCCAAGACGGCGGCGAAACCTCTCCTCCGTACCGTGAGCAGCGGGTCAGATGCAACGGCGCATCGGCCAATAGTTGCATTGTCAACCCTGCCCTAGTGAGAGAGGTACTCAATGGTGCGCAAAACTGCGCTCAAGCTCGCGACTGGTGTCGTGGTGTCGACTGCGGTCGTCGGCCTCGGTGCGTCAGTCGCCTTTGCCCAGGACGAGCCCGATGCCGTGACGGTCCTCGGCCACCAGATCAACTTGCTCTGGATCGTCATCGGCGCCGCCCTGGTGATCTTCATGCAGGCCGGCTTCGCCCTCGTCGAAACCGGCTTCTGTCGAGCCAAACACGCATCGCACGTCATGACGACGAACTTCGCCATCTCCGGTCTCGGGTTCATCGGCTTCTTCTTCGTAGGGTTCCCCTTGGCCTTTAGTGGAGTCGACATGTCCGCCTACCTCGGGCCTGATGGTGCGCCGGTCGGCAGC
>JBKJJS010000256.1:0-4759 GCA_046597895.1 Ilumatobacteraceae bacterium
CGCGCTCATCGATATTGCCCAGGACCTGCTGTTGCGTCATCTGTACGACGCTCACGTCCTGCAACTGTTTGCGTTCAAGGGAGGCACTGCGCTCCGCAAGCTGTACGCCGGATCGGCGGGACGGTTCTCGACCGACCTGGACTTCTCAGTCGCCTCGACTACCGACGAACCAACCGCCGCGCTGTCGTTACTGACCGAACAGATTCATGAAGTGGAGGTCGGCCCGTGCCGGTTCGAGGTCGTCTGGCGCAACGACAAACCGACCATCGAATATCAGTCTTCGTTCGGCCGCACCGGGACACTGCTCAGTTCCAAACTCGATGTCGGTCCGTCCCCATGGTTGGCGCCCGTCCTCCCCGCGACGCATACGACCTGTGGTGGGTGTCGACGACTCCTGGGCTGCACCTTGACCGTTCACTCGTGCGTCGGGTAGCGGTCCTCAAGTGCTGGGTCGATCTGCACGGTCTCCATCACGGCGCAATCGACGGGCATCCGCTGCCGGGGGCGTCGGGATTCGACCCGTCCCGCTGGACCGCTCCGCGCCGAGCCCGCGACTTCGACGACGACTCGATTGGGCTGCTGACCGCCCCGCCCCCCGATCTCGACGAGCTCGGACGTTCGCTCGTCGAACGGTATGGGTGGCTCGTCGACCTCGATGACGACGAACGGCGTGTCGCCGCCGGCAACGCGGGAGACCGATCAGTGGTGTTGCGACTTCTCGGCGACCTGGCCGGCGGCCGGCTCGCCCGGGCCCGCTGACACCTACTCGTGAAAGGGTCCTCCTTTACGGTGGGCCTATCCAACGGCGGTCATTCGACGGGGAGGAGCGTCCCCGCCATGCGGCGTCGGTGACGGTCCTCCCGTCGCAGCGCAAGCGCGAGTCGAGCGGCTCAGCCAACTCGTTGCCCGTCCAGAGGTAGCCGTGCTCCAGGGGAGACGTGGCCAAACTCCGCGACCAGACCGCTACGTAGTCGCTCGAGGCATCTCGGCCCGAGGCGGCTGAATGACCCGCCATCGGTGCGCCGTTGGATGGACGTTGGATGACCGTTCACAGCTGAGTTGGCGCGGCGGGCCGATTGCGCGGCGCGACGTGGTCAGCCGGCGGCGCGCTTGCGTGGATCGGTGGGAAAGGCCTTCGCTGTCAGCACTGCGTCTGCGATTTTCGTGGCGTTTACGACGAGGTCGTCGACGGACTGGCCGAGGAGCGCGACGAGGTCGGACTGTGAGGCGTCGGTGGCGTCTTCCAAGCGTCGGCGGAAGGCCCGACCTTCGTCGGTCAGCGTTCCGTCGCTCGCCCAACCACTCGTTTCGAGTGACGCCAGCGCGGCTCCCAGTCGTTCGGGGCCGAATCCCCGTGTTCCGCTGTACTCGCCGAGGCCGTACCCGAGCCAGAGTTCGGTCAGGACGTTCGCCGTCACCGCGTCGAGGCCCGCGGCGACACAGGCCGCGAGGTGGCCGTCACCTCGGTGCTCCCGCACGAGTTCAGCGGCCCGCCACAGCCGGCCCTGGGCGGTCTCGGGCATGGGCAGCTCCCGGAGCGCGCTGAACAGAGGGCGGCCCATCCCGTCCAGCGTGGCAAGAGTCGCCAACAGTGGGTCAGCGACGGCGGCGGCATCGGTGGCCGACACGATCGAGGCCAAGCTCTCCGCCGCCCCGAGTGCCCGGGCTTCGAGGACGTCCTCCCTCGCTGCCACGAACACGCCCTGCTGGTAGACGGCCGTCAGGAGGCCGGGCTCGAACACGCCGAACGTAGCTACCACCACCGAGGCAGCGGGCGTACCGAGCGCCGCGGCGCGGCCCCAGACGTAGCCATCGAAGAACCCGAGCCCGAGTGCGGTGAGTCGATCACTCGGGGGACGAGACCACCAGCCCTGCGTGGCGATCGGCTCGAGTGCATCTCGGAGCCGGCGCGCCGGGGTATTGGGTACCTCCGGCGCGGGGATGGGCTCGGCGGGTGCCGCGAAGAACACGCCGATGATCTCGTCGTAGGTCATCGTCAGATCCTCGCACCTTGCGCCGGGCGGGCGCCCCTCAACTGTGGCCGAGCGTGATGGCGTCGAACTCGGGCGTGGCGGCCTCGGAGGGTGGACGCCAGTCGTGAGTGGCGATGGTTCGCCACGCGATGGCCAGAAGCGTGGCCGCAAGGAGTAGCCCGATGACGACTCGGCCAGGGGAACGACTCGGCGAAGGCAACGGCGTGAACGTGACGTCGATGGACGTGTCGTACTGCCCGCTCACGACCCGGATGCCGCACTCGCTGCAGCGTCCGCCGATGACCACGGAGGCGGTAGCCAGGCCGACGTCATCCGCCGTCACCATGATTCGCTCGTAGCAGCGCAGCGCACAGAACGAGACCACTGCCGTCGCTCCTGGCGCGAGTCCGCTGACGGTCACGTCCACACGCGCGCTCGGGTCGTAGGGCCCGCTCGGCGCAAGGGACACGGTGGGCGCGGGCTGCGCTGGCGCGCCGAACACCAGGTAGGCGTACGCCGTCCGCTCGCGGTCATCGTCGGTGACCACCACGACACACGTGGCCGTCGGGCTACAACGCCCGGAATCGACGAGCTGGTACTGGAAGATGGCGACGCCCTCGTCATCGAACAGGACGGGAAACGGATTTGTGCACGACGCGAAGCCATCGACCGTGCGTTCACACTGACGAATCTGGCCGTGGGCGCCCGACTGACCTCCGTCCACGGTGATCCGCAGGACATCGCCGTCGGCCAACTCGTCGAGCACGGGTGGCGGCGCGGCGCGTTCGGACGAGTCGGTGGCGTGGAGTTCGACAGTCTGAGACTGAGCCTCGCCCGCTGCCGCGCCGGGACCTCCCATCGCCAGCCCAGCGGCGATCGTCACGGTCGCCCAGATTCTCACCATGGCAGGCTCAGGACCGGTCGGCGGGCGGTGGCGGCAGAGGGAGCGGAAGCGAGTCGTCCAGTCGACGATTGAGTGTGAGCATCCGACCCATTACCGGCAGGGCGAGCAGGTTCACACCGTGGAGCACACCGATGATCAACAGGATGCCGGCGAGGCGCGCTGTCTCGTGTTGGAGTTGCGCGGCGTTGACGGTCTCGGCCCACTTCGACCGCGGTTCGTACGTCACGGTGAACAGGATGTAGGAAAAGAAGATCAGGTAGTACGCCACATCGGTGAGCATGATGAAGCTCTTGCCGGTGCGCGGGTTGGCCCGGAACACGTCAGCGGCGAAGCTCCGGCCGAACCGCTTGATGAGCGGTCCCAGCCAGAACGCGATCGCCATGAGCATTGCAGTGGTGATGAGTTCCAGGATCCACCAATCCATGAGCAGGCCTCCTTCGTGTGTATCTGTGACGGCAACGGAGATCGATGCGATGGCACCGATGATGCAGAGGGCAATCCCGAGCAGTGCTCGGTGCTGGCGACGAATTCGGCGATCGTCGTCGATGCTGAGTTCGGCGCGGGCGAAGAGATCCGGGCTGTCCACGACCGCCAGAGCGGTGTCGCGAAGCGCGTCGTGCAGTTGGCCTTCGAGTGTGCTGTTCATGCCTCGACCTCGGCGGCGAGCAGGGCCTCGAGCGCCGCCAGCCCTCTCTGGAGGTGGGTCTTGACCGAGTTGCGCGACACGCCGAGAGTGGCGGCGATGTCATCGACGCCGAGTTCGTCGTAATAGCGCAGTACGAGACACGCACGTTGGCGTCGAGGCAACTCGCGCAGCGCGTCGAGGATGCGGCGCTGATCGTCCTGCACGAGAAGGTGGTCGTCAAGACCGGCGGTGGGGCGATCGAGGGGAAGGCGATGGCGCATCGACACGAGTCCGCGTCGGTTGTGGTCTCGGGCCAAGTTCAGCACAATCGAACGCAGATAGGCCGGGGCCTTGGCCGGGTCGTCGATGCGGTGGGCACTGCGGGCCAGTCGGATGAACGCCTCCTGCACGAGGTCTTCGGCGGCATTGCGATCGTCCACGAAGAGGCGAGCGAGTCGGACCAACGACGGAGCCTGTGCGCGGAACATGTCGCTGATGAAGGCGTCGACACCTTCGGCCGCCACGCCGGTGCTCTGCGCAGAGAAGGAAAGCAAGGCCTCTGAGGTGGCGAGTGCGGGAGGGCCACACCAGGCGAGAAGTGCGCCGTGGATTCGCAGTTCGAGAGGCCCCACGGCCCGCGATGCTCCCACACGATCGGGTTACGATCTAGGATGCCGCTGCGATATCGCGGCGGGAGAAGGTCATGGTGGCTGCCACGACGAACAAGGCGAGGTAGATGCCGAGCGCGGTCAGCGCCACGACGGGTGGGCGTTCGAAGTCGGCGGTGTCGATCTGGACCCACGGAACGACGGTGGCGACGTTCTCGCTGATCATGAAGCGGGCGAGTTGGGGCCGGAAGCCGACGACGACGCGCTCCACGACGAGAGCCCAGGCGGCGATGGCCACGAGCGCGGCGCTGGTGTTGCGACCGATGGTCGCGATGCTCATGGCGAGCGTGGCGACGAGGGACGTGATCAGCCCGATACGAAGCACGGCGAGGACCAGCGAGCGCCACCATGCCGCGTCGCTGCCATCGCTGGAGCCGTGGACGAACACGGCCGGAAGCAGGGAGGCCAGGAACACGATCTGGAGGGCGACCCCGATCGCCAATGACAGCACCGCGGCGGAGACGGTTCGGGCGACGTGTAGGCGCACCCGCGATGGTTCCCACGTGAGGGTCGTGGTCACCGTTCCCGCCCGCCACTCGGCGCCGGCGTACGAGGCGCCACAAATCACCGCTCCGACGACGAGGAACAG
>JBKJJS010000410.1:0-9836 GCA_046597895.1 Ilumatobacteraceae bacterium
AGCGCCTCAGCGAGGCCGGCGACAGGGACGGGAATGCTCATGAGTGGGTCCCCCAGCTGTCCCAGTGCGTCATCTGCTCGGCCGGGAGGCGGGCCCCCGGTTTGAAGTCGTCACCGGTGTAGTACGCCACCGGCAACATGGCGGCCTGGGTCCACTCTGGCGGGATCCCGAGCAACTCGGCCACATCCTTTTCGAAGAAGAGGTGGATCGTAGTCCACACCGAGCCGAGGCCCCGAGCACGGGCGGCCAGCATGAAGCTCCACGCGGCCGGAAGAATCGAGCCGTACGTCGACGCTTGGGCGAGCACCATCGGCACGGTCTCCACGCGTCCGTTGACGCAGGGGATCACCATCACCGGAACCTGCTCCATGCGCTCGGCGAGGTACATCGCCGAGTCCATCACCCGCGGCATCACCGAAGCGCGGGGATCGTCCGCGGGCATCGGCGGCGGGTATCCCATCGCCGTCATCTGCTCGCCACCCTTGCGATAGCAGTCGGCGATGAACTTCTTCTTGTCAGGGTCGGTCACGACCACGAACGCCCAGTTCTGGGCGTTCGTCCCGGTAGGAGCCTGGAGGGCGATCTCGATGCACTCCTTGATCAATTCCGGTGGCACCGGGCGCGTGAGGTCAAGACGCTTGCGAACGGATCGCGTGGTGGTCAACAACTTGTCGGCAGCGGCGCGGTCGATGGTCATAGTGCCGACTCTACGTCCCGAGCCGCCAGCCCTGCCCTACCAGGGCTGGCGAACGGGTTCAGTACGGGGTGTTCCTCAGTGTGGTGCTGCGCGTGAAGTAGCGAGGCATGAGAAGGCTGGAAGCCACGACGACCGAACCAGCCAATACCATCAACCACGCGAAGCCGGATTCAAGGGCGAGCGACTCGCGGAACGACTCGGCCTGCACTGCGCCCACGAAGGCCCCGATGGCGAGCACGCTGCCAAAGAAGCGCGCCCCGGGCCGTGAACTCGTTGCTCCGGCGATCAGGAGAGCCGCACCGAGAACGATCTCGATGATGCCGAGCGTGGTCGTGTGATTGAAGCCCAGGACCTGGACGACCGGTTCGCTCATCGGGCCGTCGAATCCGCCACGGGTGATGGCGATCAAACCGATGAGCAGGAGCACCACGCCGACGGCGGCGGCGATCACCGCGTCCGGCGCGAAGCGGCTGCTCCACGACGTACGAACGGCAGCGCCAGGGGCGCTGACGGCGACGACTTGGGCGACCGGGGCCGCTGGCACGACCCGTACGTCACGGATCACCGGATCGTTCTGCAGGACCGGGACGACCGGGACCACAGGCGCACCGGCTTGGAACTCTTCGCTGTACTCGTTGCGTTCGATTTGCTGTGTCATGTGAATGACTCCTTTGAATCAGGGATGTGGGATCAGGGATGTGGGATGTGGGATGTGGGATGTGGGATCAAGTGTGAAGGCGTGACCGGCGGCCGTTGACGGCGCGGTAGATGAGGAGAGCGATGATCGATCCGACGATCGAGCCAATGATTCCGGAGGCCTGAAATGCCCCGTCGCCGGCGTCGCGGTGCGTGAGGAGGTAGCCGAGGAAGCCCCCGACAAATGAGCCGACGATGCCGAGGAGCAAGGTCGCTCCGAACGTCATCGGATCAGCGCCGGGCACGACGGCGCGGGCCACGAAACCCCCGATGATCCCGACGACGAGTAGGAACACGATAAACCCGAACATGGTGAATTCTCCTTGGGTAGATCGACTGACATCTGATCTGTTACCCCGCGCGCGACCACCTCAAACCTGCAACGGACGTTTGCCACCACGGTGCAGCGGGTATCGCCCAGAGCATGACAATGACGACATACACGCTCCCGGACCTGCCCTTCGCCTACGACGCCTGCGAGCCATGGTGCTCCGCGGAGATCATGGAACTGCACCACCAAAAGCATCACGCGGCGTACGTCGACGGCGCGAACAAGGCGCTGGCAGCGCTCGACGGCCTCGACCCGAGCGATGCCGCCCAGCTCGCCGGGGTCCAGCAGACTCTGACCTTCAATGTGTCCGGTCATGTCCTGCACTCCTTGTTCTGGGGGTCCATCGCGCCGACACGCGAAAAGCCGGAGGGCGAACTGCTTGCCGCGATTGACGATGCATTCGGAAGCGTCGCTCGGATGAGCGAACTCCTCACCGCTACGTCGATGGGTATCCAAGGCTCCGGTTGGGGCGCGTTGACATGGGACCCGACGGGTCAGCGCCTTCACGTCGTCGCCATCCACGACCATCAACAGGACCAGCTCACCGGGGCTATCCCCGTAGCGGTGCTCGATGTGTGGGAACACGCCTACTATCTTCAGTACCGCAGTGACCGGGCGGCATGGGTGACCGCCGCGAGCAAGCACCTCGCGTGGTCCACCATCGCCACCCGATTGGCGGCGGCCCGCGAACACGTGATGGTGTGAGCCCACCTGGAGTAGAACCAAGTACGTCACCGGGCAAGTGGAGGAACGATATGACCGAAGCTGATGGACCGCCGGAGCCCATACTCCTGACGCTTCCGGCACAGCCGCGCTTCTTGCGGATCGCCCGCCTCGTCGCCGCTGGGCTGGCCAACGATGTCGGTGCCGACGTCGATGCGCTGGACGACGTGCGCTTGGCCGTCGGTGAGGTGTGCGGCCTCGCCATCGCCGCTGGTGCTCCGACGATCGATCTGCGGTTTGAGGTGTCGGCTGACTCGCTCATGATGAGTGGCGAGGCCACACCGACACCGACACCGACACCGGCCGCGCTTGATCCCGAGCACGTGCGGCTCGCCGAGCAGATCCTGCGTGTCGCGACCGCCCGCTACGAGCTGACCTGCCATTCGAATGCGGTCTCGTTCCAGTTGTACTTCCGTAGCGGTCGCTGAGCCCGTGCCGGCCGGACAGGTGCCGTCGACGGCCCACGCCGAGGACACCGCACACGACCACCAGTTCGTCGAGTATCACGCGACGGGCGACATCACGCTTCGCAATCGGCTCATCGAGGCGCACCTCCCGCTCGCCCGCCAGGAGGCGTCACGCTTCGCGGGCCGAGGCGAGCCGCTGGACGACCTTGTTCAGGTCGCGCGAGTGGGCGTACTGAAGGCCGTCGAGCGCTACGACCCGGCGCGAGGTGTTCCCTTCACCGCCTACGCCAGACCCACGATCGCCGGCGAACTGCGACGTCACTTCCGCGACGCGACGTGGGCCGTTCGGGTCCCACGCGGCCTCAAAGACCTGCACGGTCGGCTGGGAAGGGCGACGGCCGGCCTCACCCAGCGTCTCGGCCACCGACCCACGGCGGCCGAACTGGCCGATGAGCTCGACTGCACAGTGGATGAAGTCCTCGAAGCGATGGAGCTCGGCAGCGCGTATCGTCCGACTTCGCTGTCGTCGTCCATCACGGACGACGCGTCACCGATCGATCTTCCCGACGACGACTCGTTCGCTGGCCTCGTGGGCGCCGCTGACCGGGTGGCGATCCGCCAGTTGCTGGGTGAGTTGCCTCAGCGGGAGCGAACCATCATCTACTTGCGGTTCTTCGCACAGCTCAGCCAGTCGGAAATCGCCGACCGCGTGGGCATGAGCCAAGTTCACGTGTCACGCGTCTTGCGCTCGACCATCGTTATCCTGCAAGCTCGTCTCGTTGACGTCCTGGAACAGCCCGGCGAATCAGCCGAACCCCATTAGACAGGTGACCCACACCACAATGCCTGACTCCGCTACTGCGCCGCTCGTGATCACCGTCGAGTCAACGGGCGATTCCGCGACGGTGCACGTCAACGGAGAGATCGACATCGAGAACTGCCAACAATTCGCCGACGCCCTTGCCGCTTCGGCGAGCGGTCACGCCCATGTCCACCTCGATCTCGGCGAGGTCGGGTACATGGACTCCTCAGGACTGCGGGCGCTCCTTGTCGCCAGGACCGCGGCGCAGGACTCCGATGGCACGCTCGACGTCACGGTGGCCTCGCCCATCGTCGCTCGCTTGTTCGAGATCACGGGCCTGACGGACATCCTCACGCCCGCCGTCTGAGATGTCCCGAAAGGTCTGCGGTTCGATGTATCGAACGTCGACGAACCGGGTACCGCCAGCGTGTGACGGATGATCAAAATGACGAGGTGTTCACCGTCGACATCGACTCGGAGAAGGCGATCCTCGTGCATGGCGATATCGACATGGCCAGCGGCCCGATCCTCGAAGCCGCCATCTTCGAACTCGAGGATAACCAGCCCATCGTGATCGATCTCGCTAGGGTGTTCTTCATCGACTCGTCGGGCTTGCGCAGCCTCCTCGGTGCGAGTCGGCGGGCGAGCACACGTGGGACGGTGATCATCCTGCGAACCGTTGGTCCGGAGGTGAGGCGCCTGTTGAGGATTACCGGCACCACCGAACAGTTCACGATCAAGAGCTGGCGTGATTGAGCGGCATCTCCCCTGGTCCGGCATCAGGTGGCAACACGTCATCGTCCATCACCGACGCGCACCCACCACACCGGACGATCCACTCCACACGTATGCCGACGGTGGCGGGCGGGTACCTGTGTTGACGTTGACCGCGGTCCGGTCACGTGGATTCGCTGCAGGAGGTGGACAGTGCGCAGATGTCACTCCGGGGTCAAGTCACCGGTATGTCGAGCCGACCTGGCCACCACATGGAAGGCTGGGATCAGAATGAACATCGGCGCGCTCAGCCGTCAGGAGCGGACTTTCGACGCCGTACCCGCGAGCGCCCGGGCAGCACGAGCGTTCGTCGCGGAGATTCTCGGCCAGGGCGGCGCCGACGCCGCCGTCATCGGCGACTACCAACTTGCCGTCGGCGAACTCGCTACGAATGTCATCGAGCACGGTGACGGGTCATCGCTGACGATTTCAGTCGATCTCGCCGATGCCCGGTGGTGGGACGTAGAAGTGATCGGATGTGCCCCGCCGCCAGGGAATCGGGTTCTGGAACCCGACGCGTGGGAGGTGGCCCGCCCAGCGCAGACATCGGGTCGGGGCCTCGGCATCGTGCGCCAACTGATGGATGAAGTCGTCACCGCCGTCGCTGATGGTCGTCTCGGCATTCGGTGTCGGCGCCGGCGCCTGTAGCGGGCTACGCCGAACGCTTGCGACGTATCACGAGAACGGCGACATCGTCGCGATTGTGTCGGAGCGACAGCTCCCCGTAGCGCTCGATGAGCAGCCGCGCCGTTCCGGCTGCGGTGTCGGCCCTGCTGCCACCGACGAGCACGAGGAGACCCTCGGGGTCGAGGCGCGGGATGCTGTTCTCGGAGAGGCCATCGGTGTAGAACACGACCTGGTCGCCGACGGCGAGGTCGATGAGCTGGCCCCAGGTCCGCGAGTTCGCGTCGACTCCGAGGAGCGTGCCTGCGGCACCGATCTCGAGGGCCCGTGATCCGTCGGCGGGGATCAGTACGGGCAGGGGGTGACCGGCGAGCGCGAGGTGCAGCGTGGAGCGCCCGTCGCGGTCGGCGGGATGCAGCGTCGCGTGGGCCGCAGTGACGAAACGAGCATCGTCGGCGTGGTCGTGCACCGCCTGGTTCGCCCACCGGAGTACTTCACCGGGATCGGCAAAGTGCTGGGCGGCCGCGCTGATCGTGTGGCGAACAACGCTCGTGAGTACTGCCGCCTCGATGTCGTGTCCACAGACGTCGCCGATAGTGATCGAGATGCTTCCATCCGGTCGCAACGCCGCGTCGTAGAAGTCGCCGCCGATCTCCGTGTCATCGCTGGCCGCCTGATACTCGACCGCCAACTCGAACTCGGGATGCTCCGGAAGCGCCGCAGGGAGAAAGCTTTCCTGCAAGGTCGTGATGATGCTCCGTAGACGGCGTTCGACGCGACGCAGCTGAGTGATCTCGAGCGCGGCAACCCCGACGCCAATGAGCTCGCCGCGGGAATCCTGCACCGGATAGAAGCCGGCCATCCACTCACGAATTCTTCCGGGCGTGGCCGGAATGTGAGCGACGAGTTCCACATCGCGAACAGGCTCACGCGTGGCAACCACTTGCTCAAGAATCGGGGTGATCGTTGCCGCCAGCGCGGGCAGGACCTCCTCGGCGGTACGGCCGACCGTCAGCTCTAGGGGCACGCCGTCAATTTCGGCGAGTGCGGCGTTGATCCGTTGGCACCGCCCGTTCAGGTCGAAGTACGCGAAGCCGATGAGGGATTCGCCGATGATGGTGTCGAGGAGCGCGGCCGTTTCGCGAAGTGCGGCGGCCGTCCGCGACTGTTCGCTCGTGTCGACCACGCTGCTCCCGACGGCCAGGAGGCGACCCTCGCGGTCATGGGTGGGGAAGTAACACACGAGCAGCTCGTCGGCGCTCTCGTCACTGCCGGCTGGACGTCCCTTCATCGGGCGTTCAAGGACGGTGTCACCGGCGACGGCCTGTTCGAACATCTCGCGCATCTGGTCCGCTACCTGCTCGGGGAAGACCTCATGGGGTGTCTGTCCAATGTGGTCAGCGATGGTGATGCCATTCAGCGTGGCGAAGGCCTCGTTGATGTGTAGGAATCGCATCTCGGGGTCGAAGACGGCGATGCCGACAGGGATCGTGTTGATGACCGACCGAAACAGAGTGGCGGCACGCTCCAGCGCTTCAGCCGTGGCGCGGTTCTCGACGCGTAACCCTCGTTCGGTGTCAAGCAGGCGTTGCCGCTCATCGATCCAACTGCGGGACCGACGAAGGATGACGAGCGCCGCGATGGCGAGCGCCAGGCCCGCGACGATGGACGCGACGACGGCGGCCGTGAAGGAACGGTCGCGCTGGCGGGAGCTCTCGGATGCGCCCTGGTCCGTGGCGACCACCAAGCGATCGAGATCGGCCCGGAACTGGTCGAGTAGCCGCCTTCCGTCGCCGGTCGCGACGAGGCTCCGGGCGGCGTCGAGGTCGCGTCGAGCCTCGGCGATCTCCTGCTCTGCCACGAGTTGCCACGCCGCGAGGCTGACGACGACGGCGCGGACGAGATCCGACTCGGTCGAGTGGTCGGCGAACGATTCGGCGAGCGACTTGCTCAAAGTGCGGCTGCGTTCGCGCCCGGAGGAGTATGGCTCGAGGAAATCCTCGATGCCGGTGAGGATGAACCCGCGCTGGCCACTCTCCTGATCAACGACGGAGGTCAACAACTCGCGGGTGTCCACCTGCGCCGGACGCCACAGTTGATCGGCGTCGGTGACTGCCCGGTTTCGTCCCTGGATCGACCACACGATGAGGACACCGGCGATGAGCAGGACCGCCAGCAGGATGAGGCATGCGCGGACGAACCGGCTCCGCATCCTCGCCTGCTCGCTTCGCTCCACACAGCCCTGCTCCCGGTCGTCGCTGGCACGACGCGGTCGCCATTCTCGCACGGCCCCGGGTCGAGCGCAGTTTGGTGTTCCGTGCGAACGGGTAGTGAGGAGGCATGATCACACGACTTCTTCGCCGCCTCACCCGCAGTGCGCGCCTCGTCTCGTACACGCCGCTCGTCTTGTGGGCGTGGAAGTACCGCAACGACATTCGTCGCGCCATGCCGGTCTTCAAGGCCGCCCCACGTCGCGTTCGGGCTCGGGAGACCGCCGACCTCATCACTGAAGCGAAGGTGCTGCACGCCCTCGCCAAAGATGAGCGCACTCGGGGGGATGCGGCCATCCAGTTCCGTGGTGTCCATGCCGGGGTGGCTCACCTGCGCCTGAGCGGGACGAGCGGGGCCGCCGCCGTTCCCGTCGTGGAACGCGTGGCCGGAGTGAAGGCCGTTGATGTCGATGTCGATGTCGACACGACGACGCCTCTTCCCGTGCCTACATTCGCCTAGTCAGCCGTTGCTCGGAGCAGCAATCTGGCCTCAGCTCGGCCGGACGACCGGTCGCTCAAGGTCGAAGAGTCGGGCGGCGTCGTGCGTCCCCGTTCCGGCGATGGCATCGGAGATGTAGTGCGCGGCAAGGGCGCTGTAGGTGATGCCATTGCCGCCGAATCCGAGTGCGAACTGGCACCGGGGGAACCGGGAGTGCGAGCCGATGTACGCGAGTCCGTCGGGTGTTTCCGCGAACGTGCCCGCCCAACTGAACGCCACCTCGACAGGCTCGAGGTCCGGCAGCCGCCTCGGTATCGCGGCAGCGAGCGCTCTGGCCTTTGATGGCAGGGCCCTTGATCGGCGAAGTGGATTCCGGTAGTTCTCGTCCCTTCCACCGATCAACAGACGCATATCGTCGGTCGTTCGCCCGTAAAGGTACGGGTCGTCGAAGTCCCAGAACAGCAGACCGTCAGGGAAGCGACGTTGCAAGGACTCGACGGGTTCAGTCACCAACGCAAACGAACTGTGGAGACTGAACGGTAGATCGGGGAGCAGTTCGGACACCTCGTAGCCGGTGGACATCACGATGTGTGTGGCGGTAATCGTTGCACCAAAGTTCGTCGTGACCTTGACTCGACGTGGTGAGAACTCGAACGCGGTGATTTCGGTACGTTCGAATACCTGGCCGCCCCGCTGCCGGACGCGTTCAAGGGCGTGGAAGCTGAGCGCGTACGGGTCGACAGACGCGCCGAGCGAGGATTCAATTGCCGCCAATCCGGTGAGGCCCCAGCGGTCTCGCAGCGCCGACTCGTCAAGCCATTCGACGTCGAAGCCGGCCTGCTCCCGCGCCAAGAATTCGCGGCGCACCGTGGGGACGTCAGACTTGTTGACCGCCATGAAGACACTCGGCGAGCGGCGGAACCCGCAGTTCTGCCCCACAGCTTGAGTGGCCCGTTCGACCAGCTCGATCCCGCGAGCGCACTCGAGGTAGGCGGTGGTGGCATCCGGCACTCCGATCGCTGCGGTGAGGTCAATGAGCAACTCGTCGATCTCGTACTGGAGCATCGCGGTGCTCGCCGATGTGCTTCCACCGCCGGTGTCACGCCGATCGACCACCACGACATCAATGCCCCTGCGGGTCAACTCGAGCGCGACGAGCGCCCCGGTGATGCCAGCGCCGACGACGAGCACGTCGCAACGAACATCAGCTTTCAACCGCGGGCGGACACCGAGTATCCCGTCGCGGCGTGGCCAGAACGGTGTGCCGTTATACAGGTCCATTGTGACACTCCCGTCGATCTCCGATGGAGGCGGCGGGGCCGATTCTGTCAGTCGGCGAAGGCATCGCGGCTGTGCTGGATGAAGAAGGTGTGGTCGTGGCCGGCGTTCGGGTCGGCCGAGTTGTATTTGGTCCGAGTTGAACCGTCAGGCACGTGTTCCTCCGCGTAAATTGCGCCGACGGGACACACGTCGGGTTGGTAGCACGCGGTACACGACGTGCACTCGTCCAAGTTGACGTAGAGGATGCTGTCTCCGAAGATGGCGATGGCGTCGGGGCTCGCGGCGTGGGAGTTCTCGACGATGCCGCTCCCGGCCACCTCCTCCGATACCAGGGTGTTGGTCGCCGGATCGAACTCGTAGATGCACTGCACCGGACAGACATCCACGCAGGCTCGATCCTTCACGGCGATGCACGCTTCGGTGATGATGGCGATACCCGACATTGCAACTCCTTGGGCTAGGTCACCGATTCGGTACCCACGAACAGAGGAGACCAAACAGGGCGAGTTCAGTCGGCTCCCGCGACGGTAGGCGACCCTGCGATGAGGCCGTACCACGGCCCAGCTACGAGGTCGTCATCGACGATCGTCTTGTCCTCCGGATCAACGATGACGACTGCGTGGGCGGCAGCCAGTTCGCCGGCCGCTTCATCCATTCGCCCGAGGCAGGCCAGAGCCCTCGCCCGGGCCTCGTGGGCGTACGCCAGGTCGAAGTCCTGTAGCCCGGCGGCGGCCACGGCCGTGGCGCACCGTTCGGCGTGGTGCAGAGCTATTTCGCCGACACCGCGGACCG
>JBKJJS010000422.1:0-2819 GCA_046597895.1 Ilumatobacteraceae bacterium
CGATGTCTTCCAGCATCGACTTGCGACGATCGCCGAAGCCCGGGGCCTTGACGGCGGCGACGCGCAGGCCGCCCCGCAGCTTGTTGACGACGAGCGTGGCAAGGGCCTCGCCCTCGACGTCTTCGGCGATGATCAGGAGCGCCTTGCCGGTCTTCATCACGGCCTCGAGCGCCGGCAGGATGTTCTGGACGCTCGAGATCTTCCCCTGGTGCAACAGGATGTACGGATCCTCGAGGATCGCTTCCTGACGCTCTGGATCGGTCACGAAGTACGGCGACAGGTAGCCCTTGTCGAAGAGCATGCCCTCGGTGAATTCGAGTTCGATGCCGAACGTGTTCGACTCCTCGACCGTGACGACACCGTCCTTGCCGACCTTGTCGATGGCGTTGGCGATGACCTCGCCCACCGACGCGTCGGCGGCGGAAATCGTGGCGACGTTGGCGATGTCCTGCTTGTCGTCGACTTCCTTGGCCTGGTCCTTGATGGACTCGACAGCGGCGGCAACCGCCTTCTCGATACCCTTCTTCAGGCCCATGGGGTTGGCGCCGGCGGCGACGACTCGAAGGCCCTCGTGCACCATGGCCTGGGCGAGCACGGTGGCGGTCGTGGTGCCGTCACCGGCCACGTCGTTGGTCTTGGAGGCGACCTCCTTCACCAACTGCGCACCCATGTTCTCGAACGGGTCCTCCAATTCGATCTCCTTGGCGATGGAAACACCATCGTTGGTGATCGTGGGAGCGCCCCACTTCTTATCGAGGACGACGTTGCGTCCCTTCGGACCGAGCGTGACCTTCACCGCGTTGGCGAGTTTGTTCACTCCGGCTTCGAGGGCGCGACGAGCTTCCTCGTCGAACTTGAGAATCTTCGACATGTGGAGTCAGTGCCTCACTTCTCGACGATGGCGAGGACGTCGCGGCTGGTGAGGATGAGCAGATCCTCGCCGGCGATCGTGATCTCCGTGCCGCCGTACTTGGAGTAGACGACAGTGTCGCCCACCTTGACATCGAGCGGGATGAGGGCTCCGGTGGACTCGGCGCGGCGGCCGGGCCCAACTGCGAGGACGGCGCCCTGCTGGGGCTTCTCCTTGGCGGTGTCGGGAATGACGAGGCCGGACGCAGTGCGCTCCTCTGCCTCGTTCGCCTTGACCACGATTCGGTCGTCGAGCGGCTTCAGGTTCATGGGTGCGGGCCCTCCGTTGGGTCGTTAGCACTCGGACGTTGTGAGTGCCAATAGTACGGGGTCAAGGCCTCCGTTAGCAACCGAGACGTGAGAGTGCTAACGCCCGCTCGGGGGAGCCAGCAGGTCGACGCCGACTCGGCGAGCCAGGTCGACCAGCAGCGTGAGGGGCAACCCGACGACGTTGCTCACACTGCCAGACACCCTGGTGACCAGGGCCGCGCCAGCGCCCTGCAGTGCGTACGCCCCTGCTTTGTCGAATGGCTCACCCGTCGCGACGTACCACTCGACGGCTGATGCCGACAAGGGCACCAACTCGACCTCGGTGAGCGCGACAGCGCTGGTCGTCGTCCCGTGTCGACGTACGACGACCCCGGTGTGCACCTGATGGACGCGCCCGGACAGTCGGCGGAGCATCCGCCGGGCGTCGTCGCGGTCAAGGGGCTTTCCCAAGAGCTCCCCGTCCACGTCGACCGTCGTATCAGCCGCCACGACGAGCCAGTCCGGCTCGGCGACCACAGCCTCGGCCTTCATGCGGGCCACCCTGTCGACGTACGCCGATGGACTCTCGCCCGGTTGAGGAGTCTCGTCCACGTCGGGGACGGCGACCACGAAGTCCAGCCCGAGCAACTCAAGCATGTGTCTGCGGCGAGGCGAGCTGGAGGCCAGGACGATTCGCGTCATCTGCCGCTCACCCACCGCTCACCCACCGCTGAGCGTCACGACGTCGGCCTCGTCAGGCGGGATGTCGTCGTCGAGGTGATCGAGGTACCCCTCGGGAAGCACCACGCGGATCGGGCCGTTCGCATGGCCGCGCACGGTGCGCGCTCCCCCTGGCCCCAACTCGGCGTCGAGGTCCAGCAGGGCCACGAGGTCGTCGAGTTCGTCCAACGTCGAGACCATGCTGAAACGGCGTCGCAATTCGCCGCCGACCCGGTACCCCGTGAGGTACCAGGCGGCGTGCTTGCGGAAGTCCCTGAGGCCGCGATCGCCATCCATGTGCGCATGGAGCAGGCCCGCGTGTTCGACCAAGACGGCCGCCACCTCCCCGAGGCGCGGCGGAGGCGGCGCTTCCTTTCCCGCAAACACGGCGACGAGATCTCCGAACAGCCACGGACGCCCGAGGCAGCCCCGGCCGATCACCACCCCGTCACACCCGGTTTCGGCCATCATCCGCACCGCATCGGTGGCCTCCCAGATGTCGCCGTTGCCGAGCACAGGGATGCCGGTCACGGCGGCCTTCAGTTCGCCGATCGCCGCCCAATCGGCGTGGCCGGCGTAGTGCTGTTCCGCCGTCCGCGCGTGGAGCGCAATCGCCACTACACCTTCATCCTCGGCGATCCGCCCGGTGTCCAGGTACGTCAGGAGGTCGTCGCTCACGCCCTTGCGGAACTTGATCGTGACAGGAATCCCGTACGGCTCACCGGCACGGACCGCCGCTCGCACGATGGCCCGCAGGAGGTTCGGTTTCAGGGGCACGGCCGCCCCACCGCCGCGCCGAGTCACTTTGGCCGCAGGGCAGCCGAAGTTGAGATCGATGTGGTCGACCCGGCCGGCGTCGCCGAGCCGACGGATCGCCTCGGCCATCGACACAGGATCACTCCCGTACAACTGCAGGCTCCGGGGGAACTCGTCGGCCGCAA
>JBKJJS010000105.1:0-10012 GCA_046597895.1 Ilumatobacteraceae bacterium
CGGCGCAAGTCGCGGCGCGGTCGCCGGTGGGGCTGGTGGTGGGCGCGCCGGGATCGGCGGAGGCGCGGCGCGGACAGGCCCGGTGCGGCGTACCGCGAACGGGTCGGTCGAGCGTCCGACACCGGAGAAGAACCTCGGCGGCCAACAGGTGGAAGGTCGTCAGGCCGTTCGAGAACTCCTCCTCGCCGGCAAGCGCAAGGTCTACGAGATCCTCGTGGCCACGGACATCGAGGACGTGGGGGTGATGAGCGACATCATCGACCTCGCCAAGGACATGCGCGTTCAGGTCGTGGAAGTGAACCGCAGGAAACTCGAAACGATGGCGCGCAGCGAGTCGCCCCAAGGCGTACTCGCCCATGCCGCGGCACTGCCCGAGACGCCGTTCGACGACCTCGTCAAGCGCCGCCCCGGCCGGCCGCCGTTCCTCGTCGCCGTCGATGGTGTCACCGACCCAGGCAATCTCGGGGCCATCGTGCGCAGTGCGGACGGGGCCGGAGTGACCGGCATCGTCCTGGCCCGCCACAGGGCCGTGCACGTCACGCCGACCGTGGCGAAGGCCTCTGCCGGGGCGGTCGAGCACGTACCTATGGCTCTCGTGCCGGGGATTCCCGCGGCGCTCAAGCGCATGAAGGATGCGGGGATCTGGATCGTCGGTCTGGACGACGGCGGTGACAAGAGCCTGTTTGACCTGGGTGATCTCGCGGCCGAGGGGATCTGCCTCGTGCTCGGCTCGGAAGGTGGCGGCCTGTCCCGGCTGGTCAGCGAGCGCTGTGACCTCATCGTGCACATCCCGATGCGGGGCCGGCTGTCTTCGCTCAACGTGTCCGCCGCGGCCGCCCTCGCGTGCTACGAGGTCGCACGGCATCGCTGACAGGGCCACCCGAGTGCGAACTTGAACTAGCCTCACGCTGGAACGAGGAGGTTCGCGATGGGCTTGTTCTCGAAAAGTGACAAGGTCCGTGGGTGGGCGCAGATCGTGTCGACGACCAGGGCGCCGTATCAGGCGACCTCCGGCATCTGCAAGATGCAGGTCATCGTGCAGGCCGATGGCATCCCGGCGACTCACGTCGAGGCGTCGAAGATGTGCTCGGTGAAGAAGTGGCCGGAGCCTGGCATGGTCCTCCCGTGCGAGCTCGACCCCGAGAAGCCCGAGAAGTTCAAGATCCTCTGGGACGAGGTGGAGACGTGGGCGGAGCAGTCGCGCCGGCAGGCGGCGATGATGGCCCAGCAGATGAACCAGAATCCGGGCCAGCCGGGGATGGGCGGCGGGCCAGGTATGGCTGGCGGGCAGGCCCAGATCGTGAACCTGAGCGGTGAGGCACCCGACCCGGCCAAGATCGCCAAGTTGGAGCAGATGCTCGGCCGGGACCTCGACGGCGACGGTGGGATCGGCACCGTGGGTGGGGTGGCCGCCGGATTGATACCCGGCACCTCGATGCCGGGCCAGGGCCTGGCGCCGCCTCCCGCGGGACCGCCACCCGCCAGCCCGGACGATCGCGTTGCCGCCCTGGAGCGCCTCGCCGTGCTGCGCGAGAAGGGGTTGTTGACGGATGCGGAGTTCGCCGCCGAAAAGCAGCGCATCCTGGGTAGCTGACACTGGCCGCGGGCCCACCGCTAGCCTGTCGGCCGAGTGCGCCGGGTTAGCTCAGTCGGCAGAGCACCTCTCTTGTAAAGAGGATGTCGTGGGTTCGATTCCCACACCCGGCTCCGGTGATGGGTGCCCGGCGCGTTCAGACCGCTTTGACCGTGACGGGGATGGCGCTCATCACGGGGAGTCCCGTGATGGGGTCGTAACCCGTCGAGCAGTCCGTGAGCCGGCCGGTGGTGTCGCCCAACGTGTACGGGTCGGCGGGCGGGCCAGCCTCTCCCGGGAGATCACCCCACGAGTGGGCCATCGAGATGGTGCCGGGCTTCACGTCCGTGGCCGACTTCACCACGGTACGGATGCTCGACCGAGGGCTCGTGATCTCCACGAGATCGCCATCGACGACGCCCCACGCCTTCAGATCGTCGGGGTGCGCGTGGGCGTACGAGGTGCCCGCCTGCTTTCGCAACGCCTCGATCTCCCGACCTGAGGAGTTGAACACGCTCTTCAGCCGCCGGGACGCCATGCGGTGAGTGTGCACGTGCGGGTCGTAGCCAGCGATGTTGCCGTAGCTGTTGAGTTCCATCCGGATCTCGCCCAGCTCGACGGGAAGGCCGGCGGGGACGAGTTCGAACTTCGCCGTGCAGTCCGCATCAGCCGGCAGCACCGTGAGGTTCAGGTCGGGTCGCAATACCGCGGCTCCATCAAGGGCGCGCAACTCGTCCCACGGCACCCGGGTGTTCGTGTAGCTCATTTCCAGCAGTTCGTCGGGGGAGGCGTGCATGTCCGGTGTGAGGTCACCGCCGGGCAGTTGCAACGTGAGGCCCATCCGGCGGGCGATCTCGACGTAGAGGTTCGCCTCGTCCACCATCTCGGGATCAGCCTCAAGCACGGCGGGGGTGTACATCACGTACGGGTCCTCGAACCAGCGGTCGACGTTCGTGGGCACATCCGGCCGCTCCAGGGAGAGGACGGACGGGATCACGTAGTCGGCGAGGCGGGCGCTCGCCGAGATCCGGATGTCGAGTGCGACGTGAGTGTCCAGAGACTCCAGCGCGCGGACGGCCTTGATCTGGTCCGGCCACGCCAGCACCGGGTTGCCGCCGACGGTGAGCAGCCCCCGCACCTGGCCCTCGCCGCCTTCGAGGATCTCGTCGGCGAGCGCCGAGGTAGGGGCCTGGCCGAGGATGGCCGACAGTCCGCGCATGCGGGCCTTGGCCCCGTTCGTGAGCATCTCGGGCATGGGGGCCTTGACCTGGGCCTTCGGGGTGGAGGCCGGCCCGGCGAGGCCGATGACACCGGTGACGGGCTGCACCGTCTCGCCCTCGCGCGGGTACCGCCCACATACGACGTTGAACGAGTGGACGAGGTGTTCCATGAGCGTGCCGTGAGGCGCCATGTTTGGCCCCGTGCCACACACGGCCGAGCCGCGCGGGCCGGCGGCGAACATGCGGGCGGCGCGCACGATGTCGTCGGCGGGGACGCCGGTGCGCAGGGCGACGTGGTCGAGATCGAACTGGCGGACCATCTTGTGGAACTCGGGAAGGCTCCCGACCCAGCGCTCGCAGAACTCGCGGTCGACGAGGTCCTCGTCGAGGATGACGCGCAGCATGCCCGCCAGAAGCGTCGGGTCCTCGCCCGGGGTGACCTGCAGGTGAATGTCGGCCATGACCGCCGTCTCGGTGCGGCGGGGGTCGATGACGATGAGCTTGAGCCCTCGCTTCTTGGCCGCTCGTAGTGACGCCAGCGGGTTGATGAACGTCGGCCCGCCGGGGAGGCCGAGCATCGACACGACGATATTGACGCCGACCACGAGCGAGACGTCGGCTGTCGACCACGGCTGAGTCCCGGCGGCCCATGCCCCGAGGCGCAGCGGCGTGACCATCTTGGCTGGCTGGTCGATGGTGATGGACGTGTAGTACGAGGGCGAGCCGATGGCCTTGTGGAACGCGGTGGCCACCGGGTGGGCGGCGGCATTCATGAACGTGGCCGTGCCGCAGTACGTGGCGATGGCGCGAGGGCCATGCTCGTCGATGATCCGCTGGAACCGCGCCGCGATCTCGTCGAATGCCTGGGCCGTGGGGATCTCGTCGAACCCGCCGCCGGGCCGACGCTTCAGCGACGTGCGGAGCCGCTCCGGGTTGTGGTGCTGATCGCCGAGGTGTCGGCCCTTGATGCACGTGTACGCACCGAACAACGGGTCGTTCGGGTCGCCCCGCACCCCGACCACCCGGTTGGCGTCTGTGTCGACATCAACCTCCATGGCACATGCCGCATGGCAGAAACGGCAGAACGTTCGCTGTGTGACGACCGGCATCGCGGACCCCCGTGTTCGCTGGTGAGGCAATGGTACCGCTGAGGCCGAGATCAGCTCCTACCGGATGGTCGCACCGCGCAAGGGTCACTTCTTCGGCCTCTTGCCGCCGCCCTTGCCGTTGTCGGTCGTCGTGGCGTTCTCGGCGATCTGGAGGGTCACCGGGGCCCCGCGCTCGACGCGGCCCGTCGGCGTGACCCCCACCACCGTGCCGACCAGCGCGCCGGCGCCCGGTACCTCCTCCAAAACGACGACCATCCCCTCGTCCTCGAGACGCGTGGTGGCCTCAGCGGCAGGCAGACCGACGAGTGCCGCGGAATCGATGTCGACGTACAGCTGCCAGGTCGTGGTCGTCTCCGCCGAGGCGAGCGGGGACTGGCCCGAGCCTCTCGTGGCGGCCACCATGCCGACGAGCCCGAGGATGCCGAGCATCGCGAGGGTGAGCCACAGAAACGCTCGTCCGCCCACTCGGCTCGCGGGCTCGTCCATCGGTTGGATGAACGACACGGTGGCATCGACTGGTGCCACCACCGCCATGACCTGCGTCGCCGGCCCCTGGCTCGCCGGGTCAGCGGCCGTACCCATCACGAGGGTCGGCGCCGAGTTGAGGTCGACAGACCGCAACCGCCGCGCGAACTCGGCGGCGTCGGCCGGCCGGTCAGCGGGTCGCTTGGCGAGCGCGCTCATCACGATTGCGCGCAGGTCGGGGTGCACGGTCGAGGGCAGCGGCGGCGGCTCCTTCGTGACGTGTGCGGTGGCGACGACCACCGGGCTGGGTCCGTCGAACGGCCGATGACCGGCCATTAACTCGTAGGCGACGACACCCAGGGAATAGACGTCGGACGCCGGGGCCGCCGGCTGGCCCTGCGCCTGCTCGGGCGACATGTACTGCGCGGTGCCCATCGTCCGGAGGGGAACCGTGAATGGGGCGAGTGCTCCCCCCGGCGGGCCCTCCGAAGCCGCCGTCGCTCGGGCGATCCCGAAGTCCGTCACCTTGACCGTTCCGTCCTCGGCGACCAGCAGGTTCCCGGGTTTGATGTCGCGGTGGACCACGCCCATCGTGTGGGCCGCCTGGAGGGCGTCGGCCGTCTGGGCCACGATGTCCACGATCCGCTCCTCGGCCAGCGGACCCTCGCGCTGCACCAGCGTTGACAGCGGTTCGCCGCGTACGAGTTCCATCACGAGGAACGGCGCGCCGTCGTGCTCGCCGACGTCGTACACGCCCGCTACGCCTGGGTGGCACACGGCCGCCGCGTGCTTGGCCTCGCGTTCGAACATGTCGACGAACGCGGTGTCCTGGAGGTGGTCGTCCTTCAGCAGCTTGACGGCCACGTCGCGGTCGAGCTTGGTGTCGCGGGCGCGCCATACCTCACCCATACCGCCGATGGCGATCAGGTCATCGAGGAGGTAGCGGCCACCGAGCGGCGTGCCAGCCGCCAGCCGACTGACGGTCGTGCTCACAGCCCGTCGGTACCCGATCCTCGGCACCGTGAACCGCGACGCTGTCAGTCGCTGCGGGCCAACAACTCCTGCACCCGTGCCCGCAGGACGTGAATGGCCGGCTCGTTGAGCCCGCCGTTCGGGATGATGACATCGGCGTACCGCTTGCTCGGCTCCACGAACTGCAGGTGACTCGGTCGCACTGTCTCGAGGTACTGGTCCATCACGCTCTCGGGCGTTCGGCCCCGCTCGGCCACGTCACGGCGGAGTCGGCGGATGAAGCGCACGTCGGCGTCCGTGTCCACGTAGATCTTGAGATCGAACCGGCCGCGCATGGCGACCTCGTAGAGCACGAGGATCCCCTCGACGACGATCACACGTGCCGGTCGCACGGTGACCACCGCGGCTGAACGCAGGTGTTCCGTGTAGTCGTACACCGGCATCTCGATGGAGCGGTCAGCGCGCAGGTCGTCCAAGTGGCTGCCGAGGAGAGTCCAGTCGAAGGCATCCGGATGGTCGTAGTTGATCTCGGTTCGTTGCTCGAAGGTCAGGTCATTGCGGTGGCAGTAGTAGGCGTCCAGCTTCACGAGCGCGAGGTGTTCATCCCCCAGCAATTCGGCCAGTCGATCGGCCACGGTGGTCTTGCCGGAGGCTGTGCCGCCCGCCACTCCGACGACGAACGGGCTCCCCATGGGTGGGCCAAGTTAGTGGGTGCTTGTATCGCGGCGCTCAGCCGGGCAGTCTGTGTGGGTGTCATTGACCGAGCGCCACCGGGCGATCCTCGAATTCGAACGTACGTGGTGGACACTCGACGGCGACAAGGACCTCCTGATCCGCCGCCGCTTCACCTGTGCGCCGGATGCGTACTATGACGAGTTGAACCAGGTACTCCAAGATCCCGATTCATTGACAGTCGACCCGCTCGTGGTTCGGCGGCTCCTGCGCTTTCGGGACCGCAAACGGCGAGCGCGGCTGGAGAGTTCGGGTACCGAGGCAAGCGGAGGTAGCCGAAGATGAGTACGACGGATCCGAATCGCACGGGCCGTACAGGTGATCGACCCGGTGGTGGCATGCCACGACCGGCCACGCCCGTGGTGGCGGTGGTCGTCGCCGCGGTCGCCGGCTTGCTCGGCCTGCTGATCCTGAAAGATGTCACGGACGACTCGTCCAGCGGCTCAGGGGGTCAGACCGCAAAGCCCACCACCACGAAAGCCGGGACGCCGACGTCAGCGGTGGCCACCACCACGCCGGTCTCTACGATCATCCGCACCGGAGCCACGGTGGTCGTCGCCAACGCGTCGGGCAAGGACGGCGCCGCTGGCACCCTCGCCGACAATCTCAAGGACCGCGGGTATACGACGGGAACGGCGACCAACGGCACCTCGGGGAAGCAAAGCACGACGGTCATCATGGTCAAGGACGGCGATGCGGCGGCCGCCCGCGTCGGCAAGGCCCTGCTGTTCGACATGGGCCTCACCGGATCGACGCAGTCGCTACCAGCGGAGCCGCCGATCAAGGCGGGCACCCTCGGCTCGGCCACGGTGCTCGTCATGCTTGGCTCGGACAAAGCAGGCGCGGCTCTCGTGCCACTCGGGTCGAGCTCACCGCCGACCACCAAGCCCCCCACGACTTCGGCGGCCACGGCCACTACCGGCGGTTGACCTCGGCGAGCAGGTCCCGGGTGGCCTGCTCGATGCACCACGCGGTCCGGTTCATCGCCGCGTCACGTCCGAAGCGTTCCACCAGCCGGATCGACCCGACACGGGCCGCCGCGTCATCGTCGGCGTCGCCGACGATGGCCCGCACGCTGCGAAGCGCCTGATGGGCCAACGCCACGACGCCACCTACGACCTTTCCCTCGAAGCTCTGGGCATCGAGGTAGCCCTCGCCCGTGATCACGAAGTCCGCGGCGTCAACCCGATCCGGGAGGTCGATCTCGTCGGAGACGAGTTCGAAGCCTGGAACGAGCCGGCCGCCGAGCGCGGCGAGCATCCCAGCCAACCCACCGGCCGCGCCCGCTCCCGGCACGTCGCTGACGTCGACACCCAAGTCGTGGCGGTAGCGCTCGGCGAGAGCATTCAGCCGCGCCGTGAGGAACTTGATGTGGGCCGGGCTGGCACCCTTTTGCGGCCCGAACACGGCGGCCGCATCGGCAAACCGCGTGGTGACATCGCACGCCACGAGGAGGTCGACGCCGCGTAATCTGGCCCGCGAGGCAAGCGCGTCGAGGGCGCCGAGCCCGCCGTCCGTCGTCGCTGAGCCGCCAAGGCACACCACGATCTTGCGGGCCCCGGCGGTCAAGGCCGCACCGATGAGTTGCCCGGTGCCCGCGGTCGAAGCGGCGAGAGGATCGTTGCCCGACGCCCCACCGACGAGTGCCAGACCCGACGCCCTGGCCATCTCGATGACGGCGGTGCGACCGCTGAATCGCCAGCCCGCCTCCACGGGTCGGCCGAGGGGATCCGTCACCGTCGTGGTCCGGTTGGCGCCCCCGAGGACCTCGAGTGTGCCCTCGCCACCGTCGGCCAGCGGAGCCTCGTCGCACTCGTGGCCGAGATCCCAACAGGCGTTGCCGATGGCCTTGGCCACCTCGGCCGCCGTGGCCGTCCCTCTGAACTTGTCGACGGCGGCCAGGACGCGCACGGCCGGAAACGGTACCCGCGGACGTCGGCGTCTCGATTCCTGACCATGCCGCTAGGGTTTGCGCACATGGCTGTCACCGTTCGCATCCCCACCACCTTGCGCCCGCTCACCGGCGGAAACTCCACGGTGTCGGTCGAGGGCTCCACACTCGCTCAAGTACTGAAAAACCTGGATGCCGCTCACCCAGGCTTCGCCGATCGCCTGCTCGACGAGAACGGCGCGCTGCGCCGCTTCGTCAACGTGTTCGTCTCCGACGACGACGTTCGTTACCTCGAGGGCATGGACACCCCCGTGCCGGAGGGTGAGACTGTCTCGATCATCCCGGCCGTGGCTGGCGGCTGATCGGCGTTACACCGCCAACGCGTCGAGCAGCTCGGCCCTCGTCGCGGGGCCGAGGCGAGGCTCGGGTGGGCGGTTCTCGCGGTCCTGCCAGACGGCCAGCACGCGCTGGGACACTTCTTCGTCGGTCAGGAGCGCGTCGGGCGGTGTCAACAGGTTCAGCGTCCGGATGAACGCCCGCAGCACGACGGCGTCCATCCGCAGTGCCGGGGCCAGACCCTCTCGTAGCACGCCCCGCATGAACGCCCTCCGGTCCCTTGGGTCGTCGTCGGGGCTCTCGCCCGCCAGGAGGGCGGCGGATACGCGGCGGGCCTCGGCGTCCTGGGCCACTCCGGCGCGGTACCAGGGCAGGATCTGCTCGCGGAGGGCAGCGTCGTAACGCAGGGCCTGGTCGTGGCGATCGTCGGGCGCCGACGCCACGGCTTCGGCCAGGAGATGGGCACTCCAGTAGCCCGTGGTGCAGCCCCGTCCATACAGCGGGTTCGTGCACAGCATGGCGTCACCGATGGCGTGGAGACCGAGCACCGCGGGGCGTCCGTCGACCACGAACTCCCGCCAACGGTTGAGCAGGCCGGCCATGACGTGGACAGGGGTAATGGCCTCGGCCCGCCCGTCCACAAAGGGGGCGGCGACGTCCAGCGAGCGGGCGGCCGCTTCGAACGCCTCCGGCTCGGTGAGGATCCGCCGCAGCGCGTCGTCGTCGGACGGTGTGGCCAAGGTGAGCGAGAAGGTGCGGTTGTCGCCGACGAACACGCCGTACTTGAGGTAGCCGAGGTCGCCGCCGATGAGCCCGCTGCGGGGTGGGAAGTCATGGCCGTCGCGCATTCGGTAGAACCGCGAGTAGTAGACGATGCCCGTGTCCTCGGTCTCCTCGGGCAGGCGGGTTCCACCGATGGCCTCGAGCCAGTCCGGCAGGGTTGAACGCCGCCCGTTGGCCACCACCACGAGGTCGGCGGCCACCGTGGAGCCGTCGCCCATGTGCACGCCGGTCACGAGCGGCGCGTCGCCGTCGGGGCCCGACTGCCCGATGAGCCCGTCGACCACACCGCCGGTGCGGAACTCGACGTTGCCCTCGGCCGTAGCCATGCGCCGCAGCACCCATTCGAACGTCGTGCGGCGACAGGCCAGCATCACGAGATCCTCGTCTCCCGCCTGACGTTCGAAGTTCGTCATGGTGGGCGGAAGGTTGTCGCCGAAGCGCATCTCAGAGGCCCCGGCGGCGAGCAATCCGGCGAGCACATCCGGCTCGTGGTCACGGAGCAGGCCGTAGAGGCGTGCCAGGAAGGCGTGACTGTGCCGCACCTGGGGCGCTCCTCGGCGGTCCCACTCGAACGCCAGGTCAGGTGTGGCCGGCATCGGTGTTGGGTCCCGTTCCAGCACGCTGACCTGGTGGCCGGCCCGGCCGAACTTCAGGGCGGCGGCGAGTCCGGAGACTCCTCCACCGACGACGACGATCTGTGCCATACGCCCCTGAACCTACCGGTCCCCCGCGCCCTGGTTGTCGCGTTAGCAGTCGACGGCCTAGAGTGCTAGCACTCGACTGACCCGAGTGCGAATCGCACATCCAAACGGAGGAAACACCAGATGCCGAAGATGATTGCCTTCGACGAACAGGCTCGCCGGGCGCTCGAAGCGGGCATGAACAAGCTCGCCGACGCCGTACGCGTCACGTTGGGGCCGAAGGGCCGCAA
>JBKJJS010000264.1:0-3112 GCA_046597895.1 Ilumatobacteraceae bacterium
TGTGGGGACACCTGAAATGGGAACACCCCCACCTCATGACCATCACCGACCCGGCAATCCTCGCCGCCGAGCTCGAACGGCTCCGCCACCACTACAACACGGTGCGCCTCCACGAAGCCATCGGCTACGTCACCCCCAACGACGAACACGAAGGCCGCGGCGAACAGATCCGAGCCGCCAGAATCGACGGCCTCAAGATCGCCGACGAACAACGACGTGACTGGCACCGCAACCACCGGAACCAGCCATGACTACAATCACCAACAACAACCCGCCAACAACCGACCGATGCTGCCTGAATCCTCCCGGCCAATGTCGCGTTAAGTCAGAAACACCTCAGTCGGCCCGTTCGACGCTCCGGTCGCGTGGTGGGCGAGAATCTCACTGCGCCACCGCGCGAGCGTGTCACCAAGCGACCGGATCTCGGGCACGACGTCGGCCTTGCACCCGGCGATGGTCTTGTCGAGCAGCAAGGCAGCCTCAGCCGGGTCGTCGGTCAAGAACACGTCCCTCACGGATTCCTTGGCCAACCAGGCGCCGAGCAACTCGTCGTTCGGGTCGCCGGCGCGTAGGCCGAGCAGCATCCGATCAACACCGCCTCCGGTGACACGTTCGGAGCCGGCGAGAAGGATCTTGCGGATCTTGAACAACGGATCTCGTTTGCGTCCGCGATGACCAAGCTGTTCGTTCTGCACCCGCCGACGCACGGTGTCCATACACCGGTTGGCGACGCGCACCACATGGAACGGATCAGCGACACGCACACAATGATCAAGGTGCGGTGACAACCCAGCGCGATACGACTCGGCCAGGTCCGTTGCCACGACCTCGATCTTGGCGATCCATGCCGGGTCCGCCTTCGCGCACCAGCGTCGCAGGTCAGCGCCGCTGTTGCCGGGGGTCATGTCGATCATCGCTCGTCGCTGCAGATCGACCAAGCCGGTCACGTACTTGGTTGACACACCCGGGCGTGCCGCCTGGAAGCTGGTCTCGTCGACGCCAAGCTTGGTGACTGTGCCGACTCGATCCGGCGAATCGACCAGTGGGGTGCCGTGCTCGATCACCGCGTTCATCACCGTCCACCAGCACACCCCGAAGTCGTGGGCGACCGCTGCGACCGGGCGGGCCTGTTGGCCGACCTGACGGCACGCCTCCGCCCCGGCACGGCGGGTCAACACCGCGGTCGCGTCCAACTGGTCTACGTTCTCAGTCCACGTCTTGGTCTCGCACAGCGCCTCGCGGCACCGCCACCGCCGGCAGCAGATATCCAAACGTACGGCTCGCCCGAAGCACGACAGGTCACGCACCGAACGGGTGGCCCGGTCCTGCGCCTGAGCCCGCGACCCGCACCCGGGACACCAAGCCACCGTCTCGGTCGTTTCAACCTTGATCACCAGCTCGTCGTCACCTTCGGCCACCTCGAGCACGTTCATGCCCGGCAAGCCCATCAACAACTTCACCATCGCGATACCGTCGTCCACGCCAGGGGTTCCTTCCGATTGCAGTCCTCGAGAAACCGCAACCTTGCTCGAACCCCTGGCAGAGGATGTCCCGCTTCTTGTTGAAGTGGGGTGGTGATCCGGGTGTTGCTCAGGCAACGGCTTGAGCGTAGTTGGCGGGTGTTGCAGGGCTGTTGATGGCTTGGCCGACGCGGGTGACGAGGTCGGTCATCTGGGTGTGGCCGCGGACGCGTCGGAACGAGCGTTGGGCTTCGATCATGCCGGTCGCGATCCACCGCTTCTTCATGTCGCCGTCCTTCCAGGTCTTGACCCGCCCGGTCACCACGCGCACGGTGGAGATCATCGACTCGATGCAGTTCGTGTTCGTCAACGACCGACGCAGCGCGCCGGTGATGCCGAGGCGGGCAACGGTGAACATCTCCTCGAGCCCTTCGAGCAACGACCCCGCGGCGTCCGGGTGATCCTTCTTCAACTGGCCAGCGAGACGCCTCGCATCACGCAGCCCGGCCGCAGCGTCGGGGTTCGCGAAGATTCCGGCGAGACGCTTGTCGAACGCCTTACGACGGGCGACGGGCAGGTACTCGGTGACATTGCGTCTCTTGTGCAGGGTGCAGCGCTGCACAAGCGCCTTGGCGCCGAACACCTTGGCGACACCCTTGCGTAGCGCCTTGGAACCGTCGAGCACGACGAGGATCCCGTGCTCGAACCGCAGACCCCGATCGACGAGATCGGCGAGCAGGTCCTTGACCACGACGGCGTTCTCGGTGTCACCCAGACGCAACCCGACCGGCACCTTGGTCCCGTCATCGGTGATGACCAGGGCAACGACGATCATCTCGCCGGCGACGTTGAGCCCGTCGATCATCAACACCACCGTCTCCAGACCGGACAGGTCCGCTTCGAGCAACTCGGCAACCGCAGCGGTCGTCGCGGCGACGAAGCGGCGTGACACCGCCGACTTGGACACCCCGGTGCCGGTCTGGCCGACCGGTTCACCCACCAGCTCGTGGCGTCGTGTGGCGACACCGGCGAGCATCCGTTCGACCACAACCTGGCGCAGCAGGTCCTCCGACGCGAACGTCGCCCACGTATCCAGCTCGACCTCACCACCATCGACCAAGCGGCCACGAGGTCGCGTCATGCTGATCTTGCGAGCCCCGAGCACCACCTGACCCTTCGTCGTGCCATGCCAATTCCCAACCCGATCCTCAAGCTTGGCGTGCTTGGCCCCGACGATCGACTCGAGCTCCGCGTCGAGCATCTGACGCATCACCACCAGCCCCGCCGCCGACGCGAACGCCAGCAACCCTTCCTTCATCGCCGACGCGACATCGCCCATCGCGACAGTCGCCTCGAACGGCAACCCAGCCACGCTCACGGCAGCTTGCGGCGTCGTGATCCTCACGACAGGTACCTTCTTCATCGGTGATCCCTCTCCTTGTTCAGGTGTCTTGGTAGGACCCCGAACCCTGCCATCAACGGCACGGCCCGGGGAGGGATCACCACCTCACTTCAACAGACCTCGGGACAACCTCCAGCAGGGCTTGCGGCGACGTTTGCTCGCGTGACCTACACCTCGCCCAGGAAGTCCCGCACGACTGCCACGGCCTCTTGGCGAAGCCGCGCCGCCCCTTCCACGTCACCTTCGTCGG
>JBKJJS010000463.1:0-6110 GCA_046597895.1 Ilumatobacteraceae bacterium
GGTCGGCGATCGGATATCGCTTGTTGATCGGCACGAGTTCGTCGCGCAGCGTGTCGTTGGCGGCGTGGAGC
This sequence comes from Ilumatobacteraceae bacterium, assembly GCA_046597895.1. Classification (GTDB taxonomy): domain Bacteria; phylum Actinomycetota; class Acidimicrobiia; order Acidimicrobiales; family Ilumatobacteraceae; genus WLJO01. The sequence goes on from JBKJJS010000463.1 coordinate 72, forward strand.
GACACGGCGAGGTTCACTGGGAGCGGCCGCTCGGCGAGGCTCCGGATACCGGGAACGATTCCGACGGTCGACACGGTGAGATGGCGAGCGGAGAGCCCCAAGTCGTCGTGGATGCGTTCGATTGCTGTCCACACCGGCCCCTCGTTGGCCAGTGGTTCACCCATCCCCATGAACACGACATTGCCGACCCGCCGCCCGAGTTCGCGTCCCCGACGAGCCGCCACGACCACCTGCTCCACGATCTCGCCAGGCGTGAGTTGGCGGGTGAACCCGGCCTGCCCGGTTGCGCAGAATCCGCAAGCCATCGCACACCCGGCTTGGCTGGACACGCACACGGTGACCCGGTCCGGGTACAGCATCAGCACCGTTTCGATACGGGCGCCGCCGTCCAGTTCCCACAGGAACTTCACCGTGTCGCCGCCGTCGTTGATCCGCTCGTCGACGAGCCGCAGCGCGTTCGGGAGCACGTCCGCCAGTCGGGTGCGGAGCGCCTTCGGAAGCACCGTGAGATCGGAGGGGTCGGCGAGCTGCTCGTAGAGGCCGGACCACACCTGCTCGACTCGGTAGTGCGGTTGGTCGTCCAACATCTCGGCGAGTTCCGTTCGCGAGAAGTCGTAGCGCGTCGGGGCGGTCACGCCGACCACGCTACGGCGGCTCACCCACGACAAGCGTGCTCCGGGGATGTCTTCGCTTCGCTCACTCAACGTTGATTAGATCAATATGGATCAAATCAACGTTGACGAGCGGGAACGCTCGGCAGACAATGTGCCCATGACACGACTCGTCCCAACCAGTGAGGCGGCGCGCCGCCTTGGCGTCGAGCCGGCCACGCTCTACGCCTACGTGAGCAGGGGCTTGCTCTCGCGCCAGCGCGCCATCGATGGCCGTACGTCGCTGTTCGCAGTGGACGACCTCGACACGCTGGCGCAGCGGGGGCGGCGCCGCCCCGCGGCGCCTCCGGCGTCCGTCGATGTCCAGATCACGACAGGAGTCACGGAGATCGACGAAGGCGACGTGCACTACCGGGGTTGGTCGGTGCCGCACCTGGCCACGACGGCGTCCTTCGAGCAGGTCGCCGAACTCCTGTGGACGGCAGCGCTGCCGCCCGGGCCCGTCGTGTGGCCGGCCCCCGCTTCGGCCCTCGTTGCCGCCGCCCGGGCCTCCAGGGCGGCACTCGGCCCAGCGGCCGATGGCGCCACCCGGTTGACGGCGATGGTCGCCACGTTCGCCAGCCACGACCCTCTGCGTGGGGATCGAGCGCCCGAGGCAGTCGCCGCGCTCGGCCGGCGCCTCGTCATGGGCGTCGCCAGAGCTGGTCATCCGCCGAACCGTCGGGTTGGTCGCACCGTCGCCGAACACCTGGCGGCGGGCTGGGTGAGGGAGCCGGACCCGAACCTCGTGCTCGCCACGGATCGTGCCCTCGTGCTCCTGGCCGATCACGAGCTGGCGTCATCCACGTTTGCGGTGCGGGTGGCGGCATCGACGTGGGCCGACCCGTACGCCGCCATCATCACTGGTCTCGGAGTGATGAGCGGACCACTGCACGGCGCCGCCGGCACGCACGTGTTGGACATGTTCCACCGATGTGCCGCGCAGGGCGTGACCGCGGTGCTCGGAGACCATCTCCGCCGAGGTGTCCACGTCCCCGGATTCGGACACAAGATCTACCGCAGCGACGACCCGCGTGTCGGGCCGCTGTTGGACGCGGTGCGGCGACTGGGGCACGGTTCGAACCGGTTGGCGATCGTCGAGGAATTCTTGTCGCTGACGAGTGCGCGGCTGCCGAAGCGTCCCAACATCGACCTCGTCCTCGGAGCGATGGCGTTCGTGGCGGCCGTGCCGATCGACGTCGGCGAGTTGTTCGCGGTGGCCCGCATGGCCGGGTGGCTCGCCCATGCCATCGAGGAGTACGGCGAGGCCCCACTCCGGTTCAGGGCGAGTGGACGCTATGTCGGCCGGACGGTGGACGATGGGGTCGCGCGTCCGGTTGCAAGTGCGGTCGCCGCCAGCGCTTCGTAGTCGGCCATCCGGCGGCGCAGCACGTCCAGGCTGGCCTCCCAGAACGCTTCGTCGCCGACATCGAGGCCGAAGGCCCGTCCTAACTCCTCAGCGGTGTTCATCCCGCAACGTGACAGCAGGTCGTCGTAGCCGGCGCCGAAGCGCTCGGGGTCGGCGACGTGCTCGGCGTAGAGGCCGAGGCCGAAGAGCAATCCGTATGTGTACGGCCAGTTGTAGAAGTGCGAACCGTAGTAGTGGGGCTTGACCGCCCACATCCACGGGTGGGCGGTGGCCTGGTCGAGGCCATCGCCGTACGCCTGGTCCTGGGTAGCGAGCATCATGTCGCAGAGTTCGCTCACGCCGAGCGACTTGCGTTCCCGCCGGGTGAACACCTCCTGCTCGAACAGGAACCGGCTGTGGATGTCCACCACGATCTGCGTGGCGCCCTGCAGATCGACGTCCAGTGCGGCCAGACGCTCGGTCCCCGTGGCCCGCGCGAGAGCGGCCTCCACCATGAGCGTCTCGCAGAAGATGCTCGCCGTTTCCGCCAGGGCCATGGGGAGCTGGCGTTGAAGCGACGTTCGGACGGCGAGTCGGGTGTTGTGGAAGGCGTGGCCGAGTTCGTGGGCGAGCGTCTGCACGCTGTCCAGGCCGTCGCTCCAGTTCATGAGGACGAGAGAACGATCGCCGATGAAACTCATGCAGAACGCACCACCGCGCTTGCCGGCTCTTGGCTCGGCGTCGAGCCAACGCTCGTCGACGGAGCGGTCGACGAGCGAACCGAGCTCGGGTGAGTATCCAGCGAACGCTCCGCGTACGAGACCGACGCCCTCGTCCCACCCGACGGGCGCCGGTGCGAACGGGAGAGGGGCGACGAGGTCCCACCACGCCAGCCTGTCGTGGCCGCCCTCGTGGAGTTCGGCCTTCGTGCGCATCCACCGCCGGAAGTCCGGGAGCGACCGCACCACCGCGGTCTGCATGGCATCGAACGTACGCCGGTCCACGCTGTTGGCGAACAGGGCGGCGTCCAGCGCGCTCGGCCAGTGGCGGCGGCGGTTGAGCGTGATGGCCTCACCCTTGATGCTGTTCATGGCGGCGGCGCACACCGTGCCGACCGAGGGCCACGTCAATAGTTCGGCGTCGTAGGCGGCGCGGCGCACCGCGGGGTCAGGGTCCGTGGCGAGGCCGCGGATGGCGGCGATGGGCAACCGCCTCGAGCCGGTGGGAACGTGGACATCCGCTTCGAGCTGCGACGTGATGTCCGAATGCAACCGACCCCATGCCGACGAACCGTCCACGCGCAGTGCGGCGACGAGTCCTTCGTGGGCGTCGGGCATCTGGTGCTCGGCGCGCCGAGCGAACTGGGCCAGGGGTCCGGCGTGCTCGGCAGCCACCGGGCTCGCCGCGCACAGCGCTTCCACGCCGAGCGCGGCCACCCAGCCAGAGAGCCGCGCCAACAAGGGCTGGAGCGCGGCGTCGACGGTGGCGACGCGAGTGGCCAAGGCCTGCGCAGGCTCATCGGCCGAGTCCGTCGCGACGGCGGCGGCGACGGTGGCGCGAATCGTGCGAAGCCGATCCATGACGGTATTGAGCGCAGTGATGGCGCGATCGGCGGCGGTGGCCCGTTCCGGGGTCACCGGGCCACTCACTCCGCTTTCGATGCCCAACTCGTCGAACAGGGCGACGGCGCGCGTGGCGTCAGCACCCACTTGCTCCAGTCCGTCCACGAACGCCCTCGCGAGCAAGGACTCGAACACGTCGCTGGTATCCCAGCGCGGCAACGCTGGCGGGCGGCCGATGACAGTCATCGGGACTTGATATCGCCGATGAAGGCGCGGTCGGTGCGGTGGATCTCGAACCCGAGGTTCCGGTAGAGCGCGAGTGCTGCGACGTTGTCGGCGTCGACGTAGAGCATGGCGACGGGGATACCGCGCCCCGCCAGGTAATCGAGGCCGGCCAAGGTGAGCGACTTACCGAGCCCGAGCCCGTGGAAGGCCGGATCGACCGCGATGACGTAGATCTCGCCGAGTACGGGGTCGGCGTCCGGGTGGACCTTGGTCCAGCAGAATCCCGCCAATTCGCCGTTGCGCTCGTGGATCCGGAAGCCGTCGGCGTCGAACCACGCTTCTCGCTCTCGGGCGACCAGCGTGGCGAGATCCCACCCGCCCTGCTCGGGGTGGAGTCCGAACGCGCGGTTGTTCACCCGCAGCCAGGCCTCCTCGTCCTGGCCCGGCACGAAGGCACGGGTCACGAGTTCGTCGGGGGCTCCGACGGGAAGGGAGCGGCGCATCTGGTACAGGCGGCGGCCAGGTGTCAATCCGGCGTTGCGCGCCAGTTGCTCATGCGCGGCGGTCGGCTCGAACACCCACCAGTGCACGTGACCGCCGCCCTCGTGGGCCACGACGTCCACCGCCGCGGTGAGCAACTCAGGTCCGATAGCCATCATCTCGTAGCGATGATGCGGGTGGACGGCGAGCTCGAGCGCCCACGAATCGTTTCCCCGCGACAGTTGGGCGTACGCCACTGGGTGCTCGTGGCCGGGTTCCCACGCCACGAGGCCGGCGAACCCCTCGCGCCCACCTTCGACGAGGTCGAGCCAGAGGTGGTCCGACAAGGGCCGATGGCCATCGGCGCGCTCGACCGCGGCGAGGAGTCCACTGACATCGGCGATCTCTCCGGCGTCGAACTGACGCTTGATGTCGAGTGTGCGCACGCGAGGCAGGGTAGCGGGGGTAGCAGCCACGTAACCTCGCACCCGATGGGCACGCCTCGAACTCCGAAGGGCCGCACCCGCGAGGTGGCCCGTCGCCTCGCCGAGGAGTATCCGGTCGCCATTTGCGAACTGGACCACCGGAACTCGTTCGAGTTGCTGGCCGCCACGATCCTGTCGGCGCAGACGACTGACGTCCGGGTCAACATGGTGACGCCGGCGCTGTTTGCCCGCTACCCCGCCGCCGAGGATTTGGCGGTCGCTGATGTCGCCGAACTGGAGCGGATCGTAAAGTCGACTGGCTTCTACGCCAGCAAGGCGCGCAACCTGATTGGTATGGCCCAGGGCGTCGTGGACCGCTTCGGAGGCGAGGTACCGACCGCGTTGGAGGACCTTGTCACGTTGCCCGGCGTTGGGCGCAAGACGGCCAACGTGGTACGCAGCGTGGCCTTTGACCTGCCCGGACTCCCGGTCGATACTCACGTCGGACGGCTGTCCCGCAAGTTGGCGCTCACCGAACATGACGACCCGGTGAAGGTGGAAATGGAGTTGAACGGGTATCTGCCGCCCGCCGAGCGGGGCGCGTTCAGCCTGCGACTGATCCAGCACGGCCGCAGGGTCTGCGACGCCAAGAAGCCGGCGTGCGGGCGCTGCTTCCTCGAGGACATCTGTCCGTCGAGCCTGGCGCCTCGTCGTCGTGGGGCGCCGGTCGTGCGAACGCCGTCATCACGCGTTGAGTAGTCATGTCACCGCATGGTGTGAGCGGCGGCGCTACTTGCAATATGGCTATGCCGGTGTAACAATTGCTCTCACCAACCAGGTTCCCGCCACCTGGTTTGAGGGCGATACCGGGATCCGCCGCCTGGTATCGCAGGTGCGACGGCCCTGGAATCCCAGGGCCGTCGCCGCTTTTTCCGGCGAGGTCAACGGGCGCTCAATCGACCGAGCCGTTGAGAACATATTGACAACTTCTTGATGTTCAGGCGGAGCGGGCGAGGCGCGTGGCACGATCCAGCTGACGTTGGACGCTGCCGAGGGATCGTTCGATCTCGTTCAGCAGCGCCGCCAACTCCGCATCGCGATCGGCGTGAAGGGTCTCCACGAGGGCGGTGACACGCGACTTCGTGGCGGCCACGGTGCTCGACAATGACGAGAGCTCGGGATGCACCCGCACAGTGTGGCCGAGATCGGTGACTGTTTGACATGGGCGGGGAATCTGTCGGGGTCGGCGTCCTGCGGGTCGCTAGCCTCCCGTCGATGCCCCGAGTAGCTGTCCGCGACGATCTGCGTGCCCTCGAGGGCTATCACTCGCCGCAGGTGTCGGTGCGCGT
>JBKJJS010000094.1:0-14643 GCA_046597895.1 Ilumatobacteraceae bacterium
GATCTCCATCATCGAGGGCCCGATCCGGTAGGGCCCGCCGACGGAAATCTGCTCGACCGCACCGATGGACTCGAGCGTGGAGAGCAGCCGCGAGACCGTGCTCTTCGGAAGGTCGACTCGGTCGGCGAGTTCCGTGACGCCGGCCGGGCCGCTGGCCAGGCGCCGTAGCACGGCGAACGCCCGCTCGATCGACTGCACGCTCGGCATCGGCCCATGCTACGGGACAGGCCCGCATAGTGAAATCCTCCGCTAGTCCCTTCGCCGGGCCGCCGGTCAGCGACGCAGGATCCACCACACACCGAGCGCGCTCAGCACGACGGTGACGGCGATCTTCGACCCGCCGCCGCCACCGCCACCACCGCTGCCGACCCCTCCCGGGCGCCTACCGGCCACCCACACGCCTGTCCCGGCGGAACCGCACCTCCCCAACCGGAACGATGTCCAGACGGCCCACCCACCTCCACCAAGGCGGAACGGGTTCAGCGGAGACTCGGTGGGGTGGCTTGCTGGCGGCAACCTCAAGCCTCGGTAGGCTGTCGGGGTGGAACGACGGATCGCACAGGTAGTAGCGAGGCGAGGTCTCCACGACCCCGACGACGACGTCAAGTACTGGCGTTCTCGTCCGCTTGCGGAGCGAATCGGTGCCGTGACCGAACTCCGAATGGCACTCTTTGACCTTGATGGCGATGCGACTCGAAGCCGACTTCCGCGAATTCATCGAGTGCTTGACCGTTCGTGAGGTTCGCTACCTCGTGGTCGGTGGATACGCCGTCGCCGCGCATGGGCTGCCGCGAGCGACAAAGGACTTCGACGTGTGGGTCTGGATCGATAGGGGAAACGCCACTCGCCTCGTGGCCGCACTTGACGACTTCGGTTTCGGTGAGGTCGGACTGACCGCTTCAGACTTCGACCACGAAGACGTAGTGGTCCAACTCGGATACCCCGGGAAGAGTTCGGCGCCAGAGTGCCCCCGATGGAAGATGGTCACCTCATGGCCCGCCGCACGGGCCGCCTCCACGATGTGCTTGCCGACGAAGCGCGTGCCACCGACCATCAGGATCCGCATCAGGAGTCGAGTTTCGTGTCGTACGTCTGGACGAGGGATGGCACGGTCGGCGTGAGCTGGAAGTCGATGTGAAGCTCGCAGTGCGCTCCGTGCACCACCGCAATCGCCGACGTCGCTGACTCCGCGATGACGCGGGCGAGCGTGAACGGCCCGTGCTCGGCGGCCAGCTCCTCCGCCGCCCGTCGACGGGCCGGTGCGTCGTCGTCGAGGAACACGTTGTCGGCGAACAACGCGGCCGCCGCCTCGTCGTCCCATTCGTTGTGCAACCGCACCAGCACCTCCGCGGCGTGGCGAAGTCCATCGGTCAGTGGAAGGTGGGTCGGACCCACGAGCCCCACTTCGACGAGCGCGTCGAGGGCCGTCCTTGTGGCCACCGCCATCGGTGCGTACGTGTGGTTGGCGAGCGCCACAAGCCCGAGACCTTGCATCGGTAGCCAGCGCATGTTGGACCCGAACCCGGGGAGGCCGCCGCTGTGGGCGACGACCTTGCCGGCGACGGCGTGCTGCAGCACGTTCAGCCCCATGCCGTAGCCGCCAGCTCGGTCCGTGAACCCCCGCCAGGCCTGCTGCATCTCGCGACGGCTGGCTCGGGAGACGATGCCGTCGTCGGGGTCGTCACGGGCCGGAAACGCATCGGTGAAGAAGCCGATCCACTTCGCGAGGTCGGTGATCGTGCTGTAGAGGCCACCCATCGGGGCGATCACCCCGTCGCCGACGAGCGGCTCCTCGACGAGGTTCTCGACGCCCTCCTGAGTCCGGCGGTGATAGCCGACCACGGCGCCGGCCGGAACCGCCCAGGTGGTGTCGCCCATCCCGAGCGGTTCGAGCAGTCGCTCGGTGATCAGTCGCTGGACGGGCTGTCCCGTCACTCGCTGTACGACCCGGCCGAGCAACCCGTACCCGAGGTTCGAGTACTCGAACATCGTGCCCGGGGCACCCGCCGACGTCGTACCAGCGGCCAGCCAGCGGTCCAACTCCTCATCGCCGACGTCCATGTGGCGATCGGCCCACGCATCGTCGGTGGCCAGCCCCGAGCTCATCGTCAGCAAGTGACGGATGGAAATCGGCGGCGAGTCTCTCGTCGGGCGACCGACATGAGCCAGTTCGGGCGCATGCTCCGAGATCGGATCGTCGAGGCGCAGGCGCCCTTCATCCCTGAGCGAGAGCACGGCAGCTGCGGTGAAGCTCTTCGTCATCGACGCGATGCGGTAGACGGCGCTCGCGCCCGCACCTCCACTCGCCACGAGCTGTCCGTGCTCGACGAGCCCCCACGCGATCGACGGCAGCCGCTCTCGGGCGGCGTGCTCGGCGAAGACGGCGTCGAGGACGATGCGAGCGGCGGCTACATCGATCGACGGTGCTGAGGAAGGTTCGGGGCTCACCGGAGCAGCCTGCCAGGGAACTTCGAACGCAGGATGCGGTTTTCCGCGCCGTGGTTTCGAACTTCCCGATCAGATCCCGCGGCAGAGCGCCGACAGGTGAGCCACCGCCTCACCCACGGGCACGTCGACCCGATCGCCGGTCTTGCGGTCCTTCACCTCGACGGTGCCGTTGGCGAGACCGCGTCCGACCACCACGATGGTCGGCACCCCGATGAGTTCGGCGTCGTTGAACTTCACGCCGGGCGATACCCCGACCCGGTCGTCGAGCATCACCCGCACGCCGGCCACCTCCAACGCTCCAGCCAGTTGTTCGGCCGCCGCGGTCATGGCCTCGTCCTTGCCGGCGATCACGATGTGCACGTCCGCTGGGGCGACCTCGCGAGGCCAGCACAGGCCTTTGTCGTCGTAGCAGGTTTCGGCGATGGCGGCGACGGCGCGCGACACGCCGACGCCGTACGAACCCATCGTGACCACGACCTGTTTGCCGTGCTGATCGAGCACCGTCAGCCCGAGTGCCTCGGCGTACTTGCGGCCGAGTTGGAAGATGTGGCCGATCTCGATGCCTCGCGCGATCTCCAGGGCGGAGCCGCAGCGCGGACAGGGATCGCCGGCTTTCACCTCGGCCGCCTCGACCGTGCCATCCGCGGTGAAGTCCCGGCCGAAGACGAGGTCGACGACGTGGCGCCCGGCCTCATTGGCGCCGGTGATCCAACGCGATCCATCGACGATGCGGGGGTCGACGAGGAAGCGGATGCCCGTCGTTCCCGCCAGGCCGAGGGCACCTGGGCCGATGTAGCCCTTCACGAGCAACGGGTTCTTGGCGAAGTCCTCCTCGGTGAACGCCACGACCTCGGCCGGGCCGACTTGAGCCTCCAGCCGCTTAAGGTCGACCTCGCGGTCGCCGGGGACGCCGACGGCGAGGGGCTCCATCCGCCCATCCGGGTGGCGCAGGTTGACCACCACACTCTTGAGCGTGTCGGCCGCCGTCCAGTCCCGATCCGCCCGGCGGAGGTCCTCCCGACCGTTCATCAGGTCCACCAGGGTCTGGATGGTGGGGGTCCGGGGCGTGTCCTCGACGTGGGCGGCGGGCAGACCATCTAGGGCAATCGCCGCCGGTACCTGCACCTCGATCGCTTCGGTATTGGCGGCGTAGTCGCACGCCGTGCAGCGCACGAACGAGTCCTCGCCAACCTCGAGCGGAGCAAGGAACTCCTCCGACGCCGAGCCGCCCATCGCCCCCGACATCGCCGACACGATCACGAACGGCAGGCCGAGTCGCTCGAAGAGGCGGATGTACGCCGAACGATGGGCCTCGTAGCTGCGGGCCAAACCCTCGTCGTCGATGTCGAAGCTGTATGAGTCCTTCATCACGAATTCGCGACACCGGAGCAGTCCGGCGCGCGGGCGCGCCTCGTCCCGATACTTCGTCTGGATCTGGTAGATCGACAGCGGCAGGTCCTTGTACGACGAGTACAGGTCCTTCACGAGCAGCGTGAACATCTCCTCGTGCGTAGGTGCCAGAAGAAAGTCGTTGCCGCGTCGGTCCTTCAGGCGGAACAGGTTGTCGCCGTAGTCCGTCCACCGGCCCGTGGCCTCGTAGGGCTCCCGGGGTAGCAGGGCCGGAAAGTGGACCTCTTGGAACCCGGCCTTGTCCATCTCGTCGCGCACGATGTTCTCGACGTTGCGGTAGACGTTCCAGCCGAGCGGCAGCCACGTGAACCCGCCCGGCGCCGCCCGCCGGATGTAACCACCCCGGACGAGAAGGCGATGGCTTGGCACCTCGGCGTCGGCCGGATCCTCCCGCAGAGTACGCAGGAACAACGTCGAGAGTCGCTGGATCACCCGACGAGCCTACCGATGCGCCTTCTTCGCCAGCCTCGCTTCCCACGCCGCGACCGCAAGCACGACGACGGCTACCACCACGAGGACGATCACCCCAACGGTGTCCGGTCCGCCCAGTAAGGCCACAAGGCAGGCCACCGCAAACACTGCGTTGGCGACGGCCTGGATCTGCAGGCCGCGGTTGAGGGCAGGCGGCTGACGCTGCGAGAACCACAGACCGCTCACCCCCACCGCCATCAGGGCAGCGCCGAGGGCACGTACGACGCCGGGGTGCTCGATGTCCATCCCCGATGCGATGCGGGCGGCCATCACCACCACCACGATGCCGGACACGAGGTCGAGGCCACCCAGCACGGCCAGCAGGCGTTTGCTCTTCCGAGCGGAGATGTTCATGGTTCGACAGTAGGCGAAGCGGTGCCGCTCAGCGTCGGGCCGCCCGACGCAACCCGGCGAGGAGGTCGGGCACATCGGGGGGCTGCACGACGGCCCCCCGGATCAGGTCGTCAAAATGGCGCGACAAGGTGCGGACGTGCTCGGTCGACGTCAACACGAGGTACAGCTGGCCCAGGTAGAGGGCGGCCCGAAGGTGACCGAACACCGTGACAGGGGCGGCGTAGCGCTGCAACCCGTCGTAGAGAAACCAGCGAAATGCCGGGTAGAGCTCGCGGCTCAGCTTGATCATCTGGTCTAGTTGGGCGTGACGCTGGGAAGCCGGAAGCCCCGCCCACACTCCCTCACCTCTGGCAAAGCTGCGCACGCTCTGCACCGACGAGCAGCACTCCATTTCGGTCTCCGGCGCCCTCGTCCACGCTAGGCGGGCCGCCGCGGTCTCGATCGACTGGGCCGGGCTGGAGGCGACGTAGTCGGCTGACTCGAATTGGATGACGGCGTTGGTCTTGAGCAGATCGGGAAGGGTCGACGGCACGTAGCGGACCTTGTACCCGACCGCCTCGCCGAACCACTGGAGCAGCCGCTCGTCGCTCTCCGCCTTCGTACCGGGAGCGAACGCCGTCCGCTCCTGCATCATCTCGGCCTGCATGGGCCCGGTGTTCGTGAGCCCGAGCAGCCAGTCCACCGACACCTGATGGGCCTCCGCTACGGCCACGAGCGTCTCGGCCCTCGGCAGGCGACGGTTCGCCGGCGACAACAGCTGCGACAGCGTCGATCGGTCGATCGACGTCGATTCGGCAAAGGCGCCGCGGGGCTGCTTGCTGCGCCGCACGACCTCCTCGAGGCGGGACCGGAAGCTATCGAGGGTCTGTCGCCGATCCATGGTGTCTCTACCTCATCTGTGGTGAATCCACACCATAGATGAGGTAAATGGTGCACAAGAGGCCGATGACAAACCGAACACTGTCTGTCATGGTGATGAACAGTGGGCAACAGGGGGCGGTCGGCAGGCGTGGAGTGGCCCACGATCGGCGTCGCCATGGCGATCGGGGCCGGCTTCAGCGGCGTCCTGCTCGGCCATCGCCATCTTCCTGTCCCCATCACACTCGCGCTGCTGGCGGTACTCGGAGCGTGGTACGGATCGCTCCAGCACGAGGTCATCCACGGCCACCCGACGCCGTGGCGTTGGGTCAATGTGGCATTCGCGATGGCGCCGCTCGGCCTGTTCATCACGTTCGGGCGATACCGGACGAGCCATCTGCAGCACCATCGGGACGTCACGCTCACCGATCCACTCCACGACCCGGAGAGCTACTACGTGTCGGAGGAGGAATGGAGCCGATGCGGGTCGGTACATCGCTGGTTTCTCCACGCCCGACGCACGCTGGCGGGGCGGATGGCGTTCGGCCCAGCGGTGACGCTGTGGCGCACGGTGCGGGACATCGCTCACCCCGCCAGCGGCCGCGACGCGCTCCGATCGCTACGGTCGGTGGCGGGAGTCGCCGCGGTCCTGAGCGTGGTGAGGGCGACCGGGTTGCCGCTGTGGCAGTACGTGGTGGGTGCCGGGTACCTCGCCCAGTCGCTCTCGCTCGTCCGCTCGTTCGCCGAGCACCGCTCTGTCCCCGACGGCGCACCGACGGCCATCGTCCATGGCGGCTGGTTCTGGCGCACCCTGTTCCTCAACAACAACCTCCACCTCACCCACCACCGCCGGCCAGCAGTCTCGTGGTATCGCCTCCCCGCTGTGCACCGCGTAATGGGACTCGAAGCGGAAGCGGAGGCGGAAGCGGGAGCCGGCGTGTACCGGGGGTACGGCCAGATCATGCGGCGCCATCTTTTCCGTCCCTTCGGCACGCCGGTCGTCCCCCAACGTCTACCGTGACACCCATGGGCTCGCGCGCCTGCATCGCCATGTACCCGTTCGAGGGGATCAGGGATGCGTACCGGCAGTTGTGGGCGACCGTGCGCCGCTACGCACCCTGGACGCCGGAGCACCTCACATGGACCGACGACCCCGATGCCTCCGACCTCCCGTCGACCTGGATGGACCCGACGTGCGTGGTCGGCCAGGCGTGCGGATGGCCGGTCGCCACGACGCTCGCCCCCCACGTACAGGTGATCGGAGCGCTGCAGTACGCCGTTCCGGAGGCCGTCGGGCACCGATACCGCACGACGATCATGGCCGCCAGGCCCGGCGACCTCGCTGACTTCGCCGATGCGCCGGCGGCGGCCAACAGCCCGGACAGCCTCTCGGGCTGGATCAGTCTCACCGTGGCCCTCCACGGTGTCGGCACCACGCTCGATCATCCCGTCACGTTCACGGGCGCCCACGTGCACAGCCTCCGAATGCTCCAGCAGGGAGGGGCCGACGTGGCGTCGATCGACCCGGTCACGCTCGCCCACATACGTCGACTTCTCCCCCATCTCGTCGACGGCCTGCACGTCATCGGCCATGGTCCGCTCGTGCCGAGCGTCCCCCTCATCACCCCCGCCGCAACGTCACCCGACCGACTGGCACAACTGAGGGCGGCGTTCTCCGCCACTGTCGCCGATCCGGACCTGCGACCCGCCCTCGAGACGTTGCTCATCGAGGGCTTCGTGCCGCTCGGCAACGACGCCTACGAGGAGTGCCTAGCCCTCGTGACGCTGGGGTAATTTGGTACGGTCGTACCAGGAATCGGATCGAGGAGCGAGGGGGATCGAGTGACCGACATCGAGCCAGCACCGGCCCGAAGGCGCCGCGGTCGGGGAGATCACTCCGGCCCGAGGCGGGTCGAGCAGCGGCCGTTCCGGCAACCCCGCATGCGACTGGCCCCCACCGAAGTGGTGTCGGCCGACGAACTCGAATCCATTCACATCGCGTCGCTGCGCATCCTCGAGGAGATCGGGATGGACGTCCTCGATCCCGAGGCCCGTTCCCTCCTCATGGCGGCGGGCGCCGAGGTGGTGGGCACCACGGCCCGCCTACGTTTCGACCGGGCACTCGTCCTCGACCGCATCACCTCAGCGCCCGCCGAGTTCCTGTTGCACTCCTGGAAGCCCGAGCACACGCTCCATGTCGGCGGAGACTGGATGGCCTTCGGCACGGTAGCCAGTGCCCCCAACGTGGCCGATCTCGATGGCGGGCGCCGCATGGGCAACCGTCACGACTACCAGAACCTGCTCCGCCTGGCCCAGATGCTCACGAGCATCCACTTCATCTCCGGCTACCCGGTGGAGCCAGTGGACGTGCACTTCTCGGTGCGCCACCTGCACGCCACGTTCGACGCGCTCACGCTCACCGACCGGCCCATCAACGCGTACAGCCTCGGCCGCCAGCGGACCAAGGATTGCATCGAGATGGTGCGCATCGCCAGAGGGGTCGATGACGCCACCTTGGAACGCGAGCCGTCGGTCTTCACGGTGGTCAACACGAACTCGCCGTTGCGCCTCGACATCCCAATGGCTCAGGGCATCATCGAGTTCGCGCAACGGAACCAGATCGTGTGCGTCACCCCCTTCACGTTGGCGGGGGCGATGGCACCAGTGACCCTCGCCGGCGCGTTGGCCCAACAGAACGCCGAGGCCCTGATGGGCGCCGTGCTCTCGCAGGTCGTGCGACCCGGTTCGCCGTTCGTGTACGGCGGCTTCACGTCCAATGTGGACATGCAATCGGGCGCCCCCGCCTTCGGCACACCCGAGTACGTCCGCACCGCCATGATCGGCGGCCAACTGGCCCGCCGGTACCACCTCCCCTACCGGTCGTCCAACGTGTGCGCCGCCAACGCCGTCGATGCCCAGGCCGCCTACGAGTCGGTCTTCGCACTCTGGGGCGCGGTGATGGGCGGGGTCAACCTGATGATGCACGGCGCCGGGTGGATGGAGGGTGGCCTGCACGCCAGCTTCGAGAAGATGGTGCTGGATGCCGATCTGCTGCACATGGTCTCGGCCATGATGGACCCAGTCGTGGTGGACGACGACACGCTTGCGCTCGAGGCCATCGCCGAGGTCGGCCCCGGGGGCCACTTCTTCGGGGTCGGCCACACCCAGGCCCGCTTCCGCGATGCGTTCTACCGACCCCTGATATCCGACTGGCGCAACTACGAGACATGGGACGAAGCCGGTCGGCCCGAGGCGGCGACTCGGGCCAACCGGCTGTATCACGAACTCCTGACGGCCTACGAGCCACCGGAGATGGACGGTGCGGTGAAGGAGGAACTCGAGGCGTTCGTCGCCCGCCGCGTGAGCGAGGGCGGCGTCGCCACCGACTACTGATTCGTCGGCCTACTGATTCGTCGGCCTACTGGTTCGTCAGCCAGGGGCCAGGGCGCAGGCCGGGCCTCCGCAGGGCGGCGAAATCACGCTGTTGACCGGCACCCCGGACTCGCTCGGACCATGGGCGTACCAAGCGCTGGCGTCGACCTCGGGGTTGTAGCCGCTGTATCCGTGCGTCTGAATACCGGTGAACCGCAGCGGCAGTCCGCGCTGGGTCGAGCTGCCCGGGTCAGCCGAGTCGGTGAGGTGGAGATGGAGGTGCGGTCCACCGGAGTGACCCGAGTTGCCGACCCGGCCGAGGAACTGGCCGGCGACGACGGGGATGGAAATAGGGGTCTGGTCGTCGCCATCGGCCCCCTCCATCGGGCACAGTGCCGCCGGGACGCTGAACTGCTTGAGGTGGTAGTAGGCAACGAACGTGCCGTCGCCGAGGTCGAGGATGATCGTGTTGCCGCCACCCGGCACGGACTCGCCGGGCACGTTGTCGGCGGCCGATCGCCGGCAGCGCACGATCGTGGCCGAGGCCACCGCGTAGACGGGCGTGTTGAAGATGATGTAGTGGCTGTTCTGCGTGCCGAGGACCGGCCCGCCGTTGGCGGCCGCCGCCGTGGCCACCGCGGTCTTGCTGGTCCAGGCGTTGGCGACCGAGTCCCAGCGCCGGCCCCCGAAGTCGTAGGCGTATCGCTGGCTCGTGTTGTGGGCGTGGGCTCCCGCATACCAGTACGAGCCGATCGGGAGGTCGTTGCCACGGGCCGGGAACCGCACGCCGTCGCTGCGGGTGGGGCTCTCGTACGCGACGAGCGTGGCGGCACCGATCACCGGTTGCGCGTAGCCCTGGAGGTAGGCGAGGACGGTCAGCGATGACGGGCCGTCATCGTCGCTCTCGGCGAGGCCGCTCGGCACGAGGATCGAGGCGGACTTCCCGACGTTGATGTTGACCGGGGAGTCGAGAGGAATTTCGACAGGGGCGGTCTCGTCAGTGTCGAGGGTGAAGCTCGTCACGGTGATCGGGACGAGGCCGGTGTTCTTGATCCGGACGTCGATCCGCAGCCACCAACCAAAGCCGGCGCCGGCCTCGGTCGGCGACGTTCGGGCGAAGACCACGTTGCCTCCCGGCGTGGTCGTGTCATCGAGTTGGACATCCGACTCGATGTTCACGATCTGGGCCGGTGGCCCCGGTGGAACAACGGGGAGGGCGGCGGCCACGCCCACCTGGCTGAGTGGGGTGGCGGCGGCGAGTGCGGCGAGTGGCGCGAGTGCGGCGAGTGCGGCGATTCGGCGGGTGTTCATGGCATGACCTCCTGTTCGGACCGGTCCGGTTCGACCGGTGCTCACCCGTCCAGAGTCACGACCCGGCCCGCTCTGGCAGTTCCCTCCGGTCCTCTCGGGTGACCGCGGCTAACTTGGTACGGTCGTACCAGGATTCGTGGGGGCTCGTGTGAAGTCATCAGCGCAGGTGGTGGTCATCGGGGGTGGAGTGGTCGGGTGCAGCGTGCTGTACCACCTCACCAAGGCCGGGTGGACGGACGTCGTGCTCGTGGAGCGCAAGGAGTTGACCTCCGGCTCCACGTGGCATGCCGCCGGCGGCATGCATACGCTCAACGGCGACCCGAACGTCTCCAAGCTGCAGCAGTACACGATCGAGTTGTACAAGGACATCGAAGCGGCGTCCGGCCAGAACTGCAGCATCCACCTGCCGGGCGGCCTCATGTTGGCGGACACCCGTGAGCGGCTCGACTGGCTGCGCATGGCCCAGGCCCGCGGCCGCTACCTCGGCATGGATCTCGAGATCATCACGCCATCCGAGGCCAAGAAGATCTTCCCGTTGATGGAGGACCAGTACTTCGTCGGCGCGTTGTACGACCCTGTGGAGGGTCACGTGGACCCGTCGGGCGTCACGCACGCCTACGCCATCTGCGCCCGCAATGCCGGCGCCGAGATCTACCGCAACACGTGGGTCAACGCGCTGAGCCAACGCCCCGATGGCACGTGGGACGTCGTCACCGACCAGGGCGAGATCCACGCCGAACACATTGTCAACGCCGGCGGTTTGTGGGCCCGCGAGGTCGGGCGCATGATCGGCATCGAATTGCCGGTGCTGGCCATGGAGCACATGTACCTCGTCACCGAACCGATGCAGGAGGTGGCCGACCATGTCGCGGCGACCGGCAACGAGATGCCGATGGCACTGGACTTCGCCGGTGAGATCTACATCCGTCAGGAGCAGGGCGGCATGTTGCTCGGGACGTACGAGCAGGCCTGCGTGCCGTGGTCGGCGAAGGAGACGCCGTGGTCGTTCGGGCTCGAGCTGCTCGAGCCCGACCTCGACCGCATCGCCCCGTCGCTGGAGATCGCCTTCAAGCACTACCCGGCGATGGCGACGGCCGGCATCAAGCGGGTCATCAACGGGCCATTCACGTTCTCGCCGGACGGCAACCCCCTCGTCGGACCAGTTCGCGGCATCCGCAACTGCTGGGTGGCGTGCGCGGTCATGGCGGGGCTGTCGCAGGGGGGCGGCGTCGGTCTCGCCCTCGCCACGTGGATGACCGAGGGTGACCCTGGCCTCGACATCTGGGGGATGGACGTGGCCCGGTACGGCGACTACGCCACACTCCCCTATACGAACGCCAAAGTGCGCGAGAACTACTCGCGACGGTTCCGCATCACGTTTCCGAATGAGGAGTTGCCCGCCGGCCGTCCGCTGCACACGACGCCGATCCACGGCCGTCTCACCGAGCACAACGCGGTGTGGGGAGCCGGGTTCGGACTCGAACACCCGCTGTGGTTCCAGCGGCCCGGCGAGCCACCGGTCGAGGAGGTGACGTTCCGGCGATCCAATGCCTTCCCGCTCGTGGCCGAGGAGTGTCGGGCGGTACGCGAACGTGTCGGCCTCACCGAGACGTCGAACTTCGCCAAGTACTCGGTGGAGGGCCCAGGTGCCGCGGCCTGGCTGCTCGGGTTGTTCACGAACACGTTGCCCAAGATCGGCCGCGTTCACCTCACACCGATGCTGAACCCGGCAGGCCGCATCGTCGGTGAATTCTCGGTAGCGCGCACGGGCGAGAACAACTTCATGCTGTTCGGGTCCCAGGCGGCGGAGGTGTACCACAGCCGGTGGTTCGTCGCCCACCTGCCGACCGACGGCAGTGTCACGTTCCGTGTGCTCGGGCTCGGGCTCGTCGGTCTCTCCTTGGCCGGCCCCCACGCTCGCGATGTGCTGCAGGCCGTGACGGATTCCGATGTGTCCGCTGCGGCGTTCAAGTTCATGGAGTTCCGCCGGATGGACGTCGGCATGGCGCCCGCCCACGTCGGGCGCATGACGTACTCCGGCGATCTCGGCTACGAGATCTGGGTGACCCCCGAGTACCAGTGCTACCTGTTCGACCGGCTGTGGGCAGCCGGCCGGCCCTACGGCATGGCGCTGTTCGGGTTCCGGGCGCTGATGGCCCTGCGGATGGAGAAGAGCTTCGGCACGTGGTTCCGCGAGTACCGGCCGATCTACACCCCGCTCGAAGCGGGCATGGACCGCTACCTCAAGCTCGATCACGACTTCATAGGTCGTGACGCCCTCGAGGCCGAGATGGCGAGCGGGCCGGAGCGGCGTCTCGTGACGTTCGCGGTCGATCCTGACCCCGACGAGCCGGCCGATGTCATCGGCGACGAGCCGGTGTGGCACGACGGCGCCGTCGTCGGCTGGGTCACCTCGGGCGCCTACGCGCACTGGTCGGGCGTGTCCCTGGCCATGGGCTACGTGCCGGCCGCCCTCGCCGCCCCGGGCACGAGCGGCTTCGAGGTCGAGATCATCGGTCACCGCCGCCCCGCCCGCCTGCTCTCGGAGCCGGTGCTCGATCCGTCCGGGGCGAGGATGCGCGGGTGAACATCGTCGTCGACGAGCAACCGCTGCCCTTCGAACCAGGCGACTCAGTCGCCATCGCGGTGCTGCGCGCCGGAGAACACCCGCACCACGGCGGCTGCCTGTGCCTGGCCGGCGACTGCGGGAGTTGCGTGGCCGAGGTCGACGGGGTGGCCTTCGTGCGTACGTGTCAGACCCTCGCCACGCCGGGGTTGGCCGTACGCCGCCACCCGGTGGTCGGCGCACCGCCGCTGGTGTCGCGGCGGGATCCGATGGCCCTCGCTCGTGATGTCCCGACACGCCACGGCCACGCCGACGTCGTGGTGATCGGGGCTGGCGCCAGCGGGCGGGCCGCGGCCGACGAGCTGAGGCGGGCCGGTCGGCAGGTCAAGGTGCTCGATGCCGCACTCGGGCACGAAGTGGTCGGCATCTACCCCGGCCCGACCGTGGTGGTCCGCTCGATTCGGCCCTCCGACGGTGCCGGCATCCACCAGTGGCGGGCGGCCGAGGTCGTCATCGCCACCGGGGCGGCCGAAGTGCAGCCGGTGTGCCCCGGCAACAGGCTGCGCGGCATCGTGACCGCGTCGGCCGCCGCCATGCTGCAGGCGGCCGGGGTGGATCTCGGGCGCGTGGTCTGCGTCGGCGACGTGCTCGCCACCGTCAGCGGCCAGCGGGCGGCCGGCCGGCTCGTGCGCTTCGAAGGGGGCGATCGAGTCGAGAGGGTGGTCGTCGAGACCGTTCGCGGTGAGGAGTCCCTCGCGTGCGACACCGTCGTGGTCGGCCTCGGCCGGGCGGCCCGGGACGTCCTGTCCCGCATGAGCGACGAGCCAGGCGTGAGGCTCGTCGGCCCGGCGGCTGATCGGTTCCCGCTCCCGCCATGCCCGGCGGCCGGCGTCGTGTGCCCGTGCTCTGGCACGACGGTGGAGGATCTCGAAGGCGCGTGGGAACGCGGGTTCACCCATCTCGAGCTCCTCAAGCGGGCCACGCTCACCGGCACCGGCACCTGCCAAGGCGGGGTGTGCCTGCCCCATCTGCGCGCCTTCGTCGCCGACCGGCTCGACGAGACTCCGGCCCCCTTCACCGCTCGCCCGATCTCCCGTCAACTCACAATGGGCGAGGCCGCCGCTCACGTGCACCTCGATGCCTGGCGGCGCTCGCCCCTTCACGAGGAGCACCTCCGCCTCGGGGCCCGCATGGACCGCTTCGGCGGCTGGTGGCGACCGTGGAACTACGGCGATGCGGTAGCCGAGTACTGGGCGGTTCGTCAGGGCGTGTCGCTCGGCGATGTGAGCACGCTCGGCAAGATGATCGTGTCTGGCCCCGACGTGGTCGAAGCGCTGGAGCGCCTGTACCCGAACCACGTCCACGACATCCGGCCCGGGCGGAGCCGCTACGTGCTCCTGCTCAACGAGCGGGGCCACCTGATCGACGACGGCATGATCGTGCGCGAGTCCGACCACCGGTTCGTGTTGACGTTCACCTCCGGCGGAGCGGCGGCGGCGGAGATGTGGGTGCGCGACTGGATCGAGACGTGGGGTCTGCGCGTGCACGTGCTCGACCGCACGATGGCGCTGGCCGCCATCAACGTGACGGGTCCGCTGGCCGGCGAGCTCTTGGCGAGGGTGGGTCTGGCCGATCAGCCGCGCTTCCTGCAGCACGTCCACACCTCAGTGGCCGGCGTGCCGTGCCACGTGATGCGGCTGAGCTTCACCGGCGAGACCTCGTTCGAGCTCCACCACCCCGTCGACCGGTCCGTCGAACTCTGGCGGGCGTTGATGGACGCCGGCCGGCCGCTCGGCGTCATGCCCCACGGGTTGCAGGCGCTGTTCGGGCTGCGGCTCGAGAAGGGCCACATC
>JBKJJS010000035.1:0-15977 GCA_046597895.1 Ilumatobacteraceae bacterium
CCAAGATGCGGTCAGAGCGTCTTATCCGCTGATGGCGGAAGTGGCGGCCCCTGCCGCCGCGGCTTTCGTGCGGTACTCGAGGTTTCCTGGCTCGAGATGCGTCAACTCGCGATAGGCGATGGAAGCACCCGTGATATTGCCGTGCTCCCACCGGGACTCAGCGAGGGCCTTCCAGGGGATCACGTCGAAGAACCGTTGTGGGTAGCTGAGCGTGTTGCTCTGGACGCCGGCCCGGCCGGCTGCCAGCAGGCGTTCGGCAAGGTCTTCGACATCCTCGATCCGCTTCTCGCGTACCGCCACCACGAGGTTGACCACCGTCAGCGTGTGGCACTCGGGGTCATACGCCAACCCGAGGGCGACGAGGTCATCGACCGGTTGGCCCGTCACGGCGAGCCGAAACGCCAGTTCACAGACCGCCAACAAGTCGGTCTGGCTCTTCCAGCCGTCCTCCCGGACGATCTCCACCCCGCGTCGCCACGACGCCACCGCGTCGTCGTTCTGGCCGAGGGCGGCCTGGACGACCCCGAGGTGCCACCACAGGTAGACGCGCCGGGGATCGTTGGCGAGTTGCGCGTGTAACAGGGGCAGGTTCCGCTCGTGCTTGTGCCGTTGGTCGCCCTCGTATCCGTAGTGCTGCAACATCACATCGATCGACTCGATCGACAGACCCTCGATCCGGTTGATCCGTCGTAGGTCGGACACGATGGTCTCGTGGATGACGCCGTGGAAACGGACGTCGGGCCGGTGGCGCCACATCCGGTACTCGCGGTACGGAGTGTTGCCCACGATCGTGGAGAACAGCACCCGGAAGGCGACCGTCTGATCGCTCGTCATGAGCAGTTGTCGTGCGGCCACGAGATCGCTCTTGGACGGCACCACCTGCTCGTCGCAGTCGATGTAGAGGATCCATTCGCCGGTGGCGAGTTCGAGCGAGCGATTCCGGGCGTTGGAGAAGTTTCCGTCCCACGGATACGAATACACCTGCGCCCCGGCCGCCCGTGCGATATCCACGGTGGCGTCCGTACTCCCGGTGTCGATAACGATGATCTCGTCGACGAACCCGGTGATCGACTCGAGGCACGCGCCGATGAAGCGCTCCTCGTTCTTCGCGATGATGGCCGCCGACAGAAGGGGGCGGCCCGTACCCACTACCGGGTTTCGGGTTGTTCGCAGTTCGAGCCGTTCGCCCCGGCGAGGATGACCTGCTGGAGGTCTTCGCAGTCCTCGTTGGACGACTGCAGGCCGGGAAGCGACATGCTGCCAACGGCAACCGGGGACGCGCCACCCATGGTGAAGGACGCCACGACCGGGACAGCGAAGGCGGAGCCGGCCAGCAGGCCGATCAGGAACTTGCGCCGGCTGGTACCGACATGCTCACCGACATATTCGCTCAGTTCATCGGACACTGGGCCACCTCCGTAGATCGAAGTCCGCAACGTACCACAGCGTCGTCAGGGATCGGTCAGCTTCATTTGGCACAGATCGGCGTCTCGTACCGGTTCGTGGCTGCGGCATCGGCATGTTCCAAGGTGAGGTCGAGCACCAACGGGCCTGGAGCGTCGGCCACCAGGATCTGCAGCGTGCCGACACGGGCGCACCCGTCGGCGTCGACATCACCGCTGAATCGCCAGGAGTGCTCGCCCCCTGGCCAGGTCAGTCGTCCTGTGACCACGGCTCCGGCGAGCGGGATGCGAAGGTCGTTCACGACGTGGACGTCGATGCCGAGCGCGTCCCCAGGAGCGACGGCGGCGGGAAACCGGTCGGCCACGACGATGACGGGACGGCAAGCCTCCACTACGGCACCAAAGCCCAACTTCGGTTCCCGCTCGTGGTCCAGCACGCTCCAACTCACGGCCGGATGACCATCGGCCCAGGTAAACAGGCAGAAGCCACCCGACGGCGAGTACTTCAGGCGGCGCAGCGTCTCGATGTGATACTTCAGGACCACCGCCTGGTAGCGCTGGGTCGCCTGTCGCCACTCATCGAACGAGGGGTAGTCGGCCGGTGGCACCCGCTTGTCGAACACTTCCTTCTGCAGGGCATGGTGCGACTCGAGCCTTTCCCAGTCGAGGTCGGGCCACCGGTTCGGGTCCATGAAGTCGGCGTTCGCTGGCACGGCCTGGGCGCCGAACTCGCTCACGAAGCGCACCATCCGCGGCACGGTGGCGGCGAAGCCCGGAAGGTCCCGCTCATCGCCGTGGTACCAGCCGAAGTAGAGGTGGCTGTCCGTGCCGTTGAGTTGGGGAAGGTGGGGCATGACGCCGGAGTGGGCGATCACTGGCCGGCTGTCGTCGCTCCTTTCGAGCGAACGCTTCACCCATCGGTCGAGGATGCTCTTGTTCCATGTTGGGAGCTGCTGAGCGGCGAGATAGCGCAACGCGAAACGAGTGACGTTGCGGTAGCGCCCCGGCTCAGCAGCGAGGGCAAGCGGCTCGTTGTGGCCGCACCAAACGGCAATCGACGGGTGGTGACCGAGCAGATCGACGGCCTGCCGGGCCTGTGCGACGGCGTGGCGGCGCACGCTGCGTGCATAGCCCCACTGAAGGGGCAGGTCCTGCCAGAGGAGCATCCCGAGTTCGTCGGCCGCGTCGTACACCTCGGGCCGGGTGATGTGGGCGTGGATGCGCAACAGGTCGAGGCCGGCATCGTGCGCCAGTTCGACATCGCGGCGTAGTTCGGCCGCGGTGGCGTCACCGATCGCCATCCGGGTGGGGCCGTGATTCGCTCCCTTGACAAACAGGCGCTCACCGTTGACGGACAGCACCCAGTGTTCGAAGGCGACCTGGCGCAACCCAGTCCGCCGGACGGCGCGGTCGCTCGGCTCCTCAGCGTCCTCCACGAGGACCTCGACGGTGATATCGACCAGATCCTGGTCCCCCATGGACCACGGCCACCACAACCGGGGGTTGTCCACCCCGATCGTCCACTCGACCTCGTTGGTTCCCTTGGCGAGGGTCTGCGTACGTTCTCGCTGGGAGTAGTCGCCGATGGTGGTCCGCAGCCGAACGGTGCGGGCGACGTCGCTGTCGAGGCGGGCGTGCAGCAGCAGGCTGGCGCGGTCCGGGTTGGCGTCGCGACACAGCACGCGCAGTTGCTCGATGCGGACGGGGCCGGTCTCGACGAGGTGCACGGGACGCCACAAACCGCCGGGATTCCACTCGGGGTCGAGGGCGTCCCAGTGCTGGAAGACGCCCGTCAGATTGCGCTTGGCCTTCTTGTCTCGTTGGGGCGCGCACGCCACCTCGATGGCGAGGGAGTGTTCGCGGCCCAGCCGGGCGATGGAGGTCACGTCAAACGAATGCGGGAAGAAGTAGCCCTCGGGATCGCCGAGGTAGACGCCGTCGAACCAGACGTCGGCCTGGTAGAAGAGGCCGTGGCAGACCAGCCATTGGCGGCGATCAACCGGCCGGGGGGCGAGGTCGAACGACGTTCGGTAGAGGAGCGGACCGTCGCTCTCGGCGAACGCCGCCGTGCTGCGCCAGTGGCCTGGCACGTCGATGGGCTCCCACGCGCTGTCGTCGACCTCGAGGCCGATGCCACTGCGGCGTAGTTCGTCGTCGGCGACGAGCGCCCGCCATCGGCCCGAAAGGTCCATTCGACGTCGATCGTAGCGAGCGGACCCTGTTGACGGCTCGGCGATCGAGCGTACGATCTGTCCTGGGAGGCGGCGTATGGCTGCTATTGAGGGTCAACCGAGCCTGTGGCAGGCGTTGGCGGGACGAGCCCCATTGAGCGCGCCCGGGCCCGTCGACACCGACGTTTGGGCGGCCGTCGTCGAGCGCCTGAACCCGGCGAGGGCGACGCCCGTACTCCGGGTCGGCGTGGAGGCCGTCGAGCAGGTGAGCGTTCGCGGCGAGCGCTATGTGATGGTTCGCTCCCCTGACCGGGAGGGACGCTACGTTCGGCTGCGGCCCGAGGAGTGGGAACTCGCCCGGCGCATGGATGGCGCCACCACGGTGGCCGCGCTCGTCGGGCAGTTCGTTCGCATCAGCGGCCGACTCGCCCCCGAACAGGTCCGACGCGTCGTCGCCGACCTCGCGAGCCACCGGATGTTGGAGGAACTCCCGGTCGACGTGTTCCACGGACTGGCGGTCGTGCATCACCGTCCAGTGCCGGCACGGGTCGGTCATCGCCTCCTCGATGCTGTTCGCGGGCGGCGCATCGTGTTGGCGAACCCCGATCGGTTCGTCGGCTTCCTCTATCGGTCCGGCGTCCGGCACCTCTTTTCCGGGGCCGGTGCGGTCGGCCTCGGGGTGCTGTCGGTGGTGGGGTTCGGCGTGTTCGTCGCCCGCTGGCTCGGTGGCGCCCGCCAGGTGTTCGTCGCCGGCAACTCATACCTGGTTGGTGTCATTACCCTCATCGTCCTCAACGCCGTGTGCCTTGCCGCGCACGAACTCGGACACGCGCTCGGCGTCAAGCACGCCGGTCGGAGGACGACAGCGGCCGGCGTGTTGCTGTACTACGGGATTCCTTCGGTGTTTGTCGACACGACGGATGTCTGGATGGCGGATCGTCGGAAGCGACTTCTCACGAGCGCCGCAGGACCGGTGGCCTCGGTCTCGATGGCGGGGATCGTGCTCTGCATCGGTGAGGTGTGGCCGGGGTTCGCGCCACTCGCGTTCAAGCTGGCCTTTGCCTGGTACCTGAACACGCTGTTCAACTTGAACCCGTTGCTCGCACTCGATGGGTACTACCTCCTCATGGACTGGCTGGAGGTACCCAACCTGCGGGGGAGGGGGCTTCCGATGTTCCTGCGACGGGTCCGGCAGCGCACGGTCCGCTGGAGCGGTCTCGCCGGGGAGGAGCGGATCCTCGTGATGTACGGGGCCGCCGCCGCCGTCTGGCTGATCGTCACCCCCGCCCTACTCCTCAGGATCTGGAAGGACAGGCTGAGCGGTGTGGTGCTCGGCTTGTGGCGCCAGGCCTGGTGGTCGCGTCTCGGCCTGCTGGTCATCGTCGCGGCGTTGGTGGCGCCGCTCTTGCACCTCCTTGTCGGCTGGATCGCCAGCCGGTCGGCCGTGTGGAGAGCCAGGGTGGCCGCGCGCCAGCGACTCGTCGACCAGCCGCTTCGCCTGGACGCGCTACGGGCGAGCAGCCTGGGTCGGCTGCCGGAGCCGGCGCTCGAAGCCTTGGCGCGTTCGGCGTCGTGGTTGCATCCCCGGCTCGGAAGAGCGGTACTGGTCGCCGGGTCCACGCCGGCGGGTGGGTTCCTCGTGGCGTCGGGTGCCCTCCAGGCCAGGGCGCGGGGCGACCCGACTGGCACGATTCGTGAGCATGTCGGGATCGGCGAAGTGGCGGCACTCGTGCCGGCGTGGCGAGCCGAGCCGACGCCCCTGTCGTGGGAGCCGCTCTGGACTCCAGTCCGCACGAAGCTCCTCTTCCTACCGGCGGCGGTGTTGGCGGCGACGCTGGGGTCGCCGGACTCGTTCGAGATGGTCCCGCCCGTTCCTCCTCCCGACGCGACCGAACCGGACGAGGTGCTGGCGGGGCACTATGGAGTGCACAGTGCCGGTGTGTACCCGGCGGTCTGGCCCCCTCCCGGGCCGCCCGCCGTGCTCCCGATGGCGAAGGAGGTCGATCGGCGTCTCACGCGGAAGTTCGCCTGGCTGCTGTTGCTGTTCCTGCTGCTCAGCGTGGCTTCGCTCGTCACTGCGTTGCAGGTCGCCTCGCGTTCGTGGGTGGAGATTCCGTCCTACACCGCCGTGCTCTCGGTGCGTGCGGGGTATGTCGATGCCACCATTGACGGCCGCACTCGTCGGCTCCACGTCGGCGACGAGCGACTCGTGCGTATCGGCGACTCCGTGATCGTTCCGGAGGAAGCCGTGGGTCGGCTGACGTTCCGTGGGGGAGCCGTGGTGGATCTCTGCCCGGTGTCCGCGGCATCGGTGGAGGAACTCGGCGTCGGTGGGCGCCGTCGGCTCACTCCGCGGTCTACCGTGCGGCTCGACGAGGGTCGGGCCATTGCCGACACGGACTCCCGGGCAACCGACTTCCGGTCGCTGGCGTTGCGGATTCACGCGGGTGATCACGAGATCGCGAATACTGGCAACGCTCGCTTCGCCGTAGATGGTCCGAGCGGGCGGACAGTGGTCGCCTCCGGCTCGGTCGCCCGCGACAACCAAATCACCGAGCCGCGACCTCCCCCCGTGATGCTCGGGTGCATGCCAGGGGTGGGGGTGACTGGCGGGCCGGAGCCCGCTCCCTCGACGACGCCCGTCACGCTGGTCAGCACCGTGCCAAATGGCACCGTGACCGCTCCGGCGGCTCCGACGACGCTGTCGCCAGTCCCCTCCGTCCAACAACCGGCCGGCACGATCGTGACATCCGCAACGGTCCCCTCGTTGCCGCCGACGATCCAAGTGGTGACGACGAAGAAGCCGACGACGACGAAGAAGCCACCATCGTCCACCACATCGCCGCCCACCCAGCCGAACCCGACGACCACCACGACGTCGCCGAACGAGACGACGACGACGCACTGCAATCCGCCCCCGCCGACGACGCAGCCCAACCAAGACCCGCCTCCGCCGACAAATCCCAACCCCTGCTAGACCTGTGAGACCGATGGGAGCGCCATGACCTGCTGGTTCTGTACGAAGGCCGCCCGCGGCCTGTGCCGCTACTGCGGGCGTGGGTTGTGCGAGGAGCACGCTCGGCACGGCCCGTTCGTCCTCGGTGTCTATCGGAGCACGAACCGCAGTCGAACCGAAGCGCTCGTCGTGGAGGACGGTCTGCAGTGTGGAACATGTCGCCCGCGTCCCCAACCCGTCCCAATGCCCGAACTCGACTAGCCCTCGGCGTTCCCGTGGATCGGCGTTGTCGCTCCTGAACTCGCTGGTCGTCGCCCGGTGAGCGGTTGAAGTGTCGTGACATCGCGAGCCAAAAGTGCTTGGCTACGTCCATGGCTGACTACGACCGCGTCCTGGAACGGCTTGTCGTCGATCCTGGATTTCTCGATCGCTTCCGTCGCGACCCGCACGAAGCGCTCAGTGAATATGAGCTCTCGAGTGACGACCTCGACGTGCTGAACGCCACGATCGAGAAGGATCCAGGTTCGCTACGTGAGGTCGAGGAGCGCCAGAACAAGGCCACGCTGATGGGGATGGCGACGAGCGTCGTCGATGCCGTGCATGTGTCAGCCCGCCCGGGGTCCGCTGACTCGTTCGAGGCCATGACCCGCCACGAGCGATCCGAGCCCACGATCGCCCGGTTCGGGGTCGAGGATCTCTTCGGCGGCGGGCACGACGTCGCGCAGGAAGCCGTGTACGCCGCCTCGCCCGATGCCAGCTCCGCCGAAGAGTCGTTGCGTGCTCAGATGGCCGCGATGCAGGACGCCATGTCCGATCTGGTCGATCAGGCCGACGAGATGAACACCGGGATGACCGACGCGATACCCGACGAGTTCGATCCCTGAGAGCGGGGTCAGTTCGTCCAGCGGACGGGCATGGCATGGACACCGGCGATGAAGTTGGAGGCCATCAGTTCCGGCTCACCAGTTGGCGCGAGGCATGGCATACGGGTGAGCACTTCTCGCAGCAGGGCGGCGATCTCGAGGCGGGCGACGTGCATACCGAGACACAGGTGGGGGCCTCCGCCACCGAACGCCATATGGGGGTTCGGGTGGCGGCCGACATCGAAGCGATCAGGCTCGGTGAACACATCCTCATCGCGGTTGGCCGATCCATACAGCATGACGACCTTGTCGCCGGAGCGCATGGTCACCCCTCGCAACGTGACGTCCTCGGTGAGCGTGCGGCGGAAGTAGATGACCGGCGTCGTGTAACGCAGCATTTCCTCGATGGCGGTGGGCATCAGTCCGTCGAGGTCGTCGGTGAGCCGAGCGCGTTCGCCCGGGTTCTCGAACAGCAATTGCATGCCGGCCGCTACGAGGTTGCGCGTGGTGTCGCCGCCGGCGTTCACGAGGAGGAGGAAGAACCACTGGAACTCCTCGTCGGTGAGCCGCTCCCCATTGACTTCGGCCCGCACGAGCGTGGAGCCGATGTCGTCACCTGGGCGGGCTCTCTTGGCGGTAGCAACGGTGGCCGCATAACCGAGCATCTCGGTGATGGCGGCGATCTTCTTGTCGATCGGGGCGACCGTCAGATCGGTCGTATGCATGATCTCGGTGAGTTCGTACAGCCGCTGACCGTCCTCACGGGGGATACCCATCAGTTCGGCGATGAGTCCACTCGGGAGCGGGCCGGCGATGTCGGCCACGAAGTCGCCCTCCCCTCTGGCGATGACGTCGTCGACGATCTCTCGGGCCAGGGTGGTGATCCGATCCGCGAGGCCCTGGGCGGCCTTCGGGGTGAAACCCCGTGAGACGAGCAATTTGAAGCGGTCGTGCTGCGGCGGGTCCATGTTGAGCATCATCAGGCCCTGCATCGCCAGGCCGACGGCGTCCGGCGTCTGCATCATCACCCCACCGACCGCTGACGAGTACCGCTGCGGCTGACGGGAAATGGTGCGCACGTCGTCCCACTTCGCGATGGTCCAGAATCCTGGTCCATCGACCTCGGGGTGCCAGGCGATAGGGGCGTCAGCGCGGAGCCGGGCGTAGGTCTCCCACGGGTGGCCGTTGGCAAAGGTGGCGGCCGACGCGAAGTCGGCCCGATCACCGTGCTCGTTCACCAGGCGCCGCCGTCGACGCGAAGGAGGGCACCCGTCGTATAGGAGGATGCGCTACTGGCGAAGTAGAGCGCGGCGCCGACGATTTCGCTCGGCTGGCCGCCCCGCTGGAGGGGGAACGTGGCCCTCGCCATCTTCTCGAAGCTGTCGAGGTCCCACGCCTTGGAGATATCGGTCAGGAACGCGCCAGGGACGATGCAGTTGACCCGTACCTTCGGCCCGAGCGCCTGTGCGAACGACATCGTGATGCTGTTGAGCCCGACCTTGGCGGCGGCATACACCGCTTCGTTCTTGGCCGGCCGAGTGGACGCGATGGACGAGATGTTGATGATGGAGCCGCCGTCACCGTTCATCATGCGGGTGCCGATCACGGTGGACAGCCGGAACGGACCCTTCAGATTGACGGCCATCACCTTGTCGTACAGGTCTTCGGTGATGGAGTCCAGCGTTGGGTACAACGGTGACATCCCGGCGTTGTTGACGAGGATATCCACCCTGCCAAATCGGCCGTACGCGGCGTCGGCCAACTCGTCGGCTCCCGCCCAGCGGCCCGCGTGGTAGGCGACAGGTAAGGCTTGGCGGCCGAGCGCCTCGACTTCGCGGGCGACGGCCTCGCAGTTGTCGAGCTTGCGGCTGGCGATGACGACGTCGGCGCCATGCTCGGCAAACGCCAGCGCCATCTCGCGCCCGAGCCCCCGGCTCCCGCCCGTCACGATGGCAACTTTGCCGGAGAGGTCGAACAGCGAATCGCTCATCCGTGGCACATTACGACGAGTGTTGGACGACTCACCGAATGAGCCCCGACCCCTGTGCGTGTCTCGGGGGCGCGAAGGAGCGTTCTCGCCAGTGGTGCCCGGTCACTTCGGTGGCATGCGGATGGCGCCGTCAGCGCCGGATGGCGAGGCCGACGATGAAGGCGAACTGTTCGTCGGTCAGGGGGAGCACTGAGAGGCGATTGCCGGTGCGGGTCAGCGCGAAGTCGCCGAGTTCGTCGGCGTGCTCCTTGAGTTGAGCGAGGCTGACGGGGCGGCGCAGTTTCTTTACGAAGCCGATGTCGACGAGCGACCAGCGCGGGTCGTCGCGCTTGGAGGTGGCGTCGAAGTACTTCGACGACGGATCGAACTGCGTGGGGTCCGGATACGCCGTGCGTACAACCTTGGCGATGCCGACCACGGCGGGCACATCGCAATTCGAGTGGTAGAAGAGCACAGGGTCGCCCTTGACTATCGAGCGTAGGTAGTTGCGGGCCTGGAAGTTGCGAACACCTTCCCAGGTGGTCCTGCGCGACTCCTTCAGATCATCAATCGAGAAGGATCCGGGTTCGCTCTTGACTAGCCAATGTGTCACGAGCGCAGAACGCTACTCAGTCGACCCAGTCACCGAGGAGATCGGGAACGGCGAGGTGATCAGGCACCTTGTCGCGCCCGATAACGGCATCGATCGTGGTGTGAACATGCCAGATACGACGCTCCTGGTAGTTCAGCGGGATGCCGCTGTGAGCGGCGGCTTCGACGGCCACCTGCACAGGCACGAGGTTCTTCGTGTCCTCCTCCATGACGACCTCGAAGCCAGCGAGGCGGACGTCCCACACGGGGTGGCGGGGTTCGACGCCTTCGGCGGGGGCCAACCACACTCGCTCGAGCCGGGTGCGATCCTTGGACTCGGGCCAGAACTGAAGGAACGGGAACCCCCGGGAGTCCAGCGGGGTGATCAGGTTCGGGAAGATGCCATACGCGGGGTTGGTGGTGAAGAACAACTCGGACAGATCCGGGATCTGGGGGAGCCCCGCCCGGTCTTCGCGCTCGTAGTTCATGGCCCGATCGGTGAGCGGGGTGAGCATCCGGGTGTGGCCGTGACGGATGAGGCTGATGGCGGCGCCGCCTGGCCGCAACGCGCCGGCCACCGTCTCCGGGTGGATGGTCTTGGCGTGGTACACCTCGAGGAATCCCTCGGCCATGATTTTCCAGTTGCAGCGGTGTGTCGTGGTCACACGGGCGAGCACTCGAAGGTCGGCGTTGGCGATGTTGTCGAGTTCGGTGGTGAGCGGACCGAGGTGATCCAGTAGCGGCTCGGCGTCCTGATCGGCGTTCACGAACACCAACGAACCCCACCGCTCGCAGCGCAGCGGGACGAGCGATCGCTCCTCGACCTGGAGCCCGACGAAGTCGCGCTGGTCGGGTACGAACACGAGACGGCCGGCGTGGTCGTACGTCCACGAGTGGTACTGGCAGGCCATGAGTTCGCATGTTCCGCATTCATCGCGTACGACCGGTGCGCCGCGGTGGCGGCAGGCGTTGAAGAACGCACGGTAGACGTCGTCGGATCCCCGCACGACGAGCACCGGCATGCCGGCCATGTCGAGTGTCCGGTACGAGCCGGGCTCGGGGAACTCCGTGACGTGCCCGGCGAACATCCAGCTCTTGCGGAAGAGGTGGTCCTTCTCGAGCTGCCAGAACGCCTCGTCGGTGTACCGACCGAGCGGCAGGTCGGGCAGCTTTGGAAACCCGTGCGGCGGTTCGGTCCTTGCGAACTCGTACGCCACCTGAGCGTTGATGCGGTCGACGAATGTCTGGTCCATGTCGGTCCCTCCCGGGTAGCCCGTCCTGGTCGCGCTGTGGCGAGCGTACGTCGCCTCAGTCGTTGCGAAGGAACCGGCGTGTCACGCCAGCGCGATGCCGAGTACGGCGACGGCGACGCAGCAGGTCACGGTCACGAGGCCGTAACGCCACCGGGCGTTCGGTCGACCGGCGACATCGACGGACACGGTGGAGAACGTGGTGAGCGAGCCGCAGAACCCCGCGCCGAGGACGAGGAACGGGCCGACGCCGAGGCCGTGATGGCTCGCAAGACCCGTGAGTAGCCCGAGGATGAACGAGCCGGCGATGTTCGCTACAAGGATGCCGAACGAGAAGCGGCGCGCCAGTTCGTGGCGGCTGATCGCTCCGATGGCGGCGGCGAGGAGAAACAGTGGCCATGCCACGGCACTCATCGGCTCGACACCCACCGGGTCGACGCCCACCGGCCGCTGCGCAGGCCGGCGCGCGCCGCGCCGAGCCCGAGCACCACCGAAGCGCCGAGGTATGCCACGACTCCCGCCGCCGAGCCGTGGCGGCCCGATTCTGCCAGCTCGACGGCAAACGTCGAGAACGTGGTGAGCGCTCCGCAGAACCCGGTCGCGAGCAGCGCGTTCGTCCGGGGCGAGACGCGGAGGGCGCCGACCAGCGCCGTGAGCACGCCGAGCACGAAGGACCCGGCGACGTTCACGGCCAGCGTGGCGATGCGGTCGTCGCCACCCCACCACGTCGTCGTGCCGTACCGCAGACTGGCGCCGGCCATGGCGCCGATCGCCACGGCCGGCCACAACGCCACGGTCGATGCCGCACGCATCGTGGTGTCCGGGCCACTCATGCCGAGATTCTGCGCCATCTGCCCCGCAACGTTGTGCTCCGGTCGGGTCACACCCCCTCCGTAGGATGTTGCCTGGATCATCATGACCACCTCATCGGGCGCCTCATCACCCATCGACGGGCTCAACCCGGATCAACTCGACGCTGTCGTCCACACCGATGGGCCGCTCCTCGTGATCGCTGGCGCCGGGTCCGGCAAGACGAGAGTGCTCACGAACCGGATCGCGCACCTCATCGGTGACCACGGCGTCCACCCCATGCGCATCCTCGCGATCACGTTCACGAACAAGGCTGCTGACGAGATGAAGAAGCGGGTTGAACAACTCGTCGGTCCCGTCGCCCGCACCATGTGGGTCAGCACGTTTCACTCGGCCTGTGTCCGCATTCTGCGCCGGGATGCCGATCGGCTCGGCTACCCGAAGACGTTCAGCATCTACGACCAGGCGGATGCGCAGCGCCTCACGAGCTACGTCATCCGCGATCTCGGTCTGGACTCGAAGCGGTTCACGGCCAGGGGCATCCACTCCACCATCAGTCACTTCAAGAACGACCTCGTGAGTGCCGAGCAGGCATCCGATCGCGCCACCGACATCTTCGCTCGCAAGATCGCCGACATCTACGGCGACTACCAGGCCCGCCTACTCAAGGCCGGCGCCATGGACTTCGACGATCTGCTCGTCAACACCGTCCGGCTGTTCCGCGTCGCCCCCGACGTGTTGGAGCACTACCAGGACCGGTTCGAGCACGTCCTCGTCGACGAGTATCAGGACACCAACACCGCCCAGAACGAGATGGTGCTGCTGCTGGGCGCCAAGCATCGCAACGTGATGGTCGTTGGTGATAGCGACCAGTCGATTTACAAATTTCGTGGGGCTGACATCCGCAACATCCTCCAGTTCGAGGAGGCCTATCCGGACGTCACCACCGTGGTGCTGGACCAGAACTACCGCAGTACGCAGACCATCCTGGATGCCGCCAATGCCGTCATCGAACGCAACCTCGGCCGAAAGCCGAAGGCGCTCTGGAGCGACAAGGGGCACGGCGACCGCATCGTGCGCTACCACGCCGAGGACGAGGGGGACGAAGCGCAGTGGGTCGCCCGCATGTGCACCCACCTCACGAGCGCCGACCGTTACCGGTGGGGCGACATCGCCATCTTCTACCGGACCAATGCCCAGAGCCGGGTCGTGGAGGAGGTGTTCATGCGCAACGGCGTCCCGTACAAAGTCGTCGGGGGCACACGCTTCTACGACCGTAAGGAGATCAAGGACGCCATTGCCTACCTGCGAGCCGTCGTCAACCCCGCCGATGAGGTGAGCCTGAAACGGGTGCTCAACGAACCGAAGCGAGGGGTGGGCGACGCGAGTGTGTCCCGGCTCGACGCGTGGGCCACTGCGACGGGACAGCCATTCGCCGCGGCGCTGCGCCACGCCGAGGCGGCTGGTGTGTCCGGACCGGCGATCCGAGGAATCGGCCGCTTCGTGGAACTCACCGACGGACTGCAGATTCTCGCCGCGCAGGGCCCTGCGGTCGTGCTCAAGAACGCACTGGAGGGCAGCGGCTACCTGGCCGAGCTCGAGGCCGAGGACACCGTGGAGAGCCACGGCCGGTTGGAGAACCTTGGCGAGCTCATCGGGTCCGCCGAGAAGTTCGAGACAATCGACGAGTTCTTGGAGCGGGTGTCACTCGTGGCCGACACCGACGAACTCGACAGCGACGACAGCAAGGTCGTGCTGATGACGCTGCACAGCGCCAAGGGCCTCGAGTTCCCGGTCGTGTTCCTGGTCGGAGTCGAAGAGGGGGTGTTCCCGCACTCACGTGCCCTCAGCGAGCCCGACGAAATGGAGGAGGAGCGCCGCTTGGCCTACGTCGGTATCACGCGTGCGCAGGAGAAGCTGCACATCTCGCACGCATGGAGCCGCAGCCTGTTCGGCACTACTCAGTACAACCCACCGTCGCGGTTCCTCGAGGACATCCCTGCGGACCTCGTCACGGCGGCCGGTTCGCCCCGTACCTATGGGCGGGCCAGCGAGCGTAGCGAGCGCTACGACCGCTCCGGAGGCGGCAGCGCCGACTGGGGCGACCGGGCGTACGGCGGCCGCCGTTGGGATGCCGACGAGGACCCGGACCGCGCCGCGCATCGCGAGCGGGTGGTGGACGCCGCGCTCGCTGCCGGCCGGCGAGAAGCGCCGTCGCCGACGAACGCCCACGAAGGTGGTTTCCAACTCGGCGACGACGTGCGGCACCCGAAGTACGGCGAGGGTGTCGTCATTGACCTGCGGGGCAGCGGCGACAAGACCGAGGCCACCATCCGCTTCCCCGAGGTGGGGTCGAAGACATTCGTGTTGGCCTGGACACCGCTGGAACGCGCCTGAGCGGCGCCCCGCAGGGGCGTCGCTCAGAGATGGCGGACAGGGGCCGGATCAGCCGATCGTCACGGTGTAGCTGCCCCAGGCCGAGAAGACCAGCCGACCGTTGCCCAGAGCGTTGAAGATGCCGGAGTTGGTGCCCTTCGTGGTGCCGAGCGTCAAGCTGGCCTTGCCCGTGGTCCAGTCGAGGCAGGAGTTCGAGCCGCTCGTGAACCCGAACGCCGTCCCGCCGCTGCAGAACTCGCCCGGGTCGGCGTCGTTGTCCTGGATCTCGACGGCGATCTTCGTCCCGGCCGGGACGTTCGTCGCCGTGACGACCTTGCTGTAGCTGAACTCCTTGGTGGCCGAGATCGACCGCTCGTCGAAGATCGTCGACGTGGTCCCGCCGACCCCGATCCCCGCCCGCAGCTCGCCGGCGCCGTAGTCGCTGTCCTCGGTGATGCGGAGCCCCTTCAGCGTGAGCGTCACCGTGCGGCTGATGGCCTTCACGCTGACCTGGTCGGTGTAGGACTTGCCGTTGCCATCGGTGGCCTTGATGGACACGACGAAGCCGGCGCCCTGCTTGAGCGTCTCGCCGGTGGAGATGGAGTGGGAGGTGCGCAGGCCCGAGGGCTCATTGACAGTGGCAACGGCGCCGGCGCCGACGGCCGAGACCGTGATCTTGACGTTGGCGGGCACGGCCGTCGTGAAGGTGAGCTTGGCGTTGGCCTTGGTGGCCAGGGTCTGGCTGATGCTGACGGCGTTGACGCAGTCGCCCTCGCAGCCGGACCACGCATGGGATGATCTCCTGTGATCAGTGGTGACGGGTTGTCGTGTGTGTCATCACTCTCGAGGATCTCGGCGCCGACGTCATGAGTACCCAGTACTCAAATCCGGGAGGGTCGCGAACTGAGTAACGGCGACCATCCACCGCAAGTCAGGTGCGGGTGACCATGCCGGAAAGGCGCCGGACCAAGCC
Organism: Ilumatobacteraceae bacterium; assembly: GCA_046597895.1. Classification (GTDB taxonomy): domain Bacteria; phylum Actinomycetota; class Acidimicrobiia; order Acidimicrobiales; family Ilumatobacteraceae; genus WLJO01. The sequence continues at coordinate 15,363 of JBKJJS010000035.1, forward strand.
ACGGGGCATGAAGTTGGCGGTGGCCACCGCGCTCTTGTACTGGAATCCGGGGATGGACACCGCCCGACCCTTCGCGCAGTCGCGCAAGCCATCCTTGGCGACCTGCTCGGCCGTCAGCCATGCCATCGCGGGGTAGCGGCTCTGGTAGTCGTCCGTACTGCTCACGCTCTGGAATTCGGTCTTGGTGAGTCCAGGGCACAACGCCGTGACCTTCACGCCGGTGCCGCGCACCTCCTCGTGGAGTCCCTCGGTGAAGCTCTGGACGTAGGCCTTCGTGGCGGCGTACACCGCGAGCCGCGGAGCCGACTGGAACGCCGCCACCGACGACACATTGAGGATGAACCCCGCTCCGGACGAGAGCATCCGCGGGAGCGCGGCGCGGGTCAGGCGGGTGAGCGCGACCACGTTGAGTTCGATCTCGTCCTCGGAGCGGTCAGGGTCGATGCCGGCGAAGTCGCCCGAGGTTCCGAAGCCGGCGTTGTTGACGAGAAGGTCGATCGGCTTGTCCTCGGTGGCGAGACGGGCCTCGACCGTCGAGCGCCCATTCTTCGTCTGGAGATCCGCAGTGAGCACTTCGGTGCCGGGGAACGTGATGGCCAACTCCTCGAGCCGTTC
>JBKJJS010000081.1:0-3402 GCA_046597895.1 Ilumatobacteraceae bacterium
AGCAAGCCGGTACCTTCCCGCTCCCCGAAGCCCAGCTCGACCGCTTCCTGTTCAAGCTGTCGATGGGCTACATGAGCCGCGAGGCCGAGCTCGAGGTCATGTTCGACAACTCGGTGCAGCTCTCGATCGAGGACATCCAGCCGATCATCGACAAGGACACCGTGCTGGCCATGATCAAGTACGCAACGACCGTAAACGTGGCTCCCGAGGTCGGCATGTACATCGTCGATCTGGTCCACGCCACCCGCGCCGACGCCAGCGCCGCCGCCGGCGGATCGCCCCGTGCTTCCATCGCGCTACTCAAGGCCTCTCGCGTCCTGGCCGCATCCGACGGGCGTGAGCACGTGTATCCCGACGACGTGCGCGCCGTCCTGGGGCCGGTTCTCGGCCATCGTGTGATCATGAACCCCGATGCCATGCTCCGTGGCGACACCATTGGTGCGCTGCTCGAGCGGGTCACCGCCCAGGTGAAGACGCCGATGAACGCCCGCTCCGGCAGCTGATGGCGAAGGGGTCTCGCCGCCGGGGTTCGGGGGGCACGCCCAACCGAACGGAGAACACCGTCCGGGGCTTTCGCGCGCGCCTCGACCGCATCGGCGCGGCCATCGGTCCATCGGCGTTGCGGCGCCGGCTGCTCGACCTCCAGCGCAAGCTCGGCATCACCCGATCCGGCCAGATCGCCATCATCGGCGCAATCTTCCTCTGGATCATGGCCAGGGTCGTCGCGGGCACGGCCATGTACCTCTTCGCCTACGGCGCCGTCATTCTCGTCGTCGTCGCCTACCTCATCGCGCCCAAGAAGCTGAAGCTCGAGGGAGTGCGCGAGGGCCTGTTCCCGCGGGTACAGGAGGGCGACCGTCTCGACGTCGAGCTCAAGCTCACGGCCAAGCGACGCATGTCGACCTTCATCCTCGAAGAACGACTTCCGGAGCGCCTCGGAAAGCCCGTGAAGGTGCCGATCACCAGCCTTTCCTCCGGCGCCACCGTGTCGCACTACTACAGCCTTCGCGCCGGCCGTCGCGGCGTGTTCCAAGTCGGCCCTCTCGTGGCCGTCGCCGGCGACCCCCTTGGTCTGGCCCAGCGCGAGACCGTCATCTGCGAGCCCTTCGAACTGCTGGTGCACCCCCGCGTTGAACTCGTGTCCGACCGCCCCCTGACCCGCCAGTTCGAGGATCCGCCGATCCGGCCGCCGGTCTCGAAGCCGTGGCCGTCGGGTCTCGAGTTCTACGGCATGCGCGAATACGTGCCCGGCGACGACCTGCGACGCATCGTCTGGAGGGCCTCGGCCCGCACCGGCAAGATCATGGTCCGGGAGGCCGAACAGGGCATCACCGACAAGGTGACGGTCCTCCTCGACACCGACCGCACGAACCACAGCAACGACGGCGAGGGATTGTCCGAGTCGTTCGAGGCCGGCATCCGGGTCGCGGCTTCGCTCGGCGTGCGCCACCTGCGGGAGGGATACGAGGTCAAGTTCGAGGCCAACAGCGGCCGCCTCACTCGAACGCTGCGGGGTGCCAACTCCCAGTTGCTGGCCCTCGATGCGCTGGCCCGGGTCGACCTCGACCGGGCGTCGCTCTCGAATTCGATCATGCGCCTGCTGGGCAACGGCCAGCGCGACGCCCACAACATCCTCATCACCCCGAAGCTCAGCAACCGCGAGGCCGCCCAGCTGAAGCTGCTGCTGAACACCGGCGTGTCCGTCCTCGTCGTGGCTCTCCTCTGGGAGGAAGGGTCGGAGGCGACCCTCGGCGTGGCCGCCGGCCTCGGCTGCCAAGTGGTCGGCGTGCACCCAGGTCAGGACCTGTCAACGGCGCTCTACCAGGACATCGGCGCCGGGAACCGCATCTGATGACGGCAACCACGACACCGCCCGTCGACGCCCCGAGCCTCGACGACATCATCCCGGGTGGTCCGACCGACACCACGGACGAGGCCCTCGGCGCCCCGACGGAAGGCATGCCGGAGGACGTCGAACCCGAGCGCCCCGCCAACCGCATCGCCGTCGCCGTCGCCTTCCCCACGGTGGCCGCCGCCATCATGGTGGGCGGCATCTTCAAAGGCGTCAGCCCCCGTTTTTACGCCGTCGTGGGCGGGCTACTCGGCGTTGCCCTCGCCTTCGGCATCTCCAAGATCCGCAACAAGCCCTTCCTCAGCAACATCTTGATCGTGCTCGGATTGTTCGGTATCGGGCTCCTGCTGCTGGCGCCGAACTTCGGTGACATCACCCGCATCCAGCTGCTCGTGGCCGAGTCGACCAACGAGGGCAACGTGCTGCGTCCGCCGGTCGAGTTCACGACCGGGTGGCAGTCGATCGTCGGCTGGCTCATGGGCACGCTCGGTTTCGGCGCCACCTGGGTGGCCATCGCCTTGAAGAAGCCGGCGCTGGCGCTGTTGTTGCCACTCCCGATCGCCGCTTTTGCTGGCATCAGCGTTCCCGACAACGCCCAGGTGGCCAGCGGCATCGCCGTGCTGGTGCTCTTCGCCGTCGCTCTCGGCATCTTGTCGTCTGAACAGTCGACATCTGGCACCGACGACGAAAGCGCCACCCCGCCCCTGTCCTACGAGTTGCGCAAGGCGGCAAAAGCGATCCCGTTGCTCGTCGCCATCACCGTCGCCCTGTTTTTCCTGTCGAAGACCAACATCCTCTTTCCGCCGCCGGTGATCGATCCGGCCCAGGAGCCCCAGAAGCCGAAGACCCAGCCGCTCAGCGAGGTCGAGGATCGGGTGCTGTTTGAGGTCGACTCCGAGCTCACGGGGCCATGGCGAATCGGGAACCTCGACGTGTACGACGGCGTCGACTTCCGCCTTCCCCCCTTCGCCGCCAGCGAACTCGAGGAGGTCGACGAGAGTGGGGTCGTCGACAAAGAGCTGAAGGCTTCAGTCGAGGCGACATTCAGCGTCGCCGGACTCGGAGGCACGGTCCTCCCCGTCCTCCCGAACACCGTCGGAGTCATCGCCTCGGGGCCGAAGCTCAGTTACGACGACCGCAACGGCAACATCCGCCTCGTCAGCGGTCAGGTCACGCCCGGTCTCAAGTACACGGTGGCCGCCGCCGGCGTGCCCTCGGTCGATGACCTCATCGCCGTCAAGACGGGCATACCCAAGGGCATCCAGCAGTTCACCAAGGTGCCGGAGATGCCCCCGGCGGCTCGCGACCTCATCGCTTCGGCGCCCAAGACGAGCAAGTGGGAGGAGTTCGACTTCGTCCGCACCTTCGTGCTGAACGAGGTCACGGCGACGGGTGTCGGAACGCCCAAGAGCATCACCCCCGACCGGGTGCAGGAGATCCTCGGTGGCGAAAAGAAGGCATCGCCGTTCGAGATCGTCGCCACCCAGGCGCTGCTGGCCCGCTGGATCGGTGTGCCGTCGCGCATCGGGTACGGCTTCGACGGCGGCGAG
>JBKJJS010000088.1:0-4423 GCA_046597895.1 Ilumatobacteraceae bacterium
CTCGCGCTGGGCCTGGCCCCGGCCATCATGGACGAACTGGTCGGTGGCACGCCCGACGTCAACGCCGAGGTCGTGCGTCGCGTGATGGGTGGGGAACACGGCGCGCATCGCAACATCGTGGTACTCAATGCTGCCGCCGCACTGGTGGTGGCCGGCGTCGCCGACTCCATCGAGGACGGTCTCATCATCGCCGGCGAGGCCATCGACTCGGGTCGGGCGTCGGCCACGCTCGCCCGCTTCGTCGAGGTGTCACAACAGGCTGCCGAGGAGCTCGGTCACTGATGATCGTTCGTGTGCCGGCATCGTCGGCAAATCTGGGCCCGGGCTTCGACACCTTGGCCATTGCGTTGTCGCTGCATGCCGAGATCGGTGTCGGTGAGGCGCCCGCTGGGGCACAAATCGCCGACGAACACCACCCAGCCTTCATTGCCTTTCGTCTGCACGGTGGCGACGGCTCGCTGTGGGTTCGGTCGCCGATCCCGAGCGGCCGCGGCATGGGCTTCAGCGGCGCCGTTCGTGTCGGCGGCCTGGTGGCCGCTCACGCCCAACGCCACGGCGCCGACCATGCGGCGTTACAGGCGGCCCTGCCCGAACTGCTGCGGCTGGCGACGGAGCTGGAGGGCCACGCCGACAACGTGGCCGCATCGTTGTACGGTGGCATCGTCGCAACCGCGGGCGGCCATGCCGTACGCGTGCCGATGTCGTTCGATCCGGCGATGGTCATGTGGGTGCCTTCATTCGTCACCTCCACCGACGAGTCGCGCACAAAGTTGCTTGTCGATGTGCCGATGGCCGATGTGGTGTTCAACCTCGGTCGTGTCGCGTTGCTGGTGGCCGCGCTCGCTGCCGGCGAGGTGGATGTGCTGCGCATCGCCACTCAGGATCGGTTGCATCAAGAAATCCGGCTGGCCGCCGCCGAGCCCTCCCGCGCCGCTCTGGACGCTGCCCTGGCAGCGGGCGCGTGGGCCTCGTGGCTCAGTGGTTCCGGCCCGACGGTGGCGGCCATGTGTGCCGTCGACGAAGCCGAAAGTTTGGCGGCCGCGCTGCCCGCTGAGGGCCACACCAAGATCCTGCGCATCGATCACGTTGGTGCCGTAATCGAAGAGAGCGAGACGTTCAGCTAGGTAGCTAGGTAGCTAATGGGTCTCGATCGTTCGGTTCGCGTCGAGCGAGCAGAATGGTTCCGAGCCGCCGGTCGGTCAGCACTCTTCTTAGCTGGGCGTTGAGCCTTAGGTCTAGATCGTGCGCCGGCCGGTGGGTGAGGTGGCCGTGATGGCTGGTGGGATGACGTGCTTCGAGCACTGAACCATTAGCGAGCTGCAGGTCGCCTCGGGCTCTGAGATCACAGGACCTGATTTGGGAGGTGCAAATGGGGAAAGTGTTTGTTGGTCATGACTGGGCCGAAGACCATCACGACGTGTTCATCGAAGATGACACCGGTCGCCGACTCGGCGGAGGTCGAGTCCCGGAAGGCGTCGATGGGATCGGTCGCTTTCACGCGATGCTCGCTGGACTGGTCGATGACCCGGCCGAAGTGGTGATCGCAACCGAGACCGATCGTGGGTTGTTCGTGAACACGCTCGTCGCTGCTGGTTACACGGTGATCGCGGTGAACCCGATGTCGACGTCGCGTTACCGCGAACGGCACTCGACGTCGGGCGCGAAGTCTGATCCGGGTGACGCCAAAGTGCTTGCCGATCTGGCTCGCACGGACGCGCACAACCACCGTCAAGTCGCTGGTGACAGCGAGCTTGGTGAGGCAATCAAAGTGTTGGCGCGGGCGCATCAATCGATGATCTGGACCAGGCAGCGTCAGACGAACCAGCTGCGTTCGATGCTGCGCGAGTTCTACCCGGCCGCGCTCGACGCGTTCGATGAGCTCGCCGGTCGTGACGCGTTGGCGATCTTGGCGATCGCGTCGACCCCGACGGCTGGTCGGCATCTGTCGTTGTCGAAGATCCAAGCTGCGTTGCGACGTGGGGGCCGGCAGAGACGCATCGAGCAACGAGCTGTCGAGATCCAGACCGCTTTGCGAGCCGAGCAGCTCGCCGCGCCCGATCTGATCGCTGACGCAATGGGTGCCACCGTTGCAGCGTTGGTTGCGGTGATCGTCGAGTTGAACACCCAGATCAACGGCCTCGAGGCAAAGCTGGCCGACCGTTTTGAACAGCACCCGGACGCCAAGATCATCCGTTCCCTGCCAGGACTGGGGATGACACTCGGCGCCCGGGTGCTCGCAGAGTTCGGGGATGCCCCGAACCGCTATGCAGATGCCAAGTCTCGCAAGAACTACTCCGGCATGTCACCCATCACCCGCGCATCAGGCAAACACCACGTCGTGCTTGCCCGCTACGCCCGCAACAAACGGCTCTCTGACGCCTGCTACCTATGGGCATTCGCCACGCTCACCTCGAGCCCCGGAGCCAGAGCGTTCTACGACCAACACCGCGCCCGCGGTGACACCCATAACCGTGCACTCCGCGCGCTCGCCAACCGGCTCGTTGGCATCCTCCACGGCTGCCTACGCCACCAAACCCTCTACGACGAACACACCGCCTGGGCACACCGACAACAACAAGCCGCTTGACTTCAACCGCCCGTGGGATGTCTAGACCCAGCAACCCAACGAACCCGACCCGGGTCCGGGCGACCCGACCTGTTCGCCCTCGGATGGCTTCTGACAATGCCCGTGGGGTGGAGAGCTTCGCGTCCGAGGCGGATCTGCGCTTGATTCGATGACATGTCATCGGAGCTGGTGCAGCTTCGTTCGTTCTCACAGCCACCGCCGCATGACTTGTTGCTCGAAGGCCACCTTGCCCCAGTGCCAGCGACGACCTGGATCGTGCAAGGTCACCGCCGGGGCCGGGTCGGCGTAGAAGTTGCCGGCTCCGTAGGCGGCACGCCCGCCTCCGGTCTCGATGAAACAGCCGCCGTGCCCATCAAAGCCCGTTGGTGTCGGCGCGCCGGAGATGACAGCGCTGATCGTGTCCGCGATCACGTGCGCTTGCCCGTGCGCGAAGACGCCAGCGCGGGGAAGTGGCTTGCCGATGCCGAGGATGATGTGGGTGTTGTCCCCGATCGCGTAGACGTCGGGAAAGGCGGTGGTGAGCGTGGATCGATCGGCGTGGATCCAGCCGTCGTCGGCGGCCAGGGCGGAGTTGGCGATGACCGGTGGGGCCACGATCGGAGGCATGTACACGACCAGGTCGGCGCGCTCGCTGGTGGCGCCGAACTGCACACTGCCGGGCTCCACACCCGTGATCTGTCGACCCGGCTGGTAATCGATGTGCCGTTCGGACAGCAGCATCGTCACCGCGGCAGACACGTCGGCCCCTGCGACGGGCATCGGTGCGGGTTCGGCGCTGCGAACGGCGACCTCGACGCGGTTGCGTACTCCCCTCGCTCGTAGGCCGGCGTCGATCAGCAGGGCGGCTTCGTAGGGCGCTGCCGGGCACTTGTACAGGGGTGCGGCGGTGACGACGACGATTCGGCCCGTCTCGACGCGTCGGAGTTCTCCGGCCAGTCGTTCCGCGCCGCCCAAGGTGGCGAAGGTCTGACCGTGTTCGGCCAGCCCGGGAATGCGGTCGGTTACCCAATCAGCGCCGAGGCTGACGACCAAGTGGTCGCCAGTCAGCCGCTGGTCACCGACGGTCACGGTTCGCGTAGCAGGATCGATGTCGCTCACGTCCCCGATGACCAGCTCGATGCCTCGGCGCTCCAATCGCCGCAAGGGACGCGTGATCTGGGCAGGGCGGCGTGCACCAGTCATCACCCACAGGTAAGACGCAGCGAAGGTGAAGTCCGGGTCGCGGTTGATGAGCACGACACGATGGCGACGGTCGAGCCGACGCCGAAGACGATTCGCCGTGGCGATCCCGCCGATCCCGCCACCGGCCACCAGCACCGTCTGAGATGTAGTCGACACCATCACAGGACCTGCGCCGCGTGTAGCACCTTCGCCAACACACAGATGTCATCGACATGTGCGGCAACGCTCGGGATCTTCAAGAACTTCATCGGTGGTCTCCTCTGTTGTTCGGGTCGGTCATCAGGTCGTGCCCTTCCTGTGGGTCGTCGAGTTTGGTCGCCGCAGGAACCGGAGCGGTTCGATGTCGCCGGTGAGGGCGAGGCGCCGCTCGGGAACCGGGTTTCCGGTGAGCTGGCTGTCGTGGCATCGCATCGCGGCCCGCTGCCGGCTGCGCTCGACCGGAAGTCGTACGTGGATCTCATTCTCGGCCCGCCCCACGAAGCGACCGTTGAACTCGCCGTTCAGTGCGTCGGCGACCTGACTGCTGAGGGTCCACGCGAGCACCGGGAGGTCGAGACGGTCGGCGACGGCCATCGCTGCCGCGGTTGCCTGGATGTGGTCGGGATGGCCGGTGATGCCTCCTTCGTCGAATACCAAGATCAGGTCGCTGTCGGC
>JBKJJS010000213.1:0-9166 GCA_046597895.1 Ilumatobacteraceae bacterium
GCTACAACGCCTCGATCACCGTGAGTCAGCTCCGGTCGGTGACGGGCTCCGGGCCGAAGATGCCGACCTCCGATGGCGAGGCGCGTCGTCGCCACCTCCATGGCGACACAGTGGTCGTCGCCTATCTGGACCGTCCGGACTACGCGGCTGGTCGAGAGCGGTGGGCGGCCTACCAACGGGACGTCCTGATGGCCCGGCTCGACCACCTCAGCGCGCACCGGGACCCGGTCCAGCCGCCGCCCCCCGGTTGGGAGCGGACGCTGTTGCGGATCGAGAAGGTGTTCGACTTCTTCGATGCTGACGCGGCTGACGCACGGGACCGCAGCCCCCACCCCTACTGCTGGCCAGCGCTCCCCTCAACGACATCTCGGTCTCACACCGACCTGGATTCGCGTAGCGTGACATCCGCCGAAGAGAGCGGAGGACGACATGAGCGGTGACATCTCACGAACGCGACCGGACGGGCTTGCGTATCCCGTGCAGCTCGATGACGAAGAGCTTCAGGCGCGTCTCGATTCGCTGGCGTACGACGTGCTCCGGCGGGCCGGGACGGAACGGCCATTCACCGGCGATGACACCGATGCCAACACCGTTGGGGTTTACCGATGTCGGGCCTGCGGCAACGAGTTGTTCCGCAGCGCGACCAAGTTCCATTCAGGCTGTGGCTGGCCGTCGTTCTATGCGCCGATCAGTGACGATGCCGTCGTGCTGCTGGAGGATCGGCTGCTCGGCTATCCGAGGGTCGAGGCGCGCTGCGCGGCGTGCGGATCCCACCTCGGTCATGTCTTTCAGGGCGAGGGGTTTCCGGTGCCCACCGATCAGCGCTGGTGTATCAACTCCGTCTCGTTGACGCTCGAACCCCGCGAAGAGGCGGTCGACTGACGTGTGATCATGCGGGCTCCTACCCGGGTGCTGTCCGCCCACGGGTTGGAACCGCTGGCCTTTGACGCTCGCGCTCGCTCCTCAGGTCGTGCTGAGCGGGGATCCTCGTCCGTCACTCGACGTACGGACTGGGGTAGCTCAGCGGGTCTTGCGCCAGCAGCGGTTGGCTGGCCACGACGAACCGGTTACAGCGAGGGTCATCAGGGAAGCGTCCGTAGTGGTCGGCTGAGACCAGTTGCACGACATCCGGGTACCCAGGGAGGTCGGCCATGCCCTCGTAGTAGCCGAACCACTGGCCCATGCGGTTGGGGTCGGACGTCACCCACGTACTCGGCACTGGATCGATCCGGACGAGGTGCCCGTGCGGGAACCGGGCCGGGCGCTGCGCCAGCGATGGCCTGACATCCCATCGGCGGTGGACCCAGTTGGCGAGGGCCACCGCCATGTCGGGCGGCAGGCCGAGCACGACGAATTCCGGCTGGCCCAATTCGACCCTGCCGATCGTGTAGCTCCAGGGCTCGGTTTCCGCCTCGCAGCGGCAGCCGGGCACCGAGCACTCGCCGTAGCCGACTGAGAACATGGCGAAGCCGGGACCGTCGATGCAGTCCGAGATGTACTGGCGGTTACGCATGGCGTTGTTCGTGTTGTTGCTCATGTCGGAATGATGCGCACGGGGGTGTGGCACAGTTCGGTTGGCCGTGGGAGCATGCGCGGTATGCCAACGACGGTGGGTGCGCTGGCGCCCTACAGAGTGCTCGATCTCACCGATGGACGGGCCGAACTCGCGTCGTTCGTGCTCGCCGGTCTCGGCGCCGACGTCGTGAAAGTGGAGCCGCCCGGGGGCTCGGCGTCGCGCGGGGAAAGGCCCCTCGACCCCGATCAACCACCTGCGCTGGCGAGCCTGCACTTTCACGCCTTCAACCGAGGCAAGCGCAGTGTCGTGCTCGACCTGGAGAGTGCTGCCGGTCGTCGTGACCTTCTCTCGCTCGTAGCGAGCGCGGACTTCCTGTTCGAGAACGCCGGCCCAGGTGTGATGGATGGCCGGGGTCTGGGTTTCGATGAACTTCGGAACGTGCGACCCGATCTCGTCTATGTCGCCATCTCCCCGTTCGGTCAGACCGGGCCGTATGCCCACCATGTGACGACGGACCTGACACTGTCGGCGATGGGCGGGGCGATGGCGCTCAACGGAGACAGCGACCGGCGACCAGTGCGCGTCACGGTGCCCCAGACGTGGCATCACGCCGCAGCGGAGAGCGCGCTCGGTGCGCTCGTGGCCCATGAGCGTCGGCTCCAGACCGGCGATGCGCAGTTCGTCGACGTCTCAGTACAGGCGGCCGTGTTCTGGACCGGACTCAACGCGATGATCGCCCACGCCATCCAGGGCCGGAACATCGAGCGCAACGGCACCGTGCTCCAACTCAGCACGCTCGTGACACCGCTCGTATACCCGTGTGCCGATGGTGAGGTGTGCCTCATCGCCACAACCGCCACGCTGCGGGGGCTCATCCCGTGGATGGTGGAGCGCGGTGCCGTCACGCCTCAGTGGGCCGAGGCCGAGGACTGGACCACGTACGAGGGGCGCCTGCTGACCGCGGGTCAGCTGACCTATTCGCTCGCGGAGGTGCGAGCGGCCATCACGACGTTCACGCGCCAGCACCGCAAGGCGGAGTTGCTCGACGGCGGGATTGCCCGTGGTGTCACGCTCGCTCCGGTGAACACGGCGGCGGACGTGCTGGCATTCGACCAACTGGCCGCACGGGAGTACTGGGATTCCATCACGCTGCCGAGCGGCCGTACCCTGCACGCCGCTGGGCCGTTCGTGAAGGCGTCACGCACACCGGTCCGGTGGAACCGTCCCGCGCCCGACGTCGGCGAGCACACGGCCGAGGTACTCGGAGGAGCCGCGCCCGCCGCCGCGCCAACCCCCGCGGCCTCTGAACGGGTGGCGACCCACCGCACGAATCGGCTGCCGCTCGACGGCGTCAAGGTGGCGGACTTCTCGTGGATCGGCGTTGGCCCGATCACCGCCAAGGCGCTCGCCGACCACGGTGCCACGGTCGTCCACATCGAGACCGACAACCCCGCCGACCGGCTCCGGCTCGTCGGGCCATTCAAGGACGACATCCCCGGCATCAACCGCTGCCAGTTCTTCGGCTCCTTCAACACGTCCAAGATGTCGTTGCAACTGAACCTGAAACACCCAGAGGGTCACGAGATCGCCAAGCGTCTGCTGGCGTGGTGCGACATCGCGCTCGACTCGTTCACGGCCGGAACGATGGACGAGATCGGCCTCGGCTACGACGTCGCCCGCTCGCTGAACCCGGACATCATCATGGCGACGACCTGCCTGCTCGGCCAGACCGGCCCGGCCCGGACGCTCGCGGGCTATGGCTACCACGCCGCTGCCGCCAGCGGGTTCTACGAGATCACCGGCTGGGACGATCGTCCCCCGGGCGGACCGTTCAACGCCTACACCGACACGATCGCGCCCCGCTTCCTCGCGACCACGTTGATGGCGGCGCTCGACCATCGGCGCCGCACGGGCGAAGGCCAGTTCATCGATCAGGCCCAGATGGAGTCAGCGCTGCACTTCCTGGCGCCGGAACTTCTCGACGTGCAGGTCTGCGGCGTGTCACCGCGCCGGGCAGGCAATCTCGCGCCGGACGCTGTGCCGCACGACGCCTACCCTTGCGCCGGCGTCGACGAGTGGTGCGCTATCGCCGTCGAGACCGACACCCAATGGGCGGCGTTGCGCGGGGTGCTCGGCGAGCCGGCCTGGGCGATGGACCCCGCCCTCGCCACGCTGGCGGGCCGGCGCGAACGGATCGCCCTCGTCGACCGTGAGCTTGGGGAGTTCACATCGACCCATGAGCCGCCGGCGCTCATGGCGCTCCTCCAAGCCAACGGTGTCCCCGCCGGAATGGTGCAGCGCTCCAGCGACCTCATGAAGGATCCGCAGCTCGCGCACCGCGGCTTCTTCCGGCCTCTTGAGCACCCTGAGATGGGCGAGGTGCCCTACGAAGGCCATCAGTTCACGATCCAGGGCTACGACAACGGGCCGCGGTTCCCGGCACCGTGCCTCGGCGAGCACACCTACGAGGTGCTGGCGGACATCCTCCACCTGAGCGACGACGAGATCACCGATGCACTCGCCAGCGGCGCCTGCGGCTGAGTGTGCTCAGCAGCCGAGGGCGACGCTGATGGCCCGGCAGACCGCGCTCATGGTGCCGACATCGACGGCACCCACGCGACGGGTCAGCGATGACTGCGAAATGGTGTGTAGTCCGTCGCAGTTGATGACCGACGGATGATCCAGCCCGGCGGAGCGATGATCGAAGGTGACCTCGGCGGAGATGCCGCGAAGGTGGGTCGTGATCTCGGCGACTGTGACGAACTGGCGGACGTCGATCACCTCGGGGCGGGTGAGGACGAGCACAGGTCGGGTCTTGCGCCCGACCTGAGCCAACCAGATCTCGGAGCGAGTCACGGCTCTCCCCACCGTTCGGCCTCGCTCCAGAACGGGTCGAGGCGTTCCGGGTATCGCTCGTACGCGGCTCGGTCGGCCGTGGCCAACGCTGCTCGCACCGCGGCGGCCACTCCCTCACGGGCGGCGGCGGAGACGTTGATGTCGAGCCGACGTGCCTGCTCGGCGAGCTCATCATCGAGTGTGAAGGTAGTGCGGCTGGACGCCATACATAGATGCTAGCGCGATGTGATAGTGCCCTACTCGAGCGCGCCGGAGGTGAGCAGCGTCACGAGGCGGTCCTCGTCGTAGCTGAGGATCTCGGTGAGGATCTCGACGGTGTGCTGGCCCAGCGTCGGTCCGGGGCCGGTCATCTCGGCCGGGGTGCGCGAGTAGACGACCCGCGGGCCCTCCAGCACGATCTCGCCCATCATGGGGTGTTCGGTGGTGCGGAAGTGGCGCCGATGGATCATCTGTGGGTCGGCGACTGCTTCCGCGCTGTTCTGGACGCCGTGGCTCGGGATGCCAAGCGCCTGGAGTTGGTGGGTGGCCTCGTCGGGGGAGCGCGATGCGGTCCATTGCTCGATGGCGACGTCGTCCAGCCCACCGATCAGCGTGGCGAGCGACTCGCGTTGATCGTCGGTGGCACATGCGATGGCGACCCAGTGATCGTCGCCGGCACTTCGGAACACGCCATGGGGGTGGTGATGGGGGTCGGCGTTGCCCGTGCGCTCCCACACGCGGCCGTTGACCGTGTGGTCGAGGATCGCCGGGGCCAGGGCGTGGATGGCCCCTTCGGCCTGGGCGAAGTCGATGTACTGGCCCTCGCCCGTGCGGCGCCGGTGGTCGATCGCGGCCAACAGCGCGACGTTGGCGAAGCGAGGCGCGATGTAATCGGTGTAGGCGCCGAACGGACCGCACGGCGCACGGTCTGCCCACCCCGTGATCCCGAAGAAGCCGGACATGGCGGCGGCCATCGTGCCGTATCCGGCGAAACCGGAGAGGGCGCCCGTCTGGCCGAACAGGCAACTCGACAACATCACGATCGATGGGTTCACCTCGCGCAACGTGGCGTAGTCCAGACCCCATGCCGCCATGGCCCTGGGTGAGAAGCTCTCGGTGACCACGTCGGCCCACCTCACGAGGTCCAGGATGACCTCACGGCCTTCCGGTGTCGACGGGTCCACCGAGAGCCCGAGCTTGCCGGCGTTCAGGTTCGCGAACAGGCAGGACGTTTCGAGGCCGTTCTCGCCGTTCTTGAAAGGGATGAGAGTCCTGGCGGTATCGACGCGGCGGGCGGATTCGACGCGCACCACCGTGGCGCCGAGGTCGGCCAGTGCCCTGGTCCCGGCGGGGCCGGCCATGACCCACATGAGGTCGAGGACCTTCACACCTTGGAGCGGTCGGGCGGTCGACGCCGGAAGGACGGGCGGCGGCGCCGAGGGGGAGCGGGGCGGTTCGGCGCGCACCGCGGTGGTATCAGCCCCGAGGTTCGGCGGTGGGCCGAGTACCGCCAATGGCGAGCCACTCAGCTTCGCGAACGCTCCGGGATACCGAACACCCGCCACATCCTCCCAGTAGCTTCGCTCCGCGAACTGCGGAAGGCCGACGACGTCTTCGATCGTGTTGACCGGCGCGATCAGGCACCGACGCGCCATGGCACCTTCCAGGAGTTCGGCCTTCGTCTTGGCGGCACAGAACGCGGCGACCACGTCCTTGACCCGCTCGTACTCCTCGGGCGGCTCGACGCCGGTGAACAGCTGTTCCGTGTAGGCCTCCCAGTTCTTGTCGCGCGTGGCCTCGTCGCAGAACCCCTCCTCGTGGATCCAGTGCATGAGGCGGCGCGTCATCGGTCCGATCGCCGTGCCGAAGAGGAACGTGATCGAGACGTCACCGTCCTGGCACGGCCAGCACAACTTGACGAAGAACGGGCCTACTTGAACCCCTCCCGCGCCACGCCCGGTCGGGGGAGAATTGTTCGGGGCCGCAAGGTTGTTGGACTGAGTTGCTTGGGCGGCCGCCTGCTGTGCCGACACATCGATGCGCTGGCCGTGTCCCGAGCGGCCGCGCTCGTACAACGCCGCTACCACCGCCCCGGCCAACTCGGCGGCACCGTGGGCGAACGCTTGGCCGAGCGGTACGCGCACCGGCGCCCGGTCGTTGTCGCCCGTGAGCACCAACGGCCCGGCGGCGGCCCATACGGTGAGGTCGGTGGCCGCCCACTGTGCCTTCGGGCCGTCTTGACCGAACGGGGTGAGCGAGGCATGGACGAGAGCGGGGTTCAACGCCGAGAGTTCGGCATCACCGAGGCCGAGCGTCGCCAGCGCTCCGGGAACGGCTGAGTCGATGAGGACGTCAGCGCCCGCAACCAACCGGCGGAACTCGTCACGATCGGTGGGCGACTCGGCGAGGTCGAGCACCACCGATCGCTTGCCACGGTTGTACGCCCAGTGTTGGAGGCTGCCATTCGGATGGGCGACGTCGCCGGCGAAGGGCCCGAGTGCCCGGCTCGATGAGCCGCCCGGTGGTTCGATGGCGATCACCTCGGCGCCGAGCATGGCCAATATTGCGCCGGCGAGTTGCCCGCGTTCGTCGGTGAGGTCGATGATCCGATATGGCGACAGCACAATCTCCCCCTCGTCGTCGATGCACCGCGGTGTGGATCACAATCGAGATCGGAACTGCGGAAGACTGTTCCAATGGGCTGGTCCGCAGTCCGACGCGAAAGGACGCCCAGTGCCTCTGACAACCGGCTTCAATCACGTGGCGACCCTCACCACCGACATGGACCTGACCGTGCGTTTCTACGAGCAGGCCTTCGACGCCGTGGTCAGGTTCGAGGTGCCCAGGCGTGATGATCACCCGTGGATGAAGATCCTCGACCTCGGCGGCGGTGCCGCGCTGAACATCTTTGAAGTGCCCGCCGAGGAAATCATCGGGGAGCGACGCCGGCAGGGTGGGCGGGGCGCTATCGACCACTACGCGTTGGCCGTCGACTCCCGCGCCACGCTTGACGTCGTCAGGCAGCGCCTCGTGGAAGCCGGCTCCCAAGAGGTCGGCGACGTCCAACGGTTGGGTGGAGAGTGGTCGTTGTTCTTCCGCGATCCGGACGGCATGGAGCTCGAGGTCTGCTGCCCGACGGAGGTCTGATGTTGACGACAACTTCCGGTCGCGCCGCCCGACGGCCCCTGAGCGACGTCTCGCGAAAAACCGCGAGGAGCCGACCGGCTCTGCACCAAGGAGACGCATCATGCGCCGTTCACTCATCACCCTCATCGCAGCCCCAGTCGTCGCACTCGCCATCGGGCTCGCCCCCTCGGCCTCGAGCGCCCGCGGCGACAACGCCCAGACGCTGACGCCACCGTGAACTTCGACGGCGACACCAACATGATGGTCATCGGTGAGCTGCGGAATCTTCTGACTGGATACGCCCGACGCCGAGGCGGGCTCTGGCCTCAGCCCTTGGCCCGCCTCGCGTTGGGGAGACCGCCGTCGCGGCGGGGCTCGATGCCCGCCTCTTGGACTCGGCGAACGGCGATCCGCCAGGTGCCACCGACGAGGATCCAGCGGTCGTGGTACTCGCCCCACAGGATCATGTCGGGCTTGGTCAGGTCCCGGTGGCGGTGCCAGGCGCGCACGTAGCTGACGGCGTCGGCAGTGGTGTCGCTCGTGAAGGTGATCGAGATGTTGCCGATCAGGTGTTGGGTCGCCTCGAACTGCGGGAGCACTCGGTTCATCCACTCGACGACGGCGTCCGGGCCTCGCATGTCGCCACTGTGCGGTGAGGCGAACACACACCCGTCGGCGAAGACATCTCGGTGTCGCTCCGTTTCCAGCCAGTCCGTGGCGCGCGCGTAGCGGTACATCTGCTCCGCGATGGAGGCTCGGTCCTCCAGCCGGGGAGCGTTCGACGCGTCGTGGGAAGTCATGGCGGGGGTCATCGGATCTCCTCGTTCAACTGGCGGCGTGACACTCGGCCACGGGGTCCATTCTGGTACGCCCCGCCGCCAGCGTTCTTTTCTGCGCACGCTCCCGCCCTGATGTACCTACCGATCGTCGAGCCGGCTTCCGCATGTGGGACACCACCGCAGAAGGTTGCCGAGTAGGAGCTGAAGGTCGTCGATGACTGCTCCGGCGTGGGTTGGGCAGCCCTCACGTCCGAGGTGGGTGCGGACCGTGCGGGTGATGAACCGGATTCGATCGAGCGGCGTCTCGCCGTAGCCGGCGGCGCGCGTCGTGCCTTCGGCGATGACGTCGCCGTCTTCGATCTTGCGGAACTTGAAGCTGGTCTCGTCGTCGAAGTCGCCGCCGACCCACACTTTGGACACGCGGCCCGTCGGGCGGAGGTCGAGTTCGATCGTCCACTGTTCGTGCCTCTCGCGGAAGTAGAAGGTGTGGCCGTCGATGCTCCCCATCCACTGTTCCGGAACGACGCCGCCGTGCCGAGTGACGGTGACATCGGAATTGGATGTCAGCCACTCGTCGAGAGCGGCCTCCTGCGCGGCTCGCTCAGCCTCGACTGCGAGGCCTTCGGGTGAGGCCCAGAACGCGTCTCGTTCGGCTTCCCACTCGGCCCATCCGCGACTGGTGTCCTCGCGACTCTGAGTGCAGACGCAACCGAACCCGTAGTCGTGAAAGTCGCTCTCGGGCAATCGCGGGTGGCAGCTGCACCCGCACAGCTTCGCCGCGCCGTCACGACGCCACGAAGTGAGCGCATCGATGGCGTGCTGGGCCAATGCTGCCGTGTCGGTCGTGTCAATGCCGAGAAGTTCAGCGGTCAGGTAGTCGATGTAGCGGCGCCTGGACTCATCGCGCTGC